>CAZAWA010000041.1:4681-17849 GCA_964488675.1 uncultured Oxalobacter sp. | reverse complement strand
TCGCCGCTGGAGCTGAACGAAATAGAGGCGCAAATCATCCTCGGCAATACCTTCCACCTGTGGCTGCGACCGGGTTTGCAGGTAATCGAGAAATTCGGCGGACTGCACCGGTTCATGGGCTGGAACCAGCCGATTCTGACCGATTCCGGCGGCTTTCAGGTGTTTTCGCTCGGCGCGATGCGCAAGATCAGCGAGGAAGGCGTGCGCTTCGCCTCGCCGGTCAACGGCGACAAGCTGTTTCTGTCACCGGAAGTGTCGATGCAAATCCAGCGCGTGCTCAATGCCGACATCGTGATGCAGTTCGACGAATGCACGCCCTACAAAATCGGCGACCGCCCCGCGACCAAAGACGAAGCCGCCAAGTCGATGCAACTGTCCCTGCGCTGGGCGCGGCGATCGATTGACGAGTTCAGGCGCGAGGAAAACCCAAACGCCCTGTTTGGCATTGTGCAGGGCGGCATGTACGAGGATTTGCGCGATGAATCGCTGGCCGGTCTGAACGATATCGGCTTTGACGGCATCGCCATCGGTGGACTGTCGGTGGGGGAACCAAAGGAAGAAATGCGCCGCATCCTGACGCATACCGGCCCGCGCCTGCCTGCCAACAAGCCCCATTACCTGATGGGAGTGGGTACGCCGGAAGATCTGGTCGCCAGCGTCGCCCAGGGCATCGACATGTTCGACTGTGTGATGCCGACCCGCAATGCCCGGAACGGCTGGCTCTTCACGCGTTTTGGTGACATCCGAATCCGCAACGCGCGTTACCGCGATGACGAACTGCCGCTGGATGCGTCGTGCGGCTGCTATGCCTGCCGCCAATTTTCTCGCGCCTACCTGCACCACCTGGATCGTACCGGGGAAATGCTGGGCGGGCGGCTCAACACCATCCATAACCTGTATTACTACCTGCAACTGATGCGCGAAATGCGCATGGCGATCGAAACCGGCAGCTTTGCGCAGTTTGTCGCGCGGTTCCACGCTGAAAGGGCGCGGGGCGTGTAAGGAACCGCAGATTTCAGGAAAAATTGGCCCAAAGTGCTAGAATGCTCAGTTATTTAACGCAATAGACAGAACACCATACTGTTGACCGGAGGAATCATGGGAGAAGGCTCTAATTTGATGGACATGTGGCCAATTGCGCTGATGTTTGCGCTCATCTATTTTTTGATGATACGGCCGCAGCAAAAGCGCATGAAGCAGCAAAAGGAAATGCTGGAAACCCTGTCTGTCGGTAGCGAAGTGCTGACTTCCAGCGGCATCATGGGTCGAGTCGCCAGCCTGGATGAAAGCTTCGTGCACCTCGAAATTTCGCCCGGCATCGTTGTCATGTTCCAGAAGGCGGCCGTCACCAGCCTGCTGCCTCCGGGCACCATGGAGTCACCCGAACAGTTGCCGCCGCCCCCCTCCTGCTGCGCCTGATTAACCCACCGTCGAAACACCATGAATCGTTATCCCCTCTGGAAATACATTCTGATCGGCATCGCATTGCTGTTCGGCGCAATCTATACTGCGCCGAACTTTTTCGGCGAATCCCCCGCCGTACAGATCAGCAGCGGCAAATCCACTTTCAAGCTGGATTCGAAACTGGTGACACAAGTCGATGCCATCCTCAAACAGGGCGACCTCAAAGCCGACGGCATTTTCTTTGAGCAGTCCGGCGTCCACGCCTCGATCCGTGCGCGCTTTGCCGATACCGACGCCCAGTTCAAGGCAAAGGCGCTGCTGGAAAAAGGCTTGAACCCCGATCCGGCCGATCCGTCATACATTGTCGCCTTCAACCTGCTATCTAATACGCCGAAATGGCTGCAATCGATCAACGCCCTGCCGATGTACCTCGGACTGGACTTGCGCGGCGGCGTGCACTTCCTGATGCAGGTGGACATGAAGGGGGTGATGAGCAAGCGCCTGCAAGGTCTGCTGACAGCCGTGCGCGGACACTTGCGCGACAAAAACATTCGCCACGCAGGCCTGAGCCGTGTCGGCGACAACATCGAAATCCGCTTCACCGATGCCGCCACCCGGGCGAAGGCCAAGGATCTGCTGACGACGCAGCTTGGTGAAGTGCAATTGGCTGACGCGTTGGACGGTTCGGATTTCAAGCTGGTGGTAACGCTGAAACCGGAAGCGCTAAAGCAAACTCGCGACGACGGCGTCAAGCAGAACATCGCCACACTGTCCAAGCGCGTGAATGAACTGGGCGTGGCCGAGCCGATTATCCAGCAACAGGGCGCGGATCGCATCGTGGTTCAGTTGCCAGGCGTGCAGGATGTCTCGCGCGCCAAGGACATCATCGGTCGCACCGCCACGCTGGAAGTGCGGATGGTGGATGAAACCGTGACGCGCGGCATGGAAGAATCGGCCGCCGTGCCCTTCGCCTCCGAACTGTTCAAGGTCGGAAAAGGCGCGCCGGTGGTGCTGTACAAGGAACCGGTCCTGACCGGCGATTACATATCGAACGCGGCAGCCAGCTTTGACGAACAGCAGCAGCCGTCTGTCAGCATCGACCTGAACGGTGACGGCGGCCGCAAGATGCGACAGGCGACGCGCGATCGCGTCGGAAAGTTGATGGCGATAGTGCTGTTTGAAAAGGGCAAGGGCGAAGTTCTGACGGTTGCGACCATTCGCAGCGAACTCGGTGCGCGATTCCAGATCACCGGCATGGGCAATGCCGAGGCCGCAAACGATCTGGCGCTGCTGCTGCGCGCCGGATCGCTGGCCGCCCCGATGGAAATTATCGAGGAGCGCACCATCGGCCCGCAACTCGGCGCCGAGAACATCGCCAAGGGCTTCAATGCCACCTTGTACGGTTTTGCTGCGATTGCGGTGTTCATGATTGCGTACTACATGATGTTTGGCGCCTTCAGCGTGTTGGCTCTGTCAGTGAATGTGCTGTTGCTGATAGCCATTCTGTCGCTGATGCAGGCGACGCTGACGCTCCCGGGCATGGCGGCCATCGCGCTGGCGCTGGGCATGGCGATCGATTCGAATGTGCTGATCAATGAACGCGTCCGCGAAGAACTGCGGGCCGGACACCCGCCGCAAGTGGCGATTTCGCTAGGCTTTGATCATGCCTGGGCCACGATTCTCGACTCGAATGTGACGACCTTGATCGTCGGTCTGGCGCTGCTGACCTTCGGGTCGGGCGCAGTGCGCGGCTTTGCCGTAGTGCATGTGCTCGGCATCCTGACATCGATGTTCTCGGCCGTATTCTTTTCGCGCGGCGTGGTCAACCTCTGGTACGGACGCAAGAAAAAGCTGGAGTCGGTCTCAATCGGCCAAATCTGGAAACCGGGCGAATAACGGCATGCATACTGACAAGTTCACTTATTTGTTGAGCCAATAGAACAGGATTCAAGATGGAGTTCTTCCGCATCAAAAAAGACATTCCCTTCATGCGCCATGCGCTGATTTTCAATGTCGTATCAGCGCTGACTTTTGTCGCCGCCGTATTTTTCCTGTGGCAAAAGGGATTGCACCTGTCGGTGGAGTTTACCGGCGGCACGGTGCTGGAAGTCAGTTACCAGAAGGCCGCCGACATCCAGGACATCCGCAAGACGATCGCTGAGCTGGGCATTGTTGACACGCAGGTGCAAAGCTTCGGTCGCGCACAGGATGTCATCATCCAGATGGCGCCCCAAAAGGGCATGACCTTTTCAGAACAGACCGACAAAGTTATGCTGGCTCTTCAGGCCAGGGATCCCCAGGCCAAAAAGCAGCGCGCCGAATTTGTCGGCCCGCAGGTCGGTGACGAGCTGACGCACGATGGCCTGATGGCGCTGGCCATGGTGGTAATCGGCGTGATGATTTACCTGGCCTTCCGCTTCGAGTGGAAATACGCCGTCGCCGCCATCCTCGCCAACCTGCACGATGTCGTAATCATTCTCGGTTTTTTTGCCTTCTTCCAATGGGAATTTTCGCTGTCCGTGCTGGCGGCCGTGCTGGCGGTGCTCGGCTATTCGGTCAACGAATCGGTGATTATCTTTGACCGCGTGCGCGAAAACTTCCGCAAGATGCGCAAAGCCGAAGTGACCGAGGTGCTGGATCATGCCATTACCAGCACCATTTCCCGCACCATCATCACACACGGCTGCACGCAGTTGATGGTGCTGTCGATGCTGTTTTTCGGCGGCCCGACACTGCATTATTTCGCGGTGGCGCTGACCATCGGCATCTGCTTCGGCATCTACTCGTCGGTATTCGTCGCAGCCGCGATTGCCATGTGGCTCGGCATCAAGCGTGAAGACCTGGTCAAGCAGGTCAAGGACAAAGGCGATGCTGAAGGCGCGCTCGTCTGATTTTCCCGCCTTCTGTAAGGTGGGAGGGCCCGTGCGGGGGTGGAAGGCATGAATCGCGGCACAATACCTGACTCGCAACCCCTATCCCGACCTTCTCCCTGGCAGGGGGAAGGGGCATGCGAAACGATCAATGAGATGTTCCGCATTTCATTTTGGAGTTGAACTACATGTACCAGCACATCAAGATTCCGGCCGAGGGCCAGAAAATCACCGTCAACCCGGACAATTCGCTCAGCGTGCCCGACCATCCAATCGTTCCCTACATCGAGGGCGATGGCATCGGCGTCGATGTCATGCCGGTCATGCTGAAAGTGATCGATGCGGCCGTCGCCAAGGCTTATGGCGGCAAACGCAAAATCGAATGGATGGAAGTCTACGCCGGCGAAAAATCGACCAGAATTTATGGTTCCGACACCTGGCTGCCAGCAGAAACCATGCAGGCGATGAAAGATTTCGTCGTATCGATCAAGGGCCCGTTGACCACGCCGATCAGCGGCGGCATCCGCTCGCTGAATGTCGCCATGCGCCAGCAACTCGATCTTTATGTCTGCCTGCGTCCGGTGCGATATTTTCAGGGCGTGCCATCACCCTTGCGTGAGCCGGAAAAGACCGACATGGTGATCTTCCGCGAGAACACCGAGGATATTTACGCCGGCATTGAATGGCCGGAGGGTTCCGATGGCGCGAAGAAGCTTATCGATTTTCTGCAAAAGGAAATGGGCGTCACGCAAATCCGCTTTCCCGACACTTCCGGCATCGGCGTCAAGCCGGTTTCCGAGGAAGGCTCGGAGCGCCTTGTGCGCAAGGCGATCCAGTACGCCATCGACAACGACAGGTCGTCGGTCACGCTGGTACACAAGGGCAATATCATGAAGTTCACCGAGGGCGGCTTCCGCGACTGGGGCTACGCCGTGGCGCAACAGGAATTCGGCGCCGAAGTGATCGGCAAGGGTCCGTGGTGCGTGCTGAAAAACCCGAACACCGGCAAGGAAATCGTCGTCAAGGATGTGCTGGCCGATGCCTTCCTGCAGGAAATTCTGTTGCGCCCGGAAGACTTCAGCGTGATTGCAACACTCAACCTCAACGGCGACTATATTTCGGACGCGCTGGCCGCGCAGGTCGGCGGCATTGGTATCGCGCCGGGGGCGAACATTTCGGATTCGGTCGCCATTTTCGAGGCCACCCACGGCACCGCGCCGTCGCTGGCCGGCAAGAATGTAGTCAACCCCGGCTCGGTCATCCTGTCAGCCGAAATGATGCTGCGCCACATGGGCTGGGCGGAGGCGGCCGACATCGTGATCGACGCCATGCAAAATGCCATCGCCACCCGCAAGGTCACCAATGATTTCGCGCGCCTGATGGAGGATGCAACCGAGGTCAGTACTTCCGAATTTGGCGATGTCATGATCGCGCAGATGTAGATCGATGTCTCGCCTTGTCGAACACGCAAAGGCACGCGCGGGAGCGCGTGCCTTTGTCGTTAGGGAGCAGCCTTTGTGTGTGCGCCCTCTCCGTCTTTAGCCCACTCTTGTGGAGGTGCGCATTCCAGGGCGGGTCGCCTGCTGCTCGCCGGGTGTCCGCACAGCAAGGTTTCCTGATGTCAATTAATTAATTTTCTAAATTTTGATTATTTCTATTGCCACTTGCTTTATTTGCCAGTTAGCATGCCAAATATTGCTTTTATTTCATCTACCCTCCCCTTTTGGACTACTACTGATAAGGCTTGATCATGGCACTGTATATAAGCAACTGGCTTGGAACATCCCTGGAGTACCCCGAAAATCTGGGTGGGCTCGCTGAGGAGTACGCATACGATACAGCAGGCTGGCTGGATTTGTATAGCCTCGATGAAAACTCCATTAGCTACGACGAAACCACTCATTTGCTGACCGCCAGCCTATACAACGGAGCAACACTTGAGGCACATGTCAAAATCAGCGGTGATATGGTAAGCATTTCCGATGTCATTCTTGATTCGCCGTACTATCCCAGCTCGCATTTCGAGTATCTGGGCACTCTCAAGGTAAATCTTAATTCCGGCGCTGTTAGTGGATATATCACCCATATCTCGGCCACGATTGATGACTTAACGCTGAGCATGGACGGGAGAGTGGATTACGGCAGTGGAACGGGAACCATCACCCATATTTATTATGATTTCGGCGATGGCTTTGTCGACCTGAAGGGAAAAATCACATTTGACGGTGTAGGCCTCACAGGATACATCACATCTTTCAGCTTTGAAGATGCTGGTGGTCGTACAGGTGCGTTTACGGGGATAAAGCTTAGTCTTTCCACCCTCGATGCCTACACCAGTTTCGACGATTTTGTCGCGGGCACCCTGTCCGGGAACGATGTGATGAAGGGAACTACGGGAGATGACATCCTGCAGGGCTTTGCCGGCAACGATACCCTTAACGGCGGTCTGGGCAACGACTCGCTGTATGGTGGTTTGGGCAACGACAAGCTGGACGGCGGCGATGGCATCGACATTTTGAGCGCCGGCGGCGGTATCGACAGCATTGTCGGCGGCAAGGGCACGGATACCCTGATCCTTGACGGCAATCATGGCGACTATGCCTATGCCCGCCCAACGGCAACCTCGTTCACCATTACCGAAAAAGCCAATCCGCTGAATGTCATTACCGTCTCAACGGTTGAGTTCATTGAATTTAACGACGGCACGAAAAGCATTGCTGAAACGCTGGAAAATTCCCCCACCAAATTTGATGACTATTTTGACGGCAATGCCTGGGATGACAACATTGCCATGGCGGGCGGACTGGGCGACGACACCTATGTGGTCCATAACGACAGCGATACCATTTTGGAAAATGCAAACCAGGGTGCCGATACCGTTATGGCAAAACTGGATGGTTACGAACTGGCTGACCATGTCGAGAACCTTACGATAGACGCTGGCGTTACGGATGCACAGGCCGGTGGCGAACTGGGTTATGGCACGGTCGAAGCTTTCGGCAATGCGCTGAACAATGCCATGATCGGCAATGCTGCTGACAATCTGCTGGATGGTGGTGCGGGCGCTGACACGATGACCGGCGGTGAAGGCGATGACCAATACTATGTCGACAACAAAGGTGACAAGGTTACGGAGCTGGCTGGTCAAGGCAACGACACGGTTTACACCACCTTCGCCAGTCACACACTGGCCGCGAATGTTGAAAACCTGATTTACGAGGGTTCAGCTGCTTTCACAGGCACCGGAAATGCGCTGGACAATCAAATCACCGGTGGCAACGGCAACGACAAACTCACCGGCGGCGACGGCAACGACACCTTCACCTACACGGGTGGCGTTGACACGATCTATGGCGGGGCGGGGCAGGACACGCTGGTGCTGGATGGTTTGTACGAAGATTATACGATTGACAGCTTTGGAACCAAGCTGGTGGTGAAAAGCCATGACACGGGACTGGTTCAAATAACCGCTTACGACTTGGAAGATGTCGTGTTTGCTGACCGGGGCCGCGCCAGCATTTTCAAAGATCTCTTTCTGAACCAGCCATCCATCTATGCTGATTATTTCGACGACGATGTCCCCATGGCGGGCGGTCTGGGTGATGATGTCTATGTCATCGACAGCATCGACGATCAGGTTACCGAACTTGCCAAGCAGGGAGCAGACACGATTCTTACCGATCTGAATGGCTATACCCTGCTGTCCCATTTCGAGAAGCTGACACTGACGGGTAGCGACGACATTGATGGCAATGGCAACGAACTGGCCAATGTCATTACCGGCAATGGCGGCGACAACATTCTCGACGGCAAGTTGGGGGCTGACAAAATGCTGGGTGGTGAGGGTAATGACACCTACTATGTCGACAAGGGTGATGTCGTTACCGAGCTGGCTGACCAGGGCAACGACACCGTCCATACCGCGCTGTCCAGCTACACACTGACTGCCCATGTCGAAAAGTTGATCTATGAGGGTATTGCTACCTTCAAGGGGACGGGCAATGCGCTCGACAACCAGATTACCGGCGGTATCGGTAAAGACGCGCTCACTGGTGGTCTGGGCAATGACACACTCACTGGTGGCTTGGGCAACGATGTATTGGATGGCGGTTCGGGCAACGACATTTTTGTCTTCGATACAGCACCAGGGGTAACCAATATCGACACGATCAAGGGTTTCCTTTCCGGTACGGACAAAATCCAGCTCGACACAGCCATTTTCTCCGCTCTGACATCTGGCACTTTGGTTGCTGCCGAATTTGCGTCTGGTGCTGGCGCTGCCGCCGTTGCGTCGAATGCCGACCAGCACATCGTCTACGATACCGCCACCGGCAATCTGTTTTATGACGCGGATGGCAATGGCGCAGAAGCGGCAATCAAGTTCGCCACCCTGACGGGCCGTCCCGCGCTGCAGGCAAGTGATTTTTCAGTGGTGACGGTGCTATAGAAGTCGCTGAAGCGGCACACTTTTCTTGCGATGGGCGCGGGCGCAAGCCCGCGCCTGATCATTTCGCACCGTTGACTGGTACGAAAGGGCACCTGGAAAGAACTCTTGTTTTGGTATTGATAGATTCCGCCATTTAAGTGTTACCATACTCCTGTACAGTATCCAATCCACACCAGGCGAAGGAGTTCACCATGGCTGATTCATCCTTGCAAATCGTTCAGGGCGCCGCCCTGAGCGCAGACCAGAAGAGAGACTTGCTGCACCGCCTGGCGCGTGTCGAAGGCCAGTTGCGCGGCATCCAGAAGCTGGTCGCCAAGGCCGACGCACCGTCCGATTGTGACGGCGTAGCCCAGCAGATGTCGGCGGCACGCAAGGCGCTGGATCGCGCATTCGTGACGCTGCTGACCGGCGCGATGGTGACGCAAACAAGTGCCACCGCAAGTTCTGGCGAAAATGCCGACAGCGTCAAGCGGCTGGCCGAATTGTTGAACAAATTCGCATAATCCGCTGGTACAGACGGCTAAACGCGGTACAGCGCCCCTGGCGTGGCGGTGCTGTGTCCCGTGCGTCTGAACGGCGTACAAATCACCCCATATATGCGCTAGAATTGAGCCCATCGATTCAATCGGTCGTCATCTCAGCGCCCTGACGCTGCCGACGCAACAATCATTTCCGCACGACGGATCCACATAACGGCGCCACGCTGCGCCCCATAACCATTGGAGAACTGCATGAAAACTTGGGTACGATTTGAACAGGGTGGCAAACAGGGTTTTGGCACGCTCGACGGCGACACAATCGCTGTCCACAGCGGCAACATGTTTGACAACCCATCGCCTACCGGCGAAAAAGTAAGCCGCGCGCAGGTAAAACTGCTGACCCCGTGCACGCCAAGCAAAATGATCCTGCTGTGGAACAACTTTTATTCACTGGCCGAACGCCTGGGCGTTGCGATCCCGAAAGAGCCGCTTTACCTGCTCAAGCCGGGCACTGCCTTCATCGGCGAAGGTGACACCGTGAAAAAGCCAAAAACCTATGACGGCAAAGTCGTTTACGAAGGCGAACTCGCCATCGTGATCGGCAAGCGCTGCAAGGAAGTCTCGGAGGCGGAAGCCAAGGACTATATCTTCGGCTACACCTGCAGCAACGATGTGACCGCCGGTGAAATCATCCAGAAAGACCCGACTTTCGCGCAATGGACCCGCGCCAAGGGTTTCGACACCTTTGGTTCCTTTGGTCCCGGCATCGTCTCCGGCATCGATGATCCGACCAAACTGGTCATCCGCACCATCCTGAATGGTCAGGAACGCCAGAACTATCCGGTCAGCGACATGGTGTTCCCCCCGCACAAGCTGGTCAGCATGATTTCGCAGGACATGACGCTGCAGCCGGGTGACATCATTTCTTGCGGCACCTCGGTCGGCGTCGGATCGATGAAAGAAGGCAGCACCGTTGAAGTCATCATCGACGGCGTCGGACACCTGACCAACCATTTCGAGTAATTTCTCCATTTTGCGCACCAGAAGGCAGACGAAAGTCTGCCTTTTTTTGCGCAATTGCAATATCCCGTTACACATTGGTCACCCAGCGCACAGAATCCATCCCCATACTGTTCCCGTACGGAGCGCCGTCGCGCTCCGCCTGAACATTAAAGGAGAAGACATGAAAGGTTTTCACAAACATTTACTTGTAGCGGCCATGGCTCTCGGCATCGGCGCTTCCGCCGTTGCGGCTGACGCGACGATGTGCGATCAAATGGGACAAGGCCGCGGCATGGGCATGATGGGCGCGGATGGCCCGAACGGCGCAAAATCTGCCGAGCGCATGAAGGCGCGCATGGATCGGCATCACACGGCGCTTCATCACAAGCTGAAGTTGAATGCAGAGCA
This sequence comes from uncultured Oxalobacter sp., assembly GCA_964488675.1. GTDB lineage: Bacteria > Pseudomonadota > Gammaproteobacteria > Burkholderiales > Burkholderiaceae_D > QZKY01. The sequence continues at coordinate 7,239 of CAZAWA010000041.1, read as the reverse complement.
GGAAGTTGCCTGGAAAGAATTCATTGCAGGCAAGGCGTCGCCCGCCATGGGCATGCGCATGAACCGCGACGATATGCTGAAGCTGTCCGCCCCGGAGCGCATGGAAAAAATGATCGGCATGATGAAGGAACGGCAGGCGCATATGACCGCGCGGCTCGTTGAACTGAAAAAATTCTATGCCGTGCTGACCCCGGAGCAGCAAAGAATCTTTGACGCTGAAATGATGGGGCCGCGACATGGCCGCAAGAATGGCCGTGACCAGGGTCAGCATCAGCGCCACCACGCTCCGGCCGCCGCGACCCCGTAATTTTCTGGCTGACCGGCCTCCGGCGATGCTTCACCCAAGCCCCCCTGACAGGGGGCTTTTCGCTCTGCTGCGCATGAACAAGACACAACTCCGCTGCGCCAAACCAGTATAATGCGAGTCTGATTCCCAGTTTGGCTTTCCGCCTCCAGCTTCTTCATGCTTGCCCAACAAAAACAGCAAATCGCTGGCCTCTTCGAAGAAGCCTTGCGCCCGATGCTGGCCGATAGCGGCCTGACCCCGAACATTGCGCTGGAACGACCGCGCGATCCGGCGCACGGCGACATCGCCTGCAATGTCGCCATGCAGCTTGCCAGACCGCTCAAGAAAAACCCTCGCGAACTGGCGCAAGCCATCGTCACTTCCGTTCTGGCCAATCCGGCTGGCAAGGAGCTGGTCGAGTCGGCCGAGATTGCCGGCCCCGGCTTCATCAACCTGCGCATCGCCGCCGCCGCCAAACAAGGGGTGATCCGCACGGCCCTACGGCTGGCTGAAAACTATGGCAAGAGCGATGTCGGCGCAGGCAGGAAAGTGATGGTCGAGTTCGTTTCTGCCAACCCGACCGGACCGCTGCATGTCGGTCATGGCCGCCAGGGTGCGCTCGGTGATGCGCTGGCCGCGCTGCTGGAATCCCAGGGTTACAGCGTGACCCGCGAGTTTTACTACAATGACGCTGGCGTGCAGATCGCCACCCTCGCCCATTCGGTGCAATGCCGCGCGCGCGGCTGGAACCCGGGCGATGCATTGTGGCCGGCCGACGCCTACAACGGCGACTACATTGCCGACATTGCCGCCGACTTTCTCGCCAAAAAGACCGTCGAGGCACGCGATTCCAAACCCGTCACGGCCAGCGGTGTCGTCGAGGATATTGAATCCGTCCGTGAGTTTTCCGTCGCCTACCTGCGTCGCGAGCAGGACATCGACCTGCAAACCTTCGGCATCCGCTTCGACAATTATTATCTGGAGTCCTCCCTGTATGTCGACGGCAAGGTTGACGCGACGGTCGAGTCGCTGAAAAAGGTCGGCAAGACTTACGAAGAGGGTGGCGCACTGTGGCTGCGCACCACCGACTACGGTGACGACAAGGATCGCGTAATGATGAAGTCCGACGGCACCTACACCTATTTCGTGCCGGATGTCGCCTACCACATCAGCAAATGGCAGCGCGGATTCGCCAAGGCGATCAATGTGCAGGGCAGCGACCATCACGGCACGGTCGCGCGCGTGCGCGCCGGCCTGCAGGCGGTCGAGCTGGGCATTCCGCCCGCGTATCCGGACTATGTGCTGCACAAGATGGTCACCGTGATGAAAAACGGCGCCGAAGTAAAAATTTCCAAACGCGCCGGTTCGTATGTGACGGTGCGCGACCTGATCGAATGGTCGGGTGGCGGCGACACCGTGCGCGGCCGCGATGCGGTGCGGTTTTTCCTGATTTCGCGCAAGGCCGACACGGAATTCGTGTTCGATGTCGATCTGGCGCTGGAACGATCAGAAGAAAATCCCGTGTATTACATCCAGTACGCCCATGCCCGCATCTGCTCGGTGCTGGCGCAGTGGGGCGGCGACGATTCGATGCTCGACACGGTGGACCTGTCGCCACTGACTCACCCGCGCGAATTTGCCTTGCTCGCGAAACTGGCTGACTATCCGGAAGCGCTTTCGCGCGCGCTGGAAGAACTGGGACCGCATCAGGTCGCGTTCTACCTGCGCGAACTGGCTGCAGATCTGCACGCCTATTACAACGCCGAACGGGTGTTGGTAGACGAGGAAGCGGTTAAAATGGCGAGGCTGGCCCTGATGTGTGCGACAAGGCAGGTGTTGCGCAACGGGCTGGGATTGCTTGGCGTGTCAGCGCCAGACAGAATGTAAGCGGAGAACGAAGCAATATGAAACGACTTTTCCATCAACGGGGTGGCACGATTCTTGGCTTTATCGTCGGGCTGATTGTCGGTCTGGCCATCGCCGTCGTGGTCGCCATGGTGGTCACAAAATCGGCTGTCCCCCTAAGCAGCAAGCAGGCAAAACAAGGCAAAATTTCCGATCCGACCGCTTCGCAGACCGCTGATCCGAACAAGCCGCTGTACGGCAACAATGCCGCTGCCAAAGAGGCGGCCAAGTCGTTCACCAAGGAAGGCGAGACGCCCGATGTCCAGGGCGACGGCAAGAAGGAGACAAAAGCCGAAGACAAATCGGCTGAAAAGCAGAAGAAGCCCGATGCCGCCAAACCCGATGCCGCCAAAGCTGATGCCGCCAA
>CAZAWA010000041.1:0-4581 GCA_964488675.1 uncultured Oxalobacter sp. | reverse complement strand
GATGCCGCCAAAGCTGATGCCGCCAAGCAAAGTTCGGCCAAGGCCGAAGCCGCAAAGGCAGACGCTGCCAAGGCTGAACCTGCCAGGAAGGAGCCGTCCGAGGACAAGTGGGCCTACTATCTGCAAACCAATGCCTACCGCGATGCCGCCGACGCGGAAAGCGAGCGCGCCAAACTCGCCCTGACCGGATTTGAGGCAAGAATTTCCGAGGCCACCTCTCAGGGCGGCCCGCTCTATCGCGTCCGGATTGGTCCCTTCTCGAACATCGACACCATGACCCGAGTCCGCGGCAAGCTGACAGACAGCGGCATCAATGCGGCCGTTATTCGCATTCAAAAATAGTCCACTTTGAAACCTACAAATGAACCCTTTGTTCAGACTGGCCGTCACGGCTGCCGTTTTCCTGGCCGTACTCTCCGCTTGCAAACCCGCAACGGACAAGCCCGCAGCAAGCGCCGCGCCGGCTGCCCCCACGGATAAACCTGCCTCCACGCAAGCGGCGCCGGCCAACGCGCCCCGGCTCTCCGCGTCCGGCGAATACTCGGAGCTGTCTGTGCCGCTGGCGACACCGCAGGGAAACAAGATTGAAGTTCTTGAATTTTTTGCTTACTTCTGCTCCCACTGCAAAACCTTCGATCCGCTGCTGACTGAATGGGCGAAAAAAAATGCGGGCAAGGTCATCTTCAAACGCGTTCCGGTCGCCTTCCGCGACAACATGGAGTCGCAACAGCGCATGTATTACGCCCTCGAGGCCATGGGAAAGCTGGAAGGCTTGCACGAGAAAATCTTTCATGCCGTGCAGGATGAGCGCCGCGCCTTGAGCAGCGAGGCGGAGATCACCGCCTTTGTCGCGCAACACGGTATCGACAAGGTCAAGTTCAAGGCGCTGTTTGACTCCTTCAGCGTCCAGTCACAGGTGCGCAATGCCACCCAGCTGCAGGCGGCATACCGGATCGACAGCGTGCCGAACATCGCCCTTGACGGCCGCTACCTTACCTCGGCGTCGCACGCGCTCAAGCGGCCCGGCGTGGAACAAACCGAATCCGGCCTGCGCACCGCCACGCTGCAAATCATGGATGAGCTGGTCGCCAAGGCGCTCAAGGATCGGCAGGGCGCAAAAAAATAGGTTTTCTGCCCCCACCAAGCCCGTCCGGTCTGCCGCACGGGCTTTTTCAGAAAATTCGGGGTCAGCATAATTTTCGCTGCGCAAAAAAACCCCCTGACCCTGTTTCACTGCGCCGACCCTGGTTTTCCTGCTGACCCCGTTTCCCGGCGTCAGAAAATCCAGCCACGCGCGAAATAAATAAATGTGCAAGGCCATCAAGAATGCTTTACTCTGGCGAGTGACCTGAATCCAGACTGCCCGCCATGAGCCAGATTCTCATCAACGAATACCTCCAGCAACTCGATCTCATCAAGAAAATCAGCGGCAGCAAGCGGGAAACCATTGTCCGCGAAGCCTTCAAGGACATGCTCAAGGCCTGGGGCAAGAGCAAGAACCTCGTCTTCCTCGCCGAATACCCGCTCAAGACGGCCACCAAAACCAATATCAATGTCGATGGCGCGCTGCTGCACGAGCTGCGCATGCCGCTCGGCTACTGGGAAGCCAAGGACGCCAACGACGGCCTCGACGGCGAGATCGAAAAGAAATTCAGGCGCGGCTACCCGCAGGACAACATCATCTTCAGCGACGATGTCACCGCCGTACTGGTGCAAAGCCGGCAGGAAGTGCTGCGCTGCGACATGACCGACACCAAAAAGCTGGCGCAACTGCTCAACCTTTTCTTCGGTTTCGAGCGGCCGGAAATCGCCGGCTTCCGCTCGGCGGTCGAGCAGTTCAAGCACGACCTGCCCGCTGTGCTCGGCGCGCTGCGCGACATGATCGACGCGCAGGAAAAAAACAACGCGGCTTTTCGTGCCGCTGCGCAAAAATTTCTCGAGCACGCGCAGGAAGCGATCAACCCCGGACTGAACGACGCTGATGTGCGCGAAATGCTGATCCAGCACATTCTGACCGAAGAAATTTTCAGCAAGGTGTTCGACAGCGATTTCCACCGCGAAAACAATGTCGCAAAGGAACTGTACGCGCTGGAAAACGAATTTTTTACCGGCAACCTCAAAAAGCAGACACTCAAGGGGCTGGAAACCTATTACGCCGCCATCCGCGCCGCCGCCGCCCACATCGGCAGCCACGGCGAAAAGCAAACCTTCCTCAAGGCGATTTACGAAAACTTTTACAAGGTCTACAACGCCAAGGCGGCGGACAGGCTGGGTGTGGTGTACACGCCCAACGAGATTGTGCGCTTCATGATCGACGGCGCCGACTGGCTGTGCGAGCAGCACTTCGGCAAGAACCTGATTGACAAGGATGTGCAAATTCTCGATCCGGCGACCGGCACGGGCACCTTCATCTGCGAACTGCTGGAGCACTTTCGCGGCCAGCCCGCCAAGCTCAAACACAAGTACCGCGAAGAACTGCACGCCAACGAAGTCGCGATCCTGCCCTACTATGTCGCCAATCTCAATATCGAGGCGACCTACGCCGCGATTACCGGGCACTACGAAGAATTTCCCAATCTGTGCTTCGTCGATACGCTGGACAATATTGCCAACCAGAATTTGCCTGGCGACTTGCAGAGTAGTTATTCGCTCTTCGGGAGCGTGAGCGAAGAAAATGTCGCCCGCATCAAACGACAGAACAGCCGCAAGATCAGCGTGGTGATCGGCAACCCGCCGTACAACGCCAACCAGGCCAACGAAAACGACAACAACAAAAACCGGGCGTACAAGGACATCGACGCGCGCATCCGCCAGACCTACATTCACGCCAGCACTGCGCAAAAAACCAAGCTCTACGACATGTATGCGCGCTTTTTCCGCTGGGCGAGCGACAGGTTGAGCGAGAAGGGCATCCTCGCCTTCATCAGCAACCGCAGCTTTGTCGAGAGCCGCACTTTCGACGGCTTTCGCAAGACGGTCGCGCAGGAATTCAGCCATATCTACATCGTCGATCTCGGCGGCGATGTGCGCGCCAATCCCAGGCTCAGCGGTACCATGCACAATGTTTTCGGCATCCAGACCGGCGTGGCGATTAGCTTCATGATCAAGCGCGTTGCAGGCAGCAAGGACGCAAAATCGGCGCGGGTGTTTTACCTGCGCCGCCCGGAGATGGAAACGGCGGAAGAAAAACTCGCCTTCCTCGCCGGGCATCCGATGCGCAGCCTGCCGTTTGACGAAGTGCAGCCGGATAACAATGGCAACTGGATCAACCTGACCAATAACGACTTCGATTCGTTGATCCCGCTGGCGAGCAAGGAAACCAAGGCGGCGAAGACGCAGGGCAAGGAAAAAGCGATTTTCAAGCTGTTTTCGTTGGGGGTAGTCACGAATCGTGATGAGTGGGTCTATGACGATGATCCGAAGCAAGTCGAAGCAAAAGTGAAATTTCTCGTAGGCACTTACAACCAAGAATTGGGGCGTCTGAAAAAATTTCTCGGCAACGATAAATTGGAGGAGATGCTGGACAATTCGATTAAATGGACTCGTGCTGTTAAAGCGCAATTTAAAAGAGGACAGCCGCTTGAATTTAAGCGTGAAAATTTGCGTCAAAGTTTGTATCGTCCATTCGTTTCAAAAACAGTTTATTTCGACAAGTCTCTAAATGAATTCCAGTATCAAACACCTTTCATCTGGCCAACACAAGATTCTAATCAGCCTGCCATTTGCTTTACAACTGGCGGGCGTTTAGATTTCAGTGCGTTTGCTACAAAGACGGTTCCAAGCCTGACGGTATTGTCGCTTGACGCGAACCAATGCTTGGGTTTGCATATTTACGATGAAGCAGGCAACCGCCAGGACAACATCACCGACTGGGGTCTCAAGCAATTCACCGCGCACTACAAAGACGAGATCGGCAAGGGCAAAGGCGCAAGGAAAATCACCAAGGAAGCCATCTTCCATTACTGCTATGCGGTGCTGCATGACCCCGTCTACCGCGACAAATACGCACTGAACCTCCGGCGCGAATTCCCGCGCATTCCGTTCTATGCGGATTTCTGGCGCTGGGCGGACTGGGGCAAGACGCTGATGGATTTACACATTGGTTACGAGTCGGTTGAACCTTTCCCGATCAAGCGCATCGACATCACGGACGAGAAGGCGGCCAAGGCGGGGCAGTCGCCCAAGGCCATGCTGCGCGCCGACCGCGATGCCGGCACCATCACGCTCGATTCCGAAACCGTTTTAAGCGGCATCCCGCCTCAGGCGTGGGACTACAGACTGGGCAACCGCAGCGCATTGGAGTGGGTGCTGGATCAGCACAAGGAAAAGAAGCCGAAAGACCCGACCATCCGCGAAAAGTTTGATACTTACCGCTTTGCCGATTACAAGGAAAAAGTCGCCAGCCTGCTCGCGCGCGTGACCACCGTCAGCGTGGAAACCATGGCGATTGTCGCAGCGATGAAGGCGGCAGCACGATAGGGTTGCGAGGCGGGAAAACCGGGGGCGGCGCGGGAAAACCGGGGTCGGCGCAGGAAAACCGGGGTCGGCAGTCAAATATCGCTGGCGATATTTTGACTCTGA
>CAZAWA010000040.1:0-18015 GCA_964488675.1 uncultured Oxalobacter sp. | reverse complement strand
CGCGACATTACCGTCAGCAAGGATGGCAACAATGGCAACACCACCAGGATGTTCGTGGTCGGCGAACCCTCCATCCAGGCAAGCCGGCTGAACCAGATCGCCTACGAATGCATGTGGATCGGCATTGCGCAAGTCAGGCCGGGTGGGCATTTCGGCGACATTGGCTATGCCATCCAGCAGCATGCCGAAAAGAATGGTTTTAGCGTCGTGCGTGAATTCTGCGGACATGGCATCGGAAAATCCTTCCACGAAGAGCCGCAGGTGCTGCACTTTGGCAAGCCGGGCACGCTGGCGAAAATGGCACCCGGCATGATTTTCACGATTGAGCCGATGATCAATGCAGGACGACGCGATATCCGGGAATCCGGCGACGGCTGGACCATCAAGACCAAAGACCGCAGTCTTTCGGCACAGTGGGAGCATACGGTTCTGGTCACGCCAACCGGCTTTGAAGTGCTGACCGTCTCTCCGCAAATGCCGCCACCGCCTGATTGGATTCTGGCGGGCGCCAATAAACCGTGAAACCGCTGGCGACAACTTTAAGAGAAAACATCAAGGCCGGGCGGCAGCAGGCCATTGCTGCCTATCAGGCCAGTGGCGTCCCCGAAGAATTGCTGACCAGACTGCATCAAATTGTGGATGTTGCGCTGGCTGAAGCGTGGCGCGCATTAGAAATGCCTGAACGACACGCGCTGGTCGCGGTAGGCGGATACGGTCGCGGTGAACTTTTCCCCTACTCCGATGTTGACCTGCTGCTCCTGCTGAACGAGGCGCCGGATACCGAATTGCAGTCAAAACTGGAAAAGCTGATTCCCCTGCTATGGGATCTCGGTCTTGAAATCGGACACAGCATCCGTACGGTCGACGAGTGTCTCGATGAATCGGCCAAGGACATTACCATTCAGACATCGCTGCTGGAAGCAAGACTGATTACCGGAAACCTCCAGTTATTCCAGTCACTGCAAACCCGCTACCGGGAGCAGATGGATCCGCCTGCCTTCTTCCAGGCAAAAACCCTTGAGATGCGCCAGCGCCATGTCAAATTTGAGGACACGCCTTACAGCCTTGAACCGAACTGCAAGGAAAGCCCGGGCGGACTACGGGACCTGCAATTGATTCTGTGGATCGCAAGAGCGGCCAGACTGGGGAAATCCTGGGCCGGGCTGGCAAAGCGCGACATGATCACACCCGCAGAGGCGCATCAGCTGACAACCTGCGAGCGCGCTTTCAAGGACATGCGCATCTGGCTGCACCTCGAAGCGGGTCGACGGGAAGACCGGCTGCTGTTCAACATGCAGGAACCGGTCGCCGAACGCCTCGGCTACAAGCCCAGCGGCGTCGGCCCAAACACGCATCGCGCAAGCGAACTGATGATGCAACGCTACTACCGGCTGGCGAAAGCGGTTACGCAACTGAATGCCATCCTGCTACAGAACATCGAAGGACAGCTTTTCCCTCAGCCATCCGTTGCGGTTCCCATCAATGATCGTTTCAGCGAATTGAACGGCATGCTCGACATTGCCCGTGAGGATCTGTTCGAAAGGACTCCCTCTTCGGTTCTGGAGGTTTTCCTGCTGCTTGCGCAAAATCCGGAACTGAAGGGCATGACGGCACGAACGCTGCGCGCTGTCTGGCACGCGCGATTGCGGATCGATGATGCCTTCCGCCACAATCCGAGCAACCGTGCCTTCTTCCTGTTGATCCTTCAGGCGCCAAAGGGCGTAACTCATGCACTGCGCCAGATGAATCAGACCAGCGTGCTGGGGCGCTACCTGCCGAATTTCCGCAGCATCGTCGGCCAGATGCAACATGACCTGTTCCATGTCTACACGGTTGACCAGCACATCCTGACTGTCGTCCGAAATGTGCGCCGCTTCGTGCTGCCAGAACATGCGCACGAATTCCCTTATTGCAGCCAGTTGATGGCTAACTTTGCGAGACCGTGGCTGCTTTACATCGCGGCACTGTTTCATGACATTGCGAAAGGGCGTGGCGGCGATCATTCATTGCTTGGCATGGAAGATGCGCGGCAATTCTGCGTCGATCACCGGCTCAGCGATGAGGACACGGAGCTGGTTGTGTTTCTTGTCCGGCACCACCTGACTATGTCGCACACTGCGCAGAAAAAAGATATCTCCGAACCGGAAACCATCCAGAACTTTGCGCAAATTGTCGGCGATGAACGCCACCTCACCGCCCTTTACCTGCTGACCGTGGCGGACATTCGCGGCACCAGTCCGCAAGTCTGGAATGCGTGGAAGGGAAAATTGCTCGAAGATCTTTTCAGGCTGACCTTGCGGATCCTGGGCGGCGAAAATATATCTGCCAACAGCGAACTGAAAATCAAACAGCAGGACGCACTGAAGACGCTGCGCCTTTATGCGCTCCCGGAAAATGCCCATGAAAAACTGTGGGATCAGCTCGATGTCGTGTATTTTCTCCGGCATGACGCCTCCGACATTGCATGGCAGACGCGCAACCTCTATTTCCGGATGGACAGCGAACGACCCGTTGTCAAATGTCGTCTGGCGCCTATTGGCGAAGGCCTGCAGGTTGCTGTATTCGTGAAAGACCAGCCGGAGCTGTTTGCAAGGATATGCGGCTACTTTGCCAGGAAAAATTACAGCATTCTGGATGCAAAAATCCACACGACACGGCACGGCTACGCGCTCGACACTTTCCTGGTTACCACGCCCCTGTTTGCAAAAAATTACCGCGACATCATAAGTCTGGTCGAGCACGATCTGACCGAAATCCTGGTTACGCAGGCGCCGCTGCCAACACTCCCGAAGGGAACGCTCTCCCGGCAGTCACGCAGCTATCCGATCACGCCGACGGTGGATCTCCGTCCTGACGAGCGCGGGGAACACTACCTGCTGACCGTCACCGCCAACGACCGCAACGGCCTCCTTTTTTCCATTGCAAATGTGCTGTCCAAATATAAAATCAATTTGCACACGGCGAAAATCATGACCATGGGCGAGCGCGTAGAGGATGTATTCCTGATCGAGGGTGACGCATTGAACAACCAACGAACTCAAATCCAGCTCGAAACGGATCTGCTGGAGGTATTGCGGATATGACAGAACTGGTTCGTCTTTCCAAGCGCATGTCGGAACTCGGCCTGTGCTCGCGCCGCGAAGCAGATGTGTGGATTGAGCGCGGCTGGGTGCGTGTCGACGGCAAGGTCGTTTCGCAACTCGGCAGCAAGGTGTTGCCGAACCAGCGCATCTCTATCGAGCGACAAGCCAGCGCAGAGCAATCGAAACGCGTCACCATCCTGATCAACAAGCCGGTCGGCTTCGTCAGCGGCCAGGCAGAGGATGGTCATAAGCCCGCAGTGACCTTGGTCAATGCCGAGTCCCGCTGGAGGGAGGACAAGGCACAGGAACAATATCACCCGATGCAGCTTCGCAGTCTGGTGCCGGCTGGCCGTCTTGACATCGATTCCGTCGGACTGCTGGTGCTGACGCAGGACGGGCGCGTAGCCAAGCATCTGATCGGACAGGACTCAGAAATCGAAAAGGAATACCTGGTGCGCGTGCAACATAGCAAGCCGGGCAAGCTGCCAGAAGACAAACTCAAATTGCTGAATCACGGCCTGTCGCTCGACGGCAAGGCGCTGCAGCAGGCAAAGGTACAGTGGCAGAACGACGACCAATTACGCTTTGTCCTTAAAGAAGGAAAGAAGCGCCAGATTCGTCGCATGTGCGAAGCAGTCGGCCTGAAAGTGCTTGGGTTGAAACGAGTACGCATCGGGAAGGTAAACCTTGGCAATCTGCCGCCCGGACAATGGCGCTATCTGCGTCCAGACGAGAAGTTTTAGGGACAATACCCCAATGAAAACGAAAGTTGCGCTCATCGCGGCGGTCGGGCCGGACGGCACCATCGGCAGTGGCAACAAAATGCCCTGGCACATGCCGAGGGATTTACGATTTTTCCGTCGCGTAACGACCGGTCACACCGTAATTATGGGGCGTAAAACCTTTGAGGCCATAGGCAGCAAACCGCTGCCAAAACGGAAAAATATCGTTGTCACTCGCAATACCCTGTTCGAGGCGCACCAATGCCTCGTCGTTCACTCCCTGCATTCGGCGCTGGAATCTGTGCGAGGTGAGAAAAGGGTGTTCATCATCGGTGGCGGCGAACTCTACCGGCAGTCCATGGATATCGCCGACGAGATTTACCTGACCCATATCTCGGATCACCACCCCAACCAGCGCCTGTTTCCGCTGTTCGAATCGGACACCGTGTTCCCCGATATGCATGAAGCGCACTGGGAAGTCCACCGCCAGGGTCGTCAGTTCGTGGCATCCAGCAAACTGACAGCCAAGCCTACCGGCGCAGCGTCTGGCCTGCTCATGCAGTTTGTGACCTACAGGCGCAAAGGCCTCAAAACGCCATAGCGGGACTGCTTTGCTATAAATCCGTCGTTTTGCGAGCAATTTCCTCAGAATTTCCCCCAAACACCGCCATTTCTGCGAAAATCCCTTTTCCTTTTTTTCTGCCTTCAAGTGATTGCCTCTTGGCTAGGCAGCTTTCCCTCCAGACTATTGCTTATATAGGAAACCGCGATGAAATTCCGCTTTCCCATCGTCATCATTGATGAAGATTTCCGTTCCGAGAACAGCTCCGGCCTAAGCATCCGCGCCCTTGCGAATGCAATCGAAGAGGAGGGCATGATGGTTCTGGGCGTCACCAGTTACGGAGACCTGTCGCAATTCGCTCAGCAACAATCGCGCGCGTCGGCCTTCATCCTTTCCATTGATGACGAAGATTTTGGCAGTGGCTCACAAAAAGAGAGCGATGACGCGCTGAAATCGCTACGAGATTTCGTGCATGAAATTCGCGCGCGAAATTCCGACATCCCGATTTATCTTTACGGTGAGACCCGTACCTCGCGCCACATTCCGAATGACATTCTGCGCGAACTGCATGGCTTCATCCACATGTACGAAGACACGCCAGAATTCGTCGCCCGTCACATCATCCGCGAAGCCAAGTCGTATCTTGACGGATTGGCGCCGCCTTTCTTCCGCGCGCTGATGCAGTACGCGCAGGACGGTTCCTATTCCTGGCATTGCCCTGGTCATTCCGGCGGCGTAGCCTTCCTGAAGTCGCCCATCGGCCAGATGTTCCACCAGTTTTTTGGCGAAAACATGTTGCGCGCCGATGTGTGCAATGCCGTGGAAGAACTTGGCCAGTTGCTCGACCATACTGGCCCTGTGGAGGCCAGCGAACGCAATGCCGCCCGCATCTTCAATGCGGATCACTGCTATTTCGTGACCAACGGCACATCGACCTCGAACAAAATCGTCTGGCATTCGACCGTTGCGCCCGGCGATATCGTCGTCGTGGATCGCAATTGTCACAAGTCGGTGTTGCACGCGATCATCATGACCGGCGCCATTCCCGTATTTCTGATGCCCACGCGCAATCACCTTGGCATCATCGGACCGATACCGCTAAGCGAGTTCGATCCGGAGAATATCCAGAGAAAAATCGATGCCAATCCCTTTGCGCGCGAGGCCAAAAACCGCAAGCCGCGGATTCTGACGATTACGCAATCGACTTATGACGGCGTTGTTTACAATGTAGAGAAAATAAAAAGCCTGCTGGACGGAAAAATCGACACGCTGCTATTCGATGAGGCATGGCTGCCCCATGCGTGCTTCCACGATTTTTACAAGAACATGCACGCCATCAGCAAGGACACGCCGCCCGCAAAGGAGTCGATCATTTTTTCGACGCAGTCGACGCACAAGCTGCTGGCCGGGTTGTCGCAGGCATCGCAAATTCTGGTTAGCGACTCGGAGACCGTCAAGCTGGACCGCGACTCCTTCAACGAAGCCTATCTGATGCACACATCGACTTCGCCGCAATATTCGATCATTGCGTCCTGTGATGTTGCTGCAGCCATGATGGAACCGCCGGGCGGAAAAGCACTGGTGGAAGAATCCATTCTCGAAGCGCTGGACTTCCGCCGTGCCATGCAAAAAGTGGACAAGGAATGGGGCAAGGACTGGTGGTTCCAGGTCTGGGGACCGGAATCGTTCTCCAGCGAAGGCATCGGATCGCAGGATGACTGGATGATCCGCTCCGAAGACGAATGGCATGGCTTTGGCGATCTGGCACCCGGCTTCAACATGCTGGATCCCATCAAGGCAACCATCATTACGCCGGGGCTGGGAATAGATGGGAAATTCGGCCAGACTGGCATCCCGGCGTCGATCGTGAAAGAATATCTGGCCGAGCATGGCGTCATCATCGAGAAATGCGGCCTGTACTCATTTTTCATCATGTTTACAATCGGCATTACCAAAGGCCGCTGGAACACGCTGGTAACCGCCCTGCAACAATTCAAGGATGACTACGACAAGAACCAGCCGATCTGGCGCATCCTGCCAGAATTCGCCGCAGTCAAAACGCGTTACGAACGCATGGGATTGCGAGACCTGTGTCAAAGTATTCATGACTTCTACAAAGCTTATGATGTCGCCCGCCTGACGACTGAGATGTACCTGTCGGACATGATCCCGGCCATGAAGCCAGCGGATGCGTTTGCAAAAATGGCGCACCGCGAAATTGAACGGGTACCCATCGACGAACTGGAGGGACGCATCACATCAACCTTGCTGACGCCCTACCCGCCCGGCATTCCGCTTTTGATTCCGGGCGAGCGGTTCAACAAGACGATCGTGGATTACTTGAAATTCGCGCGCGACTTCAATGAAAAATTCCCGGGTTTCGAGACCGATGTGCATGGCCTCGTCACGCGTGAAGTCGATGGCAAGCGCGGGTATTTTGTGGATTGCGTGAGGCAGTAACTAGGGCGTGTTCACCCTGAACGGGTGAGTGCGAATGAGGCAAATCGGTTGCATGGCAAGGCGCGTGCGCCGCAGTGTGGTCATGCCACACAAGGTGCACGAAACACCGCCAGGCGGACGATCTGCCCATTCCCTTCGGGTTGCGGCAGGATGGCGTGCCTGCTGCGTTGCACTCCTCTGCGTGCGCACCGCCACGCGCCTTCGTTGCGCGCCTTGCCTTCTCTCCGCCATCCTGCCAGCAACGCATCTCATCGCTTTAGGGTAAACACGCCCTAAACCCGGCAGCAATAAAACGGGGGCAAGCCCCCGTATTTTATTACTCGTAGACGATGCCAGGAGGGAACATGGCGGAAAAAACGCTCCCCTTGCCAAGTTGTGACTCAACCGCAAGCGCTGCTTTGTGACGAAGCAAGGCATGACGAACAATGGACAAGCCTAATCCGGTGCCCTGCGTTTCACGGGAGAGCCCCTTGTCCACCCGGTAGAATCGCTCCGTCAGGCGATGAATATGCTCCTGCCGGATGCCAATGCCATTGTCGCGCACGATAAATTTCGGGCCTGTTTCGGAATTTGTCCAAATCAGCTGTATTTCACCGTGATCGGGCGTGTAGCGCACCGCATTGGAAGCCAGATTGCTGAAAGCTGCGTGCAGTTCCTCAACGCTGCCGATGATGTCCGGCCCATCGACCTGGAGCGAGATTGTGTGCTTGCCGCCTGACAGCACCAGCGCTTCCTGCTGAATCTGGACCAGCAAGGCGTGGATGTTCACCCGTTCCGGTCGGAATGGAATGTCGGTCGATTCGAGTTTCGTGAGCGACAGCATGTCGTCCACCAGCATTTGCATCCGCTCCCCCTGCTCACGCATCAATCGCATGTGCTCTTTCCGGATTTCCGGCGGGAGATCGGGTTGTGTCATGTCAATTTCAAGAAATCCGTTAATGACCGTCAACGGCGTGCGCAATTCGTGCGAGGCATTTGCGATAAAATCGCGCCGCAAGGTGTCGATGCGATCGCGTTCGGTGGCATCGTGCGTCACCAGGATCTGGCGGCGGTTCTCGAACGGGATGATTTGCACCACCAGCCTGCGATCACGCAAGGTCATGGACAGCGGTTCGTCGTAGCGGCCGAGTATGATGTAATTGATGAATTCCGGATTGCGAATCAGGTTGGTGACACGCATCCCTTTGTCTTTTTCCAGGGTCAAACCGAGATGGCGCTCTGCCACCGGGTTGCACCATTCCAGAAACAGCACATCGTCCATGATGGCGACACCATCAGGCAGGAAATTCATCGCCTGGCGAAAACGAGCCAGCCATTCCGTCAATTCGGCGCTGCTTTTTTCTTCTTCGCGATGCATGCGGTAAAGGCGGGCAAAAATCGCGTTCCACGCCCCCCAACCGTCAGGCAACTTTTCGCTTTCCGGTGAATTGAGCCAGATATTCAGCAAATACAGATAACGAAGCTGCATCGTGACCAGTATCGTCATCGCAATCAGGCCGGCAGCAAGACCAATGATCGGGCCATAGTAGTACCAGAGAACGCCCGCACCAATCCAGATCAGCGCCAGTCGCAGCGCAGCCGGGATCCAGAATATCACCTGTGAATTCATCAAATAGTCATCTTTCAGAAAGCATGTAACCTGCACTTCTTACCGTCTTGATTAGCGACTCTGCACTTCTGAGCGCCTTCCTGAGGCGCAAGACATGCACATCGACCGTTCGCTCCTCGATCTCGGCATGCGTTCCCCAAACCTTGTCCAGCAACTGGCTTCGGGAAAAAACACGATCGGGATGCGCCAGAAGAAAACGCAAAAGCTTGAACTCTGCCTGACCGATGCTTATTTTCTCATGCCCGACCAGTACTGTGTGGCTGACAGGATCCAGGCTGACCGGTCCGGCCTTGAGCACATCCTGCGTCCCCTCCGGATTCTTCCTGCGCAGCAGAGCGTTGATTCTGGCTGTGAGCTCCCTTGGCGAAAATGGCTTGGTCACATAGTCGTCCGCGCCCCGATCCAGTCCGGCAATTTTATCCTCTTCCAGACCCTTGGCGGTCAGCATGATAACCGGAATCGCCTTGAAGTTAAAATCGGCACGAATACGGGAAAGCAACTGCAAGCCACTCTGATCCGGCAGCATCCAGTCCAGCAGAATCAGTTTCGGCTGGCGCTCTTTCAGCGCCTCCCACCCCTGCGCCGCAGTCGTCGCCAGCACCGCCTCCCAGCCCGCCGCCTTCACGGTAAAGGATACCAGCTGCATAATCGCCGGTTCGTCTTCCACGATAAGTATGCTTGTTTTGTCTGAAGTCATAAATCAATCGCCATTCGTTGGATTAATCCAGTTATTCAGGCTTGCCAGTCTCGATACCAGTATGCCTTATGTCCTTGCCATCGACAATGTATATGACCTGTTCCGCCACATTTGTGGAGTGGTCGCCGATTCGCTCGATAGCCTTGGCAATCCACAGCAGATCTAGCGAGGCAGAAATAGTGCGCGGCTCTTCCATCATGTAGGTTATCAAACTGCGCATCATTGCATGAAACTCATGATCGAGCATGTCATCCCGGCTGATCAAATTCATTGCCAGTTCGCGGTCAAGACGGGCAAACGCGTCCAGCGCGTCGTGCAGCATGCCGCCGGCTGTTTCAGCAATCACCCGGATCGTCTGGTAATTGTTGACCATCAAGGCGCTGCGGCTTTGCAGGTTCTTCGCCGAACGGGCGATCTTGGTTGCTTCGTCGCCGATCCGCTCCAGATCGGTAATGATCTTGGTGGTTGCCATCACGGTGCGCAGATCATTGGCGGCTGGTTGTCGCCGCACTATCAGGTTGGTGCAGACGCTGTCGAGGTTCACTTCGAGCCGGTTGATTTCCGCATCGGCTCGCAGCACCTTTTCGGCAAGATCGCTGTCACCCTGGTGCAGCGACTCCATCGCATCGCGGAACTGGGACTCGACCAATCCCCCCATCAGCAGGACGCGCGACCGAATCGCCTCAAGATCCTGAGCATACTGTTTTGATAAATGAGCCTGCGACATATTGGTTCTCCATGTATTCATAATCAGGGGCGCTTATCCGAATCGTCCGGTAATGTAGTCCTGTGTTTCCTTTTTGGCGGGGCTGAGGAATATCTGGTCTGTCTCGCCAAACTCGACCAGTTCGCCCAGGTAGAGGTAGGCGGTGTAGTCGGAGCACCTTGCAGCCTGCTGCATGTTGTGCGTGACAATCGTGATGGTGTATTCCTCTTTGAGTTCACTGATCAGTTCTTCGATCTTGGCGGTCGAGATCGGATCTAGCGCAGAGGTCGGCTCATCCAGCAGCAAAACCTCGGGTTTGACCGCCACGCATCGCGCGATGCACAGGCGCTGCTGCTGGCCGCCTGAAAGGCTCAATCCGCTCTTGTCCAGTTTTTCCTTGACCTCACCCCACAATGCCGCCTTCTTGAGCGCCCATTCGACCCGTTCATCCATTTCTCCCCTGGACAGATTTTCATAAAGGCGCACGCCAAATGCGATATTTTCATAAATGGACATCGGAAAAGGCGTCGGTTTCTGGAACACCATGCCGATTCTGGCACGCAGCATGTTCACATCCTGTTTCGGATCGAGGATGTCGCATCCTTGAAACAGGATTTTTCCCTCGGCACGGTGTCCCGGGTACAGGTCGTACATGCGATTCAGGGTGCGCAGCAATGTCGACTTGCCGCAACCGGACGGGCCGATAAAGGCCGTGACCTTTTTCTCGTTGATGTCCAGGTTGATGTTTTTCAGACCCTGAAAATTTCCATAGTAAAAATTCAGATCCGACACCGCAATCGAAGCGTTTCCGCCTGCATCCTTGGTTGCAATATTTGTTTCCTGTGTGTTCATGGCAATGACTCTGTAACTTAATCCTGGGTTTTCTGACTGAAGAAGGCGCGCGACAGAATGTTCAATCCAAGCACGCCGAATGTAATCAATAGCGCCCCGCCCCACGCCAGCTCACGCCAGTTGTCATAGGGACTCATGGCGAACTGGTAGATGACGACAGGAAGGTTTGCCATCGGTCGATTCATGTCGGTACTGAAAAACTGGTTGTTCAATGCGGTGAAAAGCAACGGCGCCGTCTCGCCCGATATTCTGGCAACGGCCAGCAATACGCCGGTCAGAATGCCAGCCCGGACTGCGCGCAGTCGAATCATCAATGCCACTTTCCAGCGCGGCGCACCCAGCGCATAAGCCGCTTCGCGCAGGCTGACCGGCACCAGATTGAGCATGTTGTCCGTGGTGCGAACGACGACAGGAATGGCGATCAATGAAATCGCGAAACTCCCGGCCCAGCCGGAAAAATGCTTGGCATGGAAGACATAGATCGCATAGACAAACAGGCCAATGACAATTGAGGGCGCAGACAGCATGATGTCGACGACAAATCGGATCGCCTGCGCCAACCAGCTTTCCTCACCAAATTCCGCCAGGTAGATACCCGCCATGACACCGATTGGCGTGCCTATCAGCGTTGACAGGCCGACCATCAGCAAACTGCCGACAATGGCATTGGCCAATCCTCCCCCTTCGCTACCCGGTGCCGGTGTGCTTAGCGTGAAGAGGGAAAAACTGATCGCCGCCGCGCCCTTGATGATCAGCGTCACCAATATCCAGGCAAGGAAAAGTACGCCGACCGCCATCGCGCAGAACGACAGAAAGATGCCGAAACGATGCATCCACAAGCGCCTGCGGTAAACCGGATTCATTGCTGACTTGCTCATTTGATGCCCTCCTTCTTCGACAATCTCATCAGCATCAACTTGGCGGCTGACAACACGATGAAGGTAATGGCAAACAGAATCAGGCCAAGCGCAAACAGAGAGGCCACATGCAGTTTTGAATCCGCTTCCGCGAATTCATTCGCCAGCGTTGAGGCGATGCTGTTGCCTGCCGCGAACAGCGACCACGAAAGCTCATGTGCGTTGCCTATCACGAAGGTAATCGCCATCGTTTCGCCCAGGGCACGCCCCAGGCCAAGCATCACGCCGCCGACCACGCCCGTGCGCGTATAGGGCAATACGATTTTTCGCACTACCTCCCACTTGGTGCAGCCAAGGGCGTAAGCCGATTCTTTCAGTACCGGCGGCACAATTTCGAAAACATCCCGCATCACCGATGCGATGAATGGAATAATCATGATTGACAGGATTACGCCTGCCGTCAGGATGCCGATACCCATCATCGGACCGCTGAACAGTTGTCCCACATAGGGCAATTGCCCCAGGGTGCGCGCCAGAAATGGCTGCACATGGTCGGCAAAGATCGGTGCAAAAACGAACAAACCCCACATGCCATAGATGATGCTCGGCACGCCCGCAAGCAACTCAACTGCCGTACCCATCGGGCGCTTGAGCCAGACCGGGCATATCTCGGTCAGGAAAAGCGCGATGCCAAAGCTCACGGGGAAAGCGATAAGGAGAGCAATGAGTGAAGTCAGCAATGTGCCGACAATGGCGATCAGCGCGCCATAGCGATCATTGACCGGGTCCCATTCGACGGTGGTGATAAACGACAGGCCGAATTCCTGGAAGGCCGGTACAGCGCCATTGACAAGCGACACGACGATGCCGATCAGAACGAGAAAGACCGTCAGCGCAAAAGCCAGGGTAATTTTGTGGAACAGGAAATCCTGAATCCTTTGCCTGCGCGCGGAATCGGTTGCCCTTGTGGTTACGGCAACGGGATTGCTCCTGGTTTTGTCTGACGCAATGCTTGCCATGGTAGTGATCGTCTGCTGGGTACTCACAATAGTTTTTTTGACCCATAAATTTGCGAGCTGTTCGTGTTAACCATCCGCAATCAGATGGCGTTCAAGACAGCCCGCAATGGTGTTGCCTGTAATTACCAGATCGCGTTACCCGAACTGTCCTTGATCTGCTTTTTCCATTCCGCCTGCATCAGCTTGATAACCGCGGGCGGCATCGCTACATAGTCGAGCTCGGCTGCCATCGCGCCACCATTGGCGAATGACCAGTCAAAGAACTTCAGCACCTCTTTGCTTTTTGCCGCATTAGCCGCTGTTTGGTGCATCAGGATGAAGGAAGCGCCAGTAATCGGCCAGCTTGCCTTGCCCGGCTGGTTAGTCAAAATCACGCCAAAACCCGGCGTCTTGGACCACTGCGCACCGGCAGCGGCTGCCTTGAACGAGGTGTCATCCGGCTGCACAAAGTTGCCGTCACGATTTTGTACCTGGGTATGCGTGATGCGATTTTTCTTCGCGTAGGCATATTCCACATAGCCGATTGAACCCTTGAGGCGCTGGACATTCGCGGCAACACCCTCATTGCCCTTGCCACCCACACCGGCCGGCCATTTCACAGCCGTACCCGAACCCACCCTGGTCTTGAATTCCGCACTGATCTTGGACAGGTAATCTGTCCACAAAAAAGTCGTGCCGGAACCGTCAGCGCGATGCACGACGGTTATCGGCCTGTTCGGCAATGTTACACCAGCGTTCAGCGCAGCGATTTCCGGCGCATTCCACTGTTTGATTTTGCCCAGGTAAATGTCAGCCAGAACCTTGCCGGTAAACTTCAACTGACCCGCCGCCACGCCATCCAGATTCACAATCGGCACCACGCCGCCCATGATCGCGGGGAACTGCATCAAACCGGCCTGCTTGAGTTCGTCTGCCTTCAGCGGCATGTCGGATGCGCCAAAATCAACCGTCTTTGCCTTGATTTGCTTGATGCCGCCACCGGATCCGATGGACTGATAATTCATGCTGTTGCCGGTAGCTTTCTTGTAAGACTCGGCCCATTTTGCATAAATCGGGTAGGGAAAGGTTGCGCCAGCGCCAGTGATATCCGCCGCAAAAACAGACGGTGCAATAACCGAAGATGCCAGCACAAGAGATGCAAAAAATTTGTGTAATCGCATATGTTCTCCTTAAGTATCCACAATGGATGAGCGAACTCTACGCATGAAATGTGACGGCTTTATGACAAGGTTTGGGGCCTTGTCACAGGCCGGTCATGGTTTGTCCGTTGGCTGAAATAATCCCTGTCACCAAATATATATTGAAAATGTCCGCACAAAATGAGAAATCACAAAGCGCTAAATGATGCAAAAGAGTAATATTTGCACTGTTGAAAACTTCCTGACGGGGGCGGTGTTTCCATGAAAACAATATATCGTGAACGCGCTATCGCTATTGCCCGAAAACCCCTGACCCGGCGCCTTGCCATCGGATTGGCGACATTCCTGATTCTGTTCGGGCTGATTGGCTATTTTGTCCTGCCAGGGATAATCAAGTCGCAGGTGGAAAAGCAGATTGCCGACAAGCTCAAGCGCCCGGTCAGCATTGAAAAAGTCGAATTCAGCCCCTACGCCATGGCGCTGACCGTGCGCAAATTCAAGCTGATGGAACCGGACGGAGCAAAAGTTTTCATCTCGTTTGACGAACTGGAAGTCAATGCCTCGCTCAAGTCGCTGTTCCGCTTCGCCCCGGTGGTACAGGAAGTGCGGCTTGCTCAGCCCTATATTCACCTTGCGCGCACCGGCGCCAACCGTTACAACATTGACGACATCATCGCGCTCATCGCCTCGCAGCCCCCGTCCGACAAGCCTGCACGATTTTCGATCAACAACATCCAGATCGAAGGCGGCCGAATCGAGTTTGACGATCAGCCGGAAAAGACCCTGCATACAATTTCGGATCTGAAACTGGGCATCCCTTTCATTTCTTCGCTGTCCTCCCAGGTTGAAACCTTTGTCGAACCGTTCCTGAGCGCGAAAGTGAATGGCACTCCGCTTGCTCTGAAGGGAAAGGCCTTGCCGTTCGCCGAATCGAAAGAGGCGAACATCGACATTGATCTGGCCGGCATCGATTTGCCGAAATACATCGAATACCTCCCCTACCAACCGCGCTTCAAGCTGCCCAGCGGCAAGCTGGAGGTGCGCCTCAACGCGTCGTTCCGCCAGCCCAAGGGTGAGGCGCCGGCACTGGTGCTGACCGGTTCCACCAGCCTGAAATCGCTGGTCATCACCGAGCTGGATGGCAAGCCGATGGTGAAACTGCCGGAACTGGCTATCACGCTGGGCGTCGTCAATGTGTTTGCCGGAAATATCGACATCGCCAAAATTGAGCTTGCCAGCCCGGAGCTGACCGTGGTGGCCGAATCCGGTGGCCAAATTAACCTGATGCGTCTGGCGCCGTCCACATCTGCAAGCCCGCCTGCACAGGCCGCTCCAGAAAAAGCCAGCGCCAAAACGACCAATGCGATCTTTCGTCTGCACGAGATGGGCATCAGGGATGGCGCGCTGAAATACGATGACACCGTTTCGTCGAGGCCGATGCATGCTGCCGTGGACAAACTCAATCTCACCATAAAGGACATCTCGGCGGATTTGCAAAAACGGGAAGCAACCGTCGCCGAAGTTAGCTCCACCGGCGCCAGCTTTGAATTGCAGAACCTGAAGACCGGCGCACAAAAATCGTCGCGTGCAGTCAAGGAGGCGTCTCGCGCTGCCACAGGAGAAGTATCATCCTTCGCCGTGACGATTGCAAAAGTATCGATTGCCGACTGGGTCGCCAAACTTGAAGATCGCAGCCTGAAGAAGCCAGCCATCACCACAGTCTCCCCGCTGTCGCTGAGCATGCAGGACATCTCGACCAGACCGGGAAGCCAGGGAACGCTGGAGTTGAAAGCCGCCGTGAATCAGGCCGGTTCGCTGAAAGTCAGCGGCAGTCTTGCGGTGTCCCCCCTGCAGGCCGACCTCAAGCTGGATCTGAAAGAGGTCGATGTCATTGCCCTGCAACCGTATTTCACCGAACAACTCAACCTTTTGCTCACCAGCGCGAATGTGTCCACCAGTGGTTCCCTGCAGCTCAGTCAGGGCAAGGATGGCGCACTCAAAGGCGAATTCAAGGGCGATGTCGCGCTCGGGAAAGTGGCGACCGTGGACAAAATCAGCGCCAACGATTTCGCGCGCTGGAAAACTCTGGCGCTGAATGGCGTGCAGGCGAAGCTGGATCCGTTTTCCCTGAGCATTGATCGGGTCGCGCTGAACGATTTCTTCGCCCGTGTGATCGTCAGTCAGGAAGGCCACATCAACCTGCAGGATGTGGTGCGCGGAAAAACCGAGGAAAAGAAAAGCCTGACCGAATCCGAACCAAGCAAGGAAGCCAAGGAAGAGCGATGGGACACCCCTGAACAGCAGGCCGAGACACCCCCTAAAACGGCAGGCGAAGAAGCTGCACCAAAGCCCAAACCCGCGACCAGGATGCCACCCGTCAAAATCCGCAGGCTGACACTGCAGGCAGGCAAGGTGCGCTTTACCGACAATTTCATCAAGCCGAACTACACCGCCAACCTGGTTGATCTGGGCGGCGTCATCGTTGGATTGTCATCGGATGCAAAAACCACTGCGGATGTTGATTTGCGCGGCAAAGTCAACAGCGCGCCACTGTCCATCAGCGGCAAGGTGAACCCGCTCAAGGGCGATCTGTTTCTGGATCTGAAGGCCGAGGTCAAGGGAATGGAACTCGCGCCGCTCTCCGCCTATTCCGGCAAGTATGCGGGATATGGCATCGAGAAGGGGCAGCTTTCCTTCGATGTCTCGTACAAGGTCGAGGATCGCAAACTGACGGCGGATAACCGCCTGGTACTGGATCAGCTGACCTTCGGCGAAAAGGTCGAAAGTCCGCAGGCAACCAAATTGCCGGTGCTGCTTGCCGTCTCGCTGCTGCGTGACCGCAACGGCGTGATTGACATCAAGCTGCCGATCAGCGGCTCGCTCGATGATCCGAAATTTTCCGTCGGCGGCATCATCGTGCGCGTGATCGTCAACCTGCTGGCCAAAGCCGTGACCGCGCCGTTCGCGCTGCTCGGTTCGATGTTCGGCGGCGGTGAAGAACTGGCGTGGCTGGAATACGATCCGGGCCGCTCAGTGATTCCGGCAGCGGGCGAAGCCAAACTGACCACGCTGGCCAAGGCCTTGAACGACCGCCCAGGGCTGAAGCTCGAGATCACCGGTCGCACCGACCCGGCTATCGACAAGGAAGGCCTCGCCCGCGCCAGCATCGACCGCAAGGTGCGCGCCCTGAAGCTCAAGGATCTGGTCGCCAAGGGACAATCCGTGCCGGACGACAAACTGGAAGTCACCAAGGAAGCGTATCCGGCACTGCTCAAACGCGTTTACAAGGACGAGGATTTCAAGAAGCCGCGCAACATGATCGGTCTGCAAAAGGATTTGCCGGTGCCGGAAATGGAACAGTTGATGATTGCCAATGCCAAGAGCACCGACGACGATCTGGTTGCACTTGGCAACCAGCGCGCGCAGGCGGCAAAGGAATGGCTGGTCACGAAAGGCAAGGTGCCGGCGGAGCGCGTCTTCATCCTCGCCAGCAAGGGCGCGGGCAAGGACAACACCAAGGCCAAGCCAAGCCGGGTGGATTTTTCGCTGAAATAGAACCGCTTTCCACTGAATTTCACAGCATGCGACGCCGTGCCCGTGTCTGGCGTAATAACGCGTCGCGTTATTATTTGGAATAAAACGGGGCTGGAGAACTGCCAAGCCGTTCCAAATCGCCCTATTTGCTCAATATTTAGGCAGTTATTGGCGCAAAAAAATGCCATTTATCGGGAGTATATGGCTAAAAATTGCTTATCGCCATACCTGACGCGCCGGAGAAAAATTACTCCCGTGCAGTATGCGTTTTCAAGCGGTACCGCTTGCACAGCCTGAAAACAGCCGGACTACTTGAACGGGTGGCGCAGAACCAGCGTTTCTTCCCGATCCGGCCCGGTCGAAACCATATCGATCGGAACGCCTATGAGTTCCTCGACCCGCTTGACATAGGCCCGTGCCGCCACCGGCAGTGCTTCCAGCGACTGCTTGCCCAGCGTGCTTTCGGTCCAGCCTGGCATCTCTTCGTAGATCGGCTCGCAGCGCGCCGCGTCTTCGGCGCCCACCGGGAAGATATCGATTTCGCGGCCATCCAGCTTGTAGCCAACACACAGTTTGATGGTTTCGATGCCATCGAGCACATCGATCTTGGTCAGGCAGATGCCGGAAACGCCGTTAAGCTGCACCGATCGCTTGAGCAAGGCGGCATCAAACCAGCCGCAGCGGCGCGGCCGGCCGGTGACCGTGCCGAATTCCATGCCCACTGTGGACAAATGCTTGCCGACGCCCTGATCGGTTGGCAACTCCGAAGGAAATG
>CAZAWA010000039.1:0-18185 GCA_964488675.1 uncultured Oxalobacter sp. | reverse complement strand
GTGGACTCCTTTTTCCATAAGAATCAAGTGTCCACGAAAAGGTGTCAACTCCAGTTCGCAAAGGCGAATTTCTCTACCTTTGCGCATGAAACGGGGCATTTCTACCTTGAGATGATGGCTGATCTCGCGTCCGAGGAAGGCGCAAGCCAATACGCAAAGGATGAATGGGCGGCAATTATCAAGTTTCTCGGCGTTAATTCGCGGGAAGAAATCAAGACCGAGCATCACGAAAAGTTTGCCAGGGCAAATGAAGCCTACCTGATGGAGGGCAAATCGCCTTCGCCAGAGTTGAAGTCGGTCTTTACGCGATTCAAGAACTGGCTGACGCGCATCTATGAGCAGATGGTCAATCTGGATGTGAAGTTGAGCAATGAAATTCGTGCCGTATTTGACCGGATTTATGCCACAGATGCAGAAATCAATCTGGCGCGGGCTGAAAACGCCTATGTGGCGCTATTGTGGCAGCAAGAGTGCGGCTTGAATGATCAAATCGCAAAATGGCGGGTCAGTTCTTGCATTCCTGCACGAATTTTTTGGTTGCCCGCTGTGATCGGATGCGAGTAATGTCCATTTTCTTGCCGACGGCATTTTTTGCTTCTTCATCTGCCAGGTTCATGCGATCTGCCAGATGCTTGCACCTTTTGCGCTTGATCTCGGCCTTGCGCGCGGCGTTCTGTCGTTTGTGTTCCTCCGCCACTTTGCGCTTCAGTTTTCTTCTTTCCAGCGCATGTTCAATTTTGCTTTCCTCGACGGTGCGCGCCTTGGCGCCATGCATGGTGGCGTCACTCGCCTTGTCGCTGACATTCAGATCCTTGCCAGCAACAGCGCTCTGGCCATGACTTGTGCTGGCTGCGCCATCTTCAGATTTTTGAACAGGGTTGGCAGACGCCGCCAGAGCAAATAGAGAGAGCAGGGAAATCAGAATGAGTTTACGCATCTTGGTTAATCGAGGTATACGAGTTAAATGATTTTCCCCGGGTTCATCAGATCGTCCGGATCAAGGGCTTTTTTGATGCTTTGCATCATCCGGATTTCGATTTCGGGCAGGTAGCGGCGAATCTCGTCGCGTTTGAGCGAGCCGACACCATGCTCGGCAGCGATCGATCCGCCGAAGCGATGCACGCTGTCATAAACCACGCGATTGACGCCGGATTGCTGCTTGAGAAATTCATCAGCCGTCTCATTTTCCGGAGCGGAAACATTGTAGTGCAGGTTGCCATCTCCCAGATGACCAAAAGTGACAGTGCGGCAACCGGGAAAATGCTTCTGCAGCAATACATTGGTCTCAGCGATGAAGTCCGGGATGCGCGAAGGTGCGACCGAAATGTCGTGCTTGATATTGTTGCCTTCCTGCGCCTGTGCCGCTGATATGTGTTCCCGCCACTGCCATATTTCCCTTGTCTTCGCGATGGAAGAGGCAATGACCGCATCGAGGACAAATCCTGAACGCATCGCGTCGCCCAGCATGTCCTCCATAAGTGACGACAAGCGCGGCTCTGTTTCGCTGCCGGAGAGTTCAATCAATGCATATTGCTGAAAGCTCAGCGGCAATGGAGGCTGCATGTGCGGAAAGTGTCTGGACACCAGTTGCAAACTGAAATCCGACATCAGTTCGAACGCGGTGAGGGCGGCATCGCACCGGGCTTGTGCCTGTATCAGCAATTGCAGCGCGTCCTGCGGGGTATTTAACGCCACCAGCGCCGTCACGGTTGCGTTTGGCTGCGGATGGAGCTTCAGAACGGCAGCCGTGATGACACCCAATGTGCCTTCGGCGCCAATGAACAGATCTCGCAGATCGTAGCCACTGTTATCCTTGCGCAGGCTGCGCAGGCCGTTCCAGATTTCGCCTTGCGGTGTCACGACTTCGAGTCCGATGCAGAGTTCGCGCGCATTTCCGTAGCGCAGAACGGCCGTGCCGCCAGCATTGGCGGAGAGCGTGCCGCCCACTGTGCATGATCCTTCGGATGCCAGGCGCAAAGGAAACAGCCTGTTGGCTTTGCTCGCTGCGTCCTGCACACTCTTGAGGATGCATCCGGCCTCGACAACCATCGTGTTGTTGTCCGGGTCAATGCTGCGGATGCGGTTCATGCGCCGCAACGACAGCACGATCGCCTTGCCGCTGTCATCAGGAATGCCACCCAGCACCAGGCCGGTGTTGCCACCCTGCGGAACGACAGGCACGCGAAACTGCTTGCAAAGGCGAACAATAGCGGCGACTTCTTCCGTGCTTGACGGTCTCAGCACGGCCAGCGCTTTCCCGGAAGCTCGATCGCGCCAGTCTTTCAGGTAGGCGGACATGCCACGGGCATCGGCCAGCACATGGCTGGCGCCAATGGTTTTGCGGCAGATGTCCAGAAACTCGTTCATCGAAATGCCGGTTGGTTAAGTGAACCGGAAGGGTGGCGCGGCTGGGTATTATAAAATGCTTCGCATGATTCCCTTAATCTCAAGGATTGTCAAAGAACTGACATGGCGTGATGTGCACAGCTTTGTGCGCTTCATGATCCGCCGCCTTGATCAGGCGCGTTTGCAGCAGGTCGCAGGAAATCTGACATTCGTGACGCTGCTGTCGCTGGTTCCATTGCTGACAATAGCGCTCGCGCTGTTCACGCAGTTCCCGATGTTCGGCACGCTGCACGAATCGCTGCAGGCGTATTTTACGCAGGCGATGTTTCCCAGGCAGGTCAGCATCACCATCCTGGGTTACCTGACCCGCTTTGCGTCCAAGGCTGCCCACTTGTCGGCTGTTGGTGCGATGGGATTGTTTGTCAGTGCAGTAGCCATGGTGGGCATGATCGAACGGATGTTCAATCAGATCTGGCGCATCCGCAAGCCACGAACGCTGCCGAAAAGAATTCTGCTTTACTGCTTGGTGGCTGTTCTTGGCCCCTTCGCTTTCGGGATCTCGTTGTCACTGACGATGCACTTGTATATTGCCACCGGAGGCACCCACAAGGATCCGTCATTTGCATACAGCTTGCTGTTCGTTCTGCTTTCGATTGCCTGGAGTGCGTGCGCGTTCTCGACGCTTTATGTCATTATCCCCAACCGAACCATACACTGGCGTGAAGCCATATGTGGAGGTTTGTTTGCCGCAATTGCCTTCGAGATTGCCAAACGGGTTTTTGCGCTTGTTCTGGTGCAGTTCCCGACCTACCGCACCATTTACGGCGCGCTGGCTGCGGTGCCGATTTTCCTGCTCTGGATTTATCTTTCGTGGTTGATCACGCTCTCTGGCGCAGCCTTGGTAGCGGCTATCCACTACATCTGGCACGGTCGCTGGCGGCGTGAGCGCAAGACGGGCGGCATTTTTCTGGATGCCATGGCGGTGTTGCGCCTGCTTTGTCATGCACGGGAAGATGGCGATATTGGCCTGGACGAGGCAGAGATGCGCAGCAGGACCGGTTTCGGGCTTGATGAAATCGAGCACCTGATGAGCGTGATGCAAACGGCGGGTTGGGTCGAGATGATCAGGCCGGACGCCCTCTCGCGGATCAAGGAGCGCACCATTCGCGCCGACAGCACCGTGCACTGGCGACTGATCGTCGATCCGGATGCGTTGACGCTTGCCAGCGTTTTTCGCCTGTTTGTGTTTGATGATTTGAATGAGTCGCCGCTGGCGGCACAGGTTGATGCCGTAGTCGGACAGGGATTGAGCGAATCCTTGTCGGCGCACTTCGCGCGACTTGACGAACGCGCGATCCACAATTCCGCACCGTCTTGATGTATTGCAAAGGCTGATGACCGCGAAGCAGTTATAACTACAAGCACCCTCATCGCCTGTTTGAGCAAGCATGAACAACAAGCCGTTTTACAAGCAAATGGTTGTGCAGGTTCTGGTCGCGATGGCTGCCGGGTTCCTGCTCGGGTTCTTTTATCCCGATACAGGCACGGCGATGAAGCCGCTGGGAGACGGCTTCATCAAACTGATCCGGATGGTGATTGCACCGATCATTTTCTGCACGGTGGTAGCCGGCATTGCCGGCATGAAGGATCTGAAAGATATCGGCAAGACGGGCGGTCTGGCGCTGCTGAATTTCGAGCTCGTCACGACCATGGCGCTTGTGGTTGGCTTGCTCGTTATAAACCTGCTGCAACTCGGCGCCGGCATGCACATTGAACCCGGCAGCCTCGACACGCAAGGTGTCGCCGCTTATGCGACGCAGGGAAGGACACAGACGATCACCGAATTTTTGCTGAACATCGTTCCCGGGAGCGTGGTTGAGGCGTTTGCAAAAGGTGACACGCTTCAAGTCCTGCTGTTTTCGATTCTGTTTGGTTTTGCGCTGAACAAATGTGCGGACAGGGGAACCGTGGTGCTCGATTTCATCGAAAAAACCGAACAGGTATTGTTTGCCATCGTCAATATCATCATGAAAGTTGCGCCTGTCGGTGCATTTGGCGCCATCGCTTTCACGATCGGAAAATACGGTTTGGCATCAATGCTGCCGCTTGGCAAGTTGTTGCTGGGTTTCTATTTCACATGCGCCGCTTTCGTGATGGTCGTGCTGGGTCTGATTGCCTGGCTGCACGGATTCAGCCTATTGAAACTGCTGCAGTATCTGCATGAGGAGCTGCTGATCGTTCTGGGAACCTCTTCTTCGGATGCGGTGCTGCCAAACTTGATGACGAAAATGGAGTCGATTGGAATCAGAAAATCCGTTGTTGCGCTGGTGCTGCCAACCGGATTTTCTTTCAATATGGTTGGCACCTCCATTTATCTGTCCATGGCATCGGTGTTTATCGCTCAGGCCACAGACATGAGGCTGGGCATTTTGCAGCAAGTGACATTACTGGGCGTTCTGATGCTCACCTCGAAATGCGCAAGGGGAATCACGGGCAGCGGCTTTATCGTGCTGGCGGCAACCCTGTCGGCAATCGATCTGGTGCCGACAGCAGGGCTGGTGCTGGTGTTCGGTATCGACCGCTTCATGTCGCTTGGCCGTGCGCTGACCAACCTGATTGGCAATAGCGTTGCGGTGGTGGTGGTGGCCAGGTGGACCGGCGATCTGGATGCCGAGCAGATGAAAACCTGTTTCGCAGAGGGTGAACACCCTTCGTAAGTGCTGCTGGTGTCTTACTTGTTTGCAAGCACAAACATGACTTCATAAGTCACGGGCAGCAGACCCTGCCCATCACGCATGGACTCATAGCACGCCTGTGCGGTTTGCCACGCGTCCTTGCCCATCATCGATCGCCGCTTGTCGCGTCCGGACTGGCTTGCGCCAATTCCACGAATTGTTTCCAGCATGCCCTTGAAATCGGCGTGTCGTGTCACCCAGGCTTCCCGCACGACCCGGATATTTTTGAACCCGGCATTTTTCATTGCTTCAAGGACGGACTGTTCGGTATGGAAGTCCAGCACGCGGCGGTGATTGTCGACGCCGGAAAACGCGGCTTCGAGTTCGCGCAGCGAGCCGGTGCCAAGGGTGGTGCATGCCAGCTTCCCGCCGGGTGCCAGCACGCGGTGCAGTTCCGCGTAGGCGAGTGCGGGGTCGCACCATTGCAGCGCGAGACTGGACCAGGCAAGGTCGAAACGCGCATCGGCAAACGGCAAGTGTTCCAGATCGCCACAGACAGCCGCTATCCCGCGTTGCACCGCTTTTCGCACCATCTCCGGCGCGAGGTCGCAACCGGTCAGTTGCGCCGAGGGCCAGCGGCGGCGCAGCAATTCGGCGCCGTAACCGGTGCCGCAACCGCCGTCGAGAATTTGTTTTGGCGATATGTCGTCTGGCAGAAGCCTTAGCAGGCGCTCGCAAACCCGGTGCTGGAAATCGGCCTTGGCATCGTACGATGCGGCGGCGCGATCAAAGGCGGTGCTGACCTTGTTTTTGTCGATGTCCTTCATGCTGTTGCCAGCCACTTCATGATCAGGTTGGCGCAATGCAGCGGCTCGGAAATGAAAGGCGCGTGAGCTGCGCGCGGGCAGGTTTCCAGCCTTGCGGACGGCATCGCTGCCGCCAGCCATTTGGCGGCAGACAGCGGCATCAGCGGGTCGCGCTCGCCATGAACGAGCAGCGTTGGCTGTCGAATTTGCGGCGCCATGAGGCGCAAATCCATATCGCGCAACAGAGCCAGTCCGCCCTCCAGAACGGTTTGTGGCGGAAGGTCGAGTTCCGACAGTTCCCGGTTATTGTTGCGCGCCTGTGCATCGTTGTGGTTAAAAAGCGCGATAAATCGCTTGAGCGCCGATTCGGCATCGGCATGAATGGCATCGGCAAATCCGGCCAGCATCTCCGGTGTGATGCCAAGTTTCCAGTTATCTCGTTGCACGAAACTCGGCGTGGCGCTGAACAGGATCAGGCCTTGTACCTTGTCAGGATGTCGATGCGCCGCCAGCAGCGCCAGCATGGCGCCGAGCGACCAGCCGCACAGCGTGATGGGTCTGCTTTGCTTTGCCAGCATTGCGTCGACCACCGCTTCGGCGGTGTAGGGCGCGGGGGCGGGCGTGCCGTCGTAACCGGGCAGGGACGGCAGGCGCAGAATGCAACGGTCTTTCAGGTGATGCGCAAGGGTGTGCCAGGCTGTTGCGCGCATGCCCCAGCCATGCCAGAAAACCAGTTCGTTCATGTCAGGTTCCTCAAGGCATCAAGCAATCGGTCAACCTGTTCAATGCTGTGCGAGGCCGACAGCGATACGCGCAGGCGGGCCGTGCCTTGCGGAACGGTCGGCGGACGGATGGCCGGAACCCAGATGCCTTGCGCATACAGTGCGTCAGCAACCCGAAGTGTTTCGTCGTTTTCGCCGATCACAATAGGCTGAATGGCGGTTGATGACGGCAGCAGCTTCCAGCGCGAACTGGCCAGGCCGCTTTGCAGATGCGAAATCAATTGCTGCAAGTTGGCGCGGCGTTCATCCCCTTGTTCGATCAGTTCAAGGCTGGCCAGCAATGCGCCCGCAATGATGGGGCTGGACGCGGTGGTGAAGATGTAGGTGCGGGCGCGCTGCATCAGCCATTCGATCACATTCGCACCGGCCGCGACGAAGGCGCCCGATGCGCCCGCCGCCTTGCCGAGTGTGCCCATGTAGATCAGCCGCGGGCTGAGGGGCATGCCGAAATGGGAAAGCGCACCGCGCCCGCTTTTCCCCAGCACGCCGAAGCCATGCGCGTCATCGATCACCAGCCAGGCGTCGAAGCGATCCGCCAGTTGCAGCAGTCGCGGCAGGTCGGCCAAGTCGCCATCCATGCTGAATACCGCATCGGTCAGGATCAGCTTGCGTTTGGCCTTGCTTTCAGTGAGTTGCTTTTCCAGTGCGGCCAGATCATTGTGCGGATAGCGGTGATGGTCGGCGCGCGACAGCAATGCGGCATCAATCAGCGATGCATGGTTCAGGCGGTCTGCAAAAATGGCATCGCCACGACCGACGAGCGCTGGCACGATGCCCAGGTTCGCCATCATGCCGGTGCTGAACAACAGTGCGCGTTCGGCACCGGCGAAGGCGGCGAGTTTTTGTTCCAGCAAATCATGCGGCGACATGTGTCCGCCGACCAGATGCGACGATCCGGCGCCGACGCCCCAGCGCGCCGCCGCGTCGCGCGCAGCGGCTATTACGGCCGCATCGGATGCCAGCCCCAGGTAATCATTGCTGCCAAACGACAGCAGTTTGCGTCCGCCAAACTCGGCCTCAGTCCCGCATGGCGAGGCCAATGAACGGCGGTGGCGCAGCGCGTGCTGTTTTGCGAGTTGCGCCAGTTGCTTGTCGAGTTCTTCCCAGATCATAGGGTTTTGGGCTGTTTTTCGTAGGGCGCATGCTAGCACCGAATCATCGTTGAGCCAAACCCCGGGCGGCTTCATGACGCATGGCGGCGCAATAGCGCCATTTTTGCATGAGGGCCGATCTTGAGCATTTTGCGAAAAATTCTGTTACATTCCGTTACACGATTGTTGTCCGGCGACAATGCGTCGCGGCAGATGCGATAGCAGACGCGTGCTGGACTAATTTGGATTGCTTACGGGATTTTGATGCATATTGCTGTCGTTGGCGCAGGGATTTCAGGCTTGGCGTGTGCGCGGCAATTACGCGCCAAAGGCCATGCTGTGACCATTTTCGAAAAAAGCGCGTATGTCGGTGGGCGCATCGTCACCTATGAGAACGAGTTAGGCAGTTTCGATTATGGTGCCCAGTTTTTCACAGCATTGTCAGACGGTTTCAAGAAAGAAGTTTCAGCCTGGCGCGAAGCGGGCATGGCGGTACCCTGGCATGGCAAACTGGTTCGCCTGGAAAATGGCGCCATCAAGCCGTCTCGACCCTCGACGCAACGATTTGTAGCCACACCCGGCATGGGCGAGTTGAGTCGCTATCTTGCGCGGGATCTGAATGTGCGCACTGGACACGCTGTCAGGCGCATCGATGTCATCAATAAATCCGGTAAGCCGCAGTGGATGCTGACGGTGCAGGCAGATGGCGCTGACGACAAGAGCAAAGAGGGGCCGTTCGACGCGGTGGCCGTCGCCACGCCAGCGAATCATGCCGTCAGCTTGCTTAAAGCGGTGCCAACGCTTTCCACC
The DNA here is from genome assembly GCA_964488675.1 of uncultured Oxalobacter sp. GTDB lineage: Bacteria > Pseudomonadota > Gammaproteobacteria > Burkholderiales > Burkholderiaceae_D > QZKY01. The sequence continues at coordinate 9,675 of CAZAWA010000039.1, read as the reverse complement.
AAGGCAGAAAAAGCCGGCTATGTCGCGTGCTGGTCGCTGATGCTGGGATTCAATCAAGCACTTGATCTTTCCTATGATGGCGCTTGGACTAGCCATCCACTTCTGGCGTGGATCGCGCGTGACGCTTCCAAGCCGGATCGGCGCGAAGGTGAGCGCTGGATTGCCCTGGCGCGGGTCGAATGGAGCGCCGAACACCTCAAGGATACGCCGGCGAGAGCCAGAGAGGCACTGCTCAAGGCCTTTCAGGAGGCAACCGGCAAACAGGCGCCGCCGGTGCATGCGGTAGCCCGCTTGTGGAATTACGCGCAATCTACCAGACCGCTCACCAAGAGTTGTCTGTGGGATGAGAAGCTCAAGGTTGGTGCTTGCGGCGACTGGTTCACCACAGGTCTGGAGGGCAGCGGCCAGATTGAGCATGCCTTTATGAGCGGGCTGAATCTGGCGATGCGCATCGCGGGCAAAGGCTGACGCACCAAGCGCCAAAAAAACGATACTACCCGGTAGCATTTTTTCTCCGGCGCGCCCAAGCTGGATATCCGCCACTTTCAGGCATATACCCCCAGAAATTTTTGAATTTCGATGCCATTTTTGCCTATATTTTGTGCAAAACGAGGGTTTTGCGGCTAAATACTGGCGCTGCGGGGCGCTTTGGGGTCAAATAGTAACGCGTCGCGTTATTAGGGCGTGTTCACACTAAAGCGCACGCGCCTTGCCAGGCAACCGATTTGACTCATTCGCACTCACCCGTTCAGGGTGAACACGCCCTAGTCTGGTTTGTGCTGGTGGCACCTTCAGCGAACTGTCCGTTCTTTCAGCGTTGCCGCAGCTTCCGCATGCAGGCGCACCAGCGACGAGGAGCGGGTGCCATAACCGGGCGAGTGGATACAAACGGCTGACAGCATGCGCTCCGTAGGCAGGTCAACGCCGGTTTCGGGCAGGCGGGTATCCGGCGCAAGCGTCGTGTCGCTGAGCATGTCGAAGTAAGCTTCGTCAGGTGCGCTGGTGCAAAGCAAACTGCCAAAATTCGCACGGGTTTTGACCACCTTGTGCCACGGATCGTTCAGCAGCGCGTTAGACAGCCCGTATATGCCGGGGTAAAGCGGCTTGCCATTGTGCGGATTGGCCTGTCCCCGGTTGGAATACCAGATCAGGATGTCGCGATTGCCTACCAGCAGGTTAAAGCCGTTGTACTGGTCGGCTTCCTGCGAAATCTGCTGGATGTATTCCTGCGGGGTGAGGTTTGATGCGAGGTAATCCTTCACCAGGTGGCCACGAGAAGGGACATCGGTGCGGCGTTCGGTGGCGGCGCGGATGTTGGTGATTGCTGCAAAACGGCTGCAGCGCGTGACGCCCATCCAGGTGCCGCCCGCGTGCAAGTCGCGACCGGCATAAATTTCCGGGTGGTCTTCCCACCAGTCGGCGGGTGCGGCTGGCCGGTCGTAGAATTCATCGCGGTTTGCAGCGGCAACCAGCGGTGTGGCAGGCATCAGCTGCCAGGCAAATACAATCAGGCACATCGGCTCAACCCGTGCAAAAGAGGTTCATGAACGCTCGCCGTCTTCGGGCAGCGGGTAGGGCAGCGGTTTGAACTGCAGTGCCGGCCCCTGGACAGAGCCAAGATGCACGACGACGCCTTCCGGTACCGGCACTTTCAATGAAACCAGACAGGCAATCTGGTCTGAAGAACTGCGTTCGGCGTTGACGACCATGCCGCAGGGCTGGTTCGGGTCGTCGCTGGCGTAGACATCGGTGGCCGGGGCAACCTCACCGTTTGGCATGGTCATCGATGCGGCCAGCATTCGGCGGCGCGCTTTGCCCAAATATTGGGTGCGGGCGACGATTTCCTGTCCCGGATAACAACCCTTCCTGAAGTTGACGCCGCCAATCAGTTCAAGATTGACCATTTGCGCGACAAACTTTTCCTGTGTTGCGGCGGTGATTTGCGGAATGCCGGCTTCGATGTCGGCCAGACGCCATGCGCTTTCGGGGGCAGGGCTCAGACTTGCTGCCAGCGATGACCAGGCTTTTTCGACAGTTTCAGGATCGGTAATCCACAGGTAGCGTGGTGCGTCGAATGCGTCAGCGATGCGGATCAGGGAACCGTGCTCGCCATCTACCTTCGCATAGGGTTCGGTTGGCAGTGAGGCGAACCATGTCGTCAGCGCATCTGAGGCCGCCGCTCCACCCAGGCCGATTTGCACGATGGCATCGCCCACATCCGCAAGCTTCGCCTTGTCGCGCAGCACGAACATCTGCAGGCGCTTTTGCAAGGCGGGCTGGATTTCGCGAGGAAGCTGCAGCAGTACCTGATCGCCCGATTTCCACATCAGGAACGAGGCGAGCAGGCGGCCCTGCGGCGTGCAATAAGCGGCCAGACGCGCCTCATTGATGCGCATATGCTCGACATCGTTGGTCAGTTGTCGATGCAGAAAACTCACGGCATCGGTACCGGAAAAAGCCATTAGCCCCAGATCGGAAAGCGGTACGACAAATCCTGCTCGCAGCACGGCAAGGTCAACCGAGCCGGGCAGATTAAATTCAGGGTACTGTTGTGTTGCGGTCATGGACAAGTCAAATTGGTAAGTGGCGCAAGCGGCGAAACGATATGATTACGGTTTATCGAATTATAGTGACTTCATGAAATCCTCGTCGAATCGTCGCAAAGACCGCTCCCTGGTTGCAAAGTTCCTGGCAGTCGTTGTCCTGTTATTGCTGTTGTGCGTTGCCGCGACAATTTACTGGTCGCGCCAGCCAATACTCGTCGAGGGCAAGCCGATCGAATTCACGGTCAAGGCCGGCAGTGGCGTTCGTGCCACTGCGCAGCAGATGGTTGATGCCGGGGTGCCGATCAACCCGATGCTGTTCACCTTGCTGGTTAGGGCAAGCGGTCAGGGCGGCAAGCTGAAGGCGGGTCAATATGAATTGAAGCCGGGGGTCTCGCCGCTCAGACTGATGGATAAAATCGTGCGCGGCGAAATCGCGCAAGAATCCGTCACCATCATTGAGGGCTGGACATTCAGGCAGATGCGACAAGCCTTGGCGGCGCACCCAGCGCTGCGACACGATGCGCAACCGTTGTCCGATGCGGAGTTGCTCGCCAAAATCGGCGTGACGGATTTCAGGCAGGCAGAGGGGCTGTTTTTTCCTGACACTTATCTTTTTGCCAAAGGTTCAAGCGAACTGCTTGTTTACCGGCAAGCCCATGCTGCGCTGATGAAAAGGCTGAATGAACAATGGGCAAAGCGCGATCCGGCCCTGCCTTACAAGTCGTCCTACGAAGCCCTGATAATGGCTTCCATTGTCGAAAAGGAAACGGGGCAAAAGTCGGAGCGGGGCATGATCGCTGGCGTATTCGTCAACCGCTTGCGGATAGGGATGCTGCTGCAAACCGACCCGACCGTGATTTATGGCATGGGGGACATCTATCAGGGCAATATTCGCAAGCGCGATCTGGTAACGGATACGCCCTACAATACCTACACGCGCAAGGGGTTACCGCCAACACCGATCGCCTTGTCCGGAATGCAATCGCTGGTGGCTGCGCTCAATCCGGAAAAGACCGATGCACTGTACTTTGTCGCACGGGGGGACGGCAGCAGCCAGTTTTCCACCAACCTCAACGATCATAATCGGGCCGTCAATCTTTACCAGCGTTCAGGAAAAACAAAGTGAATTCAATGCCTTACGGAAAGTTCGTTACTTTCGAGGGGATCGACGGTGCGGGCAAGTCTACCCATATTGACTTTGTTGCAGACCTGCTGCGGACCCGTGGGTTGAAGGTGGTTGTTACGCGCGAACCGGGCGGAACACCGCTGGGCGAAAAACTGCGCGAACTGCTGCTGCACGAGAAAATGCACCTTGAGACCGAGGCGCTCCTGATGTTCGCTGCCCGCCGGGAACATCTGGCGGAAGTCATCGAGCCGGCGCTGGCAAGGGGCGAGTGGGTGATTTCGGATCGCTTCACCGATGCGAGTTTTGCGTATCAGGGTGGTGGGCGAGGGCTTGATCTGGACAAGTTGAAAACCCTGGAATATTGGGTGCATCCTGACCGCCAGCCTGACCTGACCTTGCTGTTTGATGTGCCGGTCAGTGTCGCTCGCGAGCGCCTGGATGCTACCCGTGAGCCTGATAAGTTCGAACGGGAAAAGGCCGATTTTTTTAGCGCCACACGGGAGGAATATCTTCGCCGGGCGGCCGAATTTCCTCAAAGGTTCCGTATAATTGACTCGCAGCAGGCCATACTTGACATTCAAACTGAAATTCGAAAGATCATCGCAGTACTATGATTTTATTTGGTTTTGCAAAGTGCGACGCGAGACGCAATTTATTGATAAACAAAAATAAGTTTCAATCTTAACTGATTGAAAATAAATGAAAAATAACTTGTATCCATGGCAGGGTGGCATCTGGGGTCGGTTGCAGCAGATGCGAACAAGTATACCGCACGCCATCTTGTTGCACGGTGCCTCCGGAATTGGCAAGGTGGCATTGGCAGAGTGCTTCGCCAAGTCTCTGCTCTGCGAGCAAGTATTATCTGACGGACATGCTTGCGACCAGTGCATTTCATGTGGATGGTTTGATAACTATAGCCATCCGGATTACCGGCGCTTACGCCCCGAGGCGCTGGATGCGGCGGATGCGCAGGCCGATAACGACGATGCCGACGATGGGCAGGTTGAAGAAAAATCCGGTTCAAAATCCAGAAAGGCGCCATCAAAAATCATCAGGATCAGCCAGGTGCGCGACCTGGCCGGCTTCAGCAATATCTCAACCCACCGTCACGGCAACCGCGTCGTTTTGCTGTATCCGGCGGAAACCCTCAACACAGAATCCTCCAACGCCTTGCTCAAAACCTTGGAGGAGCCTCATCCCGGAACCGTCTTTCTGCTGGTCTCCAGCAACCCGGAAAGATTGCTGCCGACCATACTTTCACGCTGTCGCAAAATCGCGCTGCCTATGCCGTCGCGCGAGGAATCACTCAAGTGGCTGCAGTCGCAGGGTGTCAAGGACGCTGGAGTGTGGCTGGCCGAGCAAGGGGGAGCGCCGCTGGCCGCGCACGATCTTGCGCTGGCCGGAGAGCGCGCGGGAATGGACGAATTTCTGAATCAGCTTGCCAAACCCAGCATTGAGGGGGCGCTGAGAACCGCGGAGAAGATGCAGAAAACACCAACGGCTGATTTGATATCATGGTTGCAACGCTGGCTGTATGATATATTTTCACTCAAGTTCACTGGGGTAGTTCGTTACTATCCGCGATACAAGAATGAGCTCGCAGTATTGGCGGGACGAGCCGATGCAGTCATGCTGCTTCGGATAATCAAGGCAGTCAGCGCACGCAGGTTGATTGCCGATCATCCCTTGGCGCCCAGGCTGTTTGTCGAGGATATGTTGCTGGAATACATGGAAGTTTGCTCCTGAAAGGACGGGAATGCCACAGCAGAATGATGACGAAGTGCCAAAATCGACGCAGTCGGCGCGGCCATCAGTGCTGTCTTTGGCCATCAAGGAGCGTTCGGCGCTGTATACCGCATACATGCCACTACTCAAAAACGGCGGCATTTTTGTGCCGACTGCACGGCCCTACAAAATCGGTGACGAAATCTTCGTTATTCTGGAATTGATGGATGAACCTCAGAAATACCCGATTGCTGGCAGGGTCGCATGGATAACCCCGGCAGGTGCAAACAACAACAAAACTCAAGGCATCGGCGTCCACTTCCCCGACGATGAAAGCGGCGTGCGCGCACGGGTGGTAATTGAAAAACACCTCGGATCGGCGCTCCGCTCCAACCGCAGCACCCATACCGTATAATCCCCACTTTCCATCGCACCGCCAGTTTGCAGGGCGGCGGTTTTCTTTTTTCAGCCATTTAATATCTCGCAAGGGCTAGTTTTGCCCCCTATTCAGGCTCATCATGTTTGTCGATTCGCATTGCCACATCAATTTCCCCGAACTGGCCGTCCGCCTGCCGGAAATCATGCGCAGCATGGCGCAAAACCAGATCACGCACGCACTGTGCGCTTGCGTCAACCTGCCAGATTTCCCCAAGATCCTGGCAATAGCCGAGCAGTACCCCAATGTTTATGCCTCGGTGGGGGTTCACCCTAATTACAAGAAAACGGTTGAACCCGACATCAAAACACTGGTCAAGCTGGCCGATCACCCGAAAGTGGTGGCGATTGGGGAGGCGGGGCTGGACTATTATCGCCATCAGGGCGACCTGGACTGGCAGCGCAAGCGTTTCCGCACCCAGATCCGCGCAGCAAAGGAGTGCGGCAAGCCGTTAATTATCCATGCGCGACAGGCGCCAGACGACACGCTTCGCATCATGCGCGAAGAGGGTGCTGGTACTGACAAGGGCGGCCCGGGCGGTGTAATGCATTGCTTTACGGACACATTGGAAATGGCCGAGGCCGCAATGGAGATGGGTTTTTACATTTCTTTTTCCGGTGTCGTGACCTACAAGGCGACTCGCGAGTTGCAGGAAGTGGCTCGCCAAGTGCCGCTGGAGCGCATGCTGATTGAAACTGATGCCCCCTATCTTAGCCCAGAGCCGAACCGAGGCAAGGACAATGAGCCTGCCAATCTGCGCTTCGTTGCCAGACGGATCGCCGAACTGAAGAAAATCCCCATTAACCGGGTTGGACGCCAGACTTCAGATAATTTTTTCAACCTATTCAATATAGTGCAGCATTAAGTTAATGTTTAATGCCAAATTAAGTTTGCGCTTTTCGTGGCTTGACCGGCGTATATTTCTTGCGCTGGTGATATCGCTTTGCGGCATGTTGTTTCTTGCAACGCCAGGTATGGCCGATACGCGCGACGATTTTTTCAAGGCGGCCAAACTCGATAGCAAGCACGATATGCTTTCGTTCCTGAAGCAAGGAGTCAGTCCGAATTTGACCGAGCCGACGCGAGGCGAGTCGGCCTTGATGCTGGCCGCGAGAGAGGGGGCAAATCAGGTGCTTGAGGTACTTCTGAGCGCACGAGGGGTCAACCTTGATTTGCGCGCCAGAAATGGTGACAGCGCATTGATGATTGCCGCCTTCAAGAAGAACAAGGTGGCGGTCGAAATGCTGCTCGCCAAGGGAGCCAAGGTCAATCATGACGGCTGGACACCGCTGCATTATGCCGCCGCTGCCGGTGACACCGAAATTGTACAGTTACTGCTAAGCAAGTCAGCCGAGGTCGACGCCCAATCCCCCAACCTGACGACACCGCTGATGATGGCAGCAGGAAGTGGCAATATTTATGCAGTCAAGGCCATCCTTGATGCGGGTGCCGACCTGAACCTGGTGAATGAACAAGGGTTTTCGGCCATCCATTTTGCACAAAAAGCGGGACATGCTGAAATCGTCGAAGGCCTGCAGTACCGGCAGAAACTGGCCGAAAGGCGGGCGGCCGAGGCCGCTGCAGCGGAAGAAAAGCGTGGACAGCCAGTCCTGATAGACACGCGTTTGCCGCCGCTGGACTAACCCAAAGCTCGCCATCCCATTACGCACCAGTCTGTGAAACTCAATTTAGGTCGTTTGCGGAAGACATCGTAATCCGCAGCCTCAATTCGCTCAAGAATGCGCAACCCGCCTTGAACGACCAGGCGCAACTCAAGTCCGATGCGCCCCGGCAGGCGCGAAGGCAGTTGCGCACCGGACAACATCAGCTGGCGGGCTCTGGCGACCTCAAACTGCATCAGCCGTCGCCAGGCGTCGTTGACCAGCCCGTTGCCGATTTGCGTTTCCGTCACCTCGAATCGGGCCAGAGCATCCTGCGGCAGGTAGATGCGGCCTTTTTCCCAATCCAGTGCCACATCCTGCCAGAAGTTGATCAGCTGCAGGGCAGAGCAGATGGCGTCCGAGTCCGCCAGATTTTGCTCACTGGTTTCGCCGTACAGATGCAGCATCAGTGTGCCGACCGGATTGGCAGAACGGCGGCAATAGTCAAGCAAGGCATCAAAATGGGCGTAGCGTGTCGTGACCACATCCTGTTTAAAGGCCGACAGCAGGTCGTAAAACGGTTGCAATGGCAGGCGATACTCGTGGATTACTTCTTCCAGCGATTCAAACAAAGGCGATTTAGCCACCAGGCCACTGTGAATGCGATCCAGTGCATTTTCGTAGGACTGCAGCATTTCCAGTCGCACCTCGCGTGGCGCATTACCCTCATCAGCAATATCGTCTGCGCTTCGGGCAAACGCGTAAATGGCTTTTACAGCTGGCCGTAAATGCTTCGGTAACAGAATGGACGCAACAGGAAAATTTTCGTAGTGATCGACCGACATTGAGATCCGTGTTGGCTGGGTTGGCAGCGAATGTGCATGATAGGGGAAATCCGGCGACAGGGATACCGCACACATGCCCGAAAATGACCCCTCGCTCCCGCTCAAAAGCAGCGCGTCTGGTTTGACATCCGTCAGATACCCCCTTATAATTCCGCTTCTGTTCCCTGATAGCTCAGTTGGTAGAGCGACGGACTGTTAATCCGCAGGTCCCTGGTTCGAGCCCAGGTCGGGGAGCCAAGAAATTCAAGGGGGTGCATGAAAATGCATCCCCTTTTTCTTTGGTTCTTGTCCCAATTTTGTCCCAGTGGGTCTCCAAATCGGAGACTTATGGCATCAATCCGCAAACGCGGAATTTCTCAATATCAAGTTCGCATACGCATCAAAGGATGCAAGCTGAACCCTTCCGACCAAATACGAAATTATTCAGTTGTTTCCGCTCGCTGCAAACCCTCACGGGGTGCACACCGCCTTGGACATTGAAGGCTGTCGGCGACTACCTCTGTGGATTATTGTCTGAAGTGTTGACATCAAGCCACCAACTGGTAGCTTAATAGCATTATCCATGCGCCGTTATCATGTCATAATCGCAAGCGTATACATACACTGGGCGAGTACAGAATCAGCATTACTTTCAGTTATGCCTAGCAGATCAAATCCCATTATGTGTCGATGCAGTTTATGTTAGTCCTTTACGACCCTTGCACGTAAAATGTAGGATTACCGCCTCAAAGATAAGATGATGCAATATTCCGTACTAGATACATTTTCAGGAGCCGGCGGCTTTAGTCTTGGTTTTGAGCTTGCGGGCGCCAAGGTTATTGGCGCTATTGAGATTGATAGTTGGGCTTGTGAAACATTTAAATTTAACAACCCGAACGCTGTTGTTATACAGGGTGATATCACGACGTTGACTGATGAACAGATCATCAATTCATTTGGGAAACTCAAACCGGACATCATCCTTGGAGGCCCACCATGTCAAGGTTTCTCAATTTGCAACAAAAATAATGGCGACGCCAAAGACCCACGCAACTCGCTTTTTGAAGAGTTTGTCAGGGTGGGGCGTTTACTCAAACCCAAAGTAATGATTATGGAAAATGTCCCTAATCTGATCAAAGCGCGAACTAGTAGCAAAGAGCTGGTAATCGACATCATTACTTCCGAGTTGCGAAAACTTGGTTATGAAGTTGAGCATCGAATCCTAGATGCCACTGATTATGGTGTTCCTCAAATCAGAAAGCGCCTTTTTGTTATTGCATCCACGACAAAGCTAGCTCACCCTTTTCCAGAGAAGACCCATACCCCTATGAGTGCTCCAGATTTACTGGGGTCAAATTTCATAAAATTGGACTTGTACCCTTCCCGTGGACAGTTTTTGGTTTGACCTCAAATGTGT
>CAZAWA010000038.1:0-18417 GCA_964488675.1 uncultured Oxalobacter sp. | reverse complement strand
TTTGGTCGGCCGGTCGGGCAGCAGCATGTCCGGGCCCGACAGCAACAGGCGGCACAAGGCCACCCGGCGCTTTTCGCCGCCGGACAGCACGCCCACCTTCATGTCCCAGGGCGGCAGGCGTAGCGCATCGGCCGCCATTTCGAGTTGCTGTTCCAGATTGCCGCCATCGCTGGCCGCGAGAATCGCTTCCAGCCTGGCCTGTTCGGTCGCCAGCGCATCGAAATCGGCATCCGGCTCGGCGTAAGCAGCGTACACGGCATCAAGTTTGGCGCGCGCCGCGAAAGCCTCGCCCAGCCCGCTTTCAACTGCCTGGCGCACGGTCAGATCCGGATCGAGTTCCGGCTCCTGCGGCATGTAGCCAATGTTGAGGTTGGGCATCGGGCGCGCCTCACCAATGATGTCCTTGTCGATGCCGGCCATGATGCGCAGCAGGGTGGACTTGCCGGAACCGTTCAGACCGAGCACGCCGATTTTTGCGCCCGGAAAAAATGAAAGGTAAATGTCCTTCAGAATCTGGCGTTTGGGTGGCACGATCTTGCCTACGCCGTTCATGGTGTATATGTATTGAGCCATCGTGTTATCGAGAAATGAGAGGAATAAGCCGCAAGGATAACTGATGACGCGCAAAGCGGATAGTCTTGTATTGCGCGCCAGATCAGCAGAGCGCATTGGCCAGGCACTGTTGTATTTTCTCCCGCCCGGCATGCACTTTTTCCATTGCATCAAGCCTTCGCGCGAATATTCTTGCGTTTTGGATGGCTTTGACCTATCGTCCACTTCGCTACAACTACCTTTGGGTGCTGGCTTGGCAGCTCGACCTACACACAGCAGCGGCGTTGCCGCGCTGACTCTTGCGGCAATCGGCATCGTCTACGGCGACATCGGTACCAGTCCGCTTTACACGATGAAAACCGTGTTCGGCCCCGAGCACGGCCTGCTGCTGACGCCTGAGAACCTGCTCGGCGTGGTGTCCCTCATTTTCTGGGGTTTGGCGGTTGTCGTCTCGCTCAAGTATGTCTCCCTGATCCTCCGCGCCGACAACCGTGGCGAGGGCGGAATCATGGCGCTGATGGCACTGGCGCTTTCATCCTTGCCGAAAACTTCACGGATGCACTTTCCGCTCATGACCCTGGGCGTTTTTGGCGCCTCGCTGTTCTTTGGCGAAAGCATCATCACGCCTGCCATTTCCGTCCTTTCCGCCATTGAGGGGCTGGAGGTCGCCACCCCCGCGATGAAGCCGTATGTCGTACCGATCACCATACTGGTGTTGCTCGCTCTGTATTCTGTACAATCAAAGGGGACCGCCGGCATCGGCAAGTGGTTCGGGCCCATCATGATCATCTGGTTCGCCGCGCTGGCAGTAATGGGCATCATCAATATCACTCGAGCGCCTGAAATCCTTACCGCGCTCAATCCTTTTCATGCTGCCGATTTCATGATGCGCAACCGCATGATTGCCTTCATTGCGCTGGGTGCGATCGTGCTGGCCTTCACAGGGGTCGAAGCCTTGTATGCGGACATGGGGCACTTCGGCGCCAGACCGATCCGTCTGGCCTGGTCGTTTATCGTGTTTCCGGCGCTGGCCCTGAATTACCTGGGACAGGGCGGGCTGCTGCTGTCCAACCCGGCGGCTGTATCCAACCCGTTTTACCACCAATTGGGAAGCTGGAGTGTTTACCCGCTCGTGGCCCTGTCCACCGTTGCGACAGTCATCGCTTCCCAGGCGACCATTTCCGGCACCTTTTCGATGGCCAAGCAAGCCATTTCGCTGGGCCTGCTGCCGCGGATGAAGATCATTTTTACCTCGGATAGGGAAATCGGGCAGATTTTCATACCCGTAATAAACGGAATGCAGCTGGCGGCTGTGGTCATTGCCGTACTCGAGTTTGGTTCCTCCGACGAGCTGGCCGCCGCCTATGGCATCGCCGTCACCGGCACCATGCTGCTCACAACGATCCTGTCCTTCTTCGTCATCCGCTATCACTGGCGATACCCGCTTCCCGTCTGCATTGGACTTTCCGGCGTGTTTTTCGTAATCGATGCCGCCCTGTTCTCCTCCAACACGCTGAAAATCATGTCCGGTGGCTGGTTCCCGTTGATGCTGGGCATTGTTCTCTTTACCATCATGATCACCTGGCGCAAAGGCCGCCAGCTCGTGGGCGAAAACCTGAAAAAGCACGCAATACCCCTAGATGGATTCCTGGAGTCGCTGTTTCTGGTGCCGCCGGCGCGTGTACCGGGGACAGCCATTTTCCTGCGCGGCGAAAGCGACGGCGTGCCGCATGCCATGCTGCATAACCTCAAACACAACCGCGTACTGCACGAACGCGTGATCTTCCTGACCGTCATCATGCATGAGGTGCCGTGGATACCGCTGGCGGAACGCGTGAAAATCCAGAATTTCGGCAACGAGTGTTACCAGTTGCGGGTGCACTATGGCTTCAAGGATGAGCCTGACATCCCTCGGGTGCTCGAGATGTGCAAGGACTTCGGGCTGGAGTTCGACATGCTCTCGACCTCATTTTTCATATCGCGCCAGACCATCATCTCGACGCCGGGTTCCGGCATGAGCACCTGGCGCGAGCATTTGTTCGTTACCCTGTCGCGCAATGCGCGTGGCGCTGCCGATTACTACCAGATCCCGCCCAACCAGGTCATCGAACTGGGAACCCAGGTCGAAATCTGACCCGCGCACACTAATAACGCGTCGCGTTAATAGTGGGTTCCTCAACGGCATTTGGGGCGGTTCAACACGCCAAAATCGCCAAATTTGCACAATAATTAGGCAAAGTTAGCCTATTGAAACACGATTTTAGTTGGGGTATGCGCCATAAAATGGCTGAAAGCCATATCTGACGCGCCGGAGAAAAATTACTCTCCGGGAGTATATGATCCTGCCTGCCATACCTGGCCGGTCCGGGGTGCGTCACACGCGACGCACCCTCACGCCTTATTTCAGCGCGTATTCGACATCCGCTGCAGCTCGTCTTCGGTGATGTATTCAAACACCTTGACCACTTTATGCACGCCGCTCACGCCGCTGGCGATCTCCGCAGCCCGAGCGCCTTCGCGCTGCGTAACGCGCCCCATCAGGTAGACGATGCCGCGCTCGGTCACCACCTTGAAGGAATTGGCAAAAATATCCTTGGCATCAACGAAACTTGCCACCACCTTGCTGGTGATCAGCGAATCGCCGGATCGCGAGGTGTAGCTTGAGACGCCCGCAACCTCCAGCTCGTTTACCACGGAATGAACGCCCTCAATCGTCGCGATCTCGCGCTCGACCATGCTCTTCATCTGCGAGTCTTTTACTTCACCGGTGAGCAGAACTTTCCGGTTGAAGCTTGTCACATTGACATGGCCTTTGTCGCCCACCAGCTTCATGGCGCGCGTCTCACCCTTGAAAATGATCGACTTGTCCTCGGTCTGCGCCCCGAAAGTGCGGCGATCCGTCGCCGCAAAGGTGCCCACCACAACCGATCCGACGAGCATTTCGACGCAGCCCTGCAATCCCAGCGCGGTCACGCTGCACAACAGAACCGTCGCCACCACCCGCTTCAACTTGTTTCGCTTAATCATTCAGGTCTCCTCCAGATAAGGCTGTATCAATCCCATCACACAAACGGCGCCTCGGCGGGGCCTGGGTTTCTGCCGCGTGAAACATGACTTCCGCGCTTTCCCTGAAATGCCCAGGCATGCGCTGGTTCTCATAGCCGCTGATTATATCGCTGCATTAAACTTCAATCGCATTTTTCAGCCATTCGACTTGCCCGCCCTCAATGGCGATCACATCGAACCGGCACTTCGGCACTGCGGCATAGCGCTTCAGAAAAACCTGCGCTGCCGACAGAAGCTTCATCTGCTTCGCCGTGGTCACGCTGGCGGCCGCGCCGCCAAAGCGACGGCCGCCTCGCCGTCTGACCTCGACAAACACGAGCGAATCCCGATCCAGCATGATCAGGTCAATCTCACCCGTCTTGCACCGAAAATTTCGCTCGACCAGTTTCAGGCCCTGCCCCTGCAGGTAAGCGAGCGCCTGATCCTCTGCCTGCCGGCCCAGCGTTTGCTGTCCGGTTCGGAAAGGAGGTGGTGCTGACATACCACCGGGTTGACGAGAAACTGTCATTGAGAGCTTTGGAGGTTCATGACGGGTCAGTTTACCTTTTCTTTCCTGCCGTCCTGCGACACAATGGCGGCAGATTCCTGATATTCTGCCATCCCTGACGAGGGCGACATGCCAAGACTGACTGAAGATTCCTTCATTGCGCCCAAGATCATGAGCGAGATCGCGCTGCAGGATTATCCCGCCGCGACATTATATGTAATTGCCACCCCCATCGGGAATGTCGGCGACATCAGCTTGCGCGCCCTGTTCGTCCTTTCGCTGGTCGACGCCGTCGCTTGTGAAGATACCCGCAACACCGGCCAGCTGCTTTCCCGCTACGGCCTGTCGAAATCCCTGATCGCCGCGCACCAGCACAATGAGCGCAAAATTGCAGATGCGTTGATCGCTCGCATGCAGGGCGGCGAACGCATTGCGCTCGTTTCCGATGCCGGAACACCCGCCGTGTCCGACCCGGGTGCGCGCATCGTTGATGCCATACGCGATGCCGGCCTGCGGGTTATGCCGCTGCCCGGCGCCTCTGCACCGATCGCAGCATTGTCGGCCAGCGGCCTGATTGGCGACCACTTCCATTTTGCCGGCTTCCTGCCTTCGGCCACGGTTCAGCGCAACAAGCTGCTTTCTTCGTTGTGCGGTCTGTCCGCCACGCTGATTTTTTTCGAGGCGCCGCATCGCATCGTCGAAACCGTCAAATCGCTGGCCAGCATTTTCGAACCGGAGCGGCAAATCGTGATTGCGCGCGAGCTGACAAAACTTTTCGAAGAAATCCACCGTTGCAAGCTGTCGGAAGCGCAAGAGTGGCTGGCTGCCAACCCGAACCGGAACAAGGGCGAATTCGTGCTGCTGCTCGCTGGCGCGCCGCCAAAATCAGATGCTCACGATGCCGAAACGGATCGCGTGCTGAGCATCCTGCTTGCCGAATGCCCCGTGAGTCAGGCTGCGTCGCTCGCAGCCAGGCTGACCGGCCACAAAAAAAATGCGCTTTATCAGCGCGCGCTCGAATTGAAGGACAAGGCCCAGCAATACCGGCGTACTTAAGGAAGCACTGATTAATCCATGCTGCCCGCGATTAAATCAGTGCTTCCTTAAGGCCTTGTCGTCTTGTGCCGCAAGATTGAATGCAATAGAATGAAATCGCTTGCGCCTGGGATCAAACCCGATCGCTTGCGCTGAAGCGGCGACCGCAAGCGAATGAAGCGGTCGCGGATGGTTTTATAACTGGACATCACGGCGACCTATTGGATACCGTTCCGCTTTGGGCGCAAGTTGTTGCGCTCATCATACTGATATTCTGCTCGGCCTTCTTCTCCATTTCGGAGACGGCGCTGATTGCGCTCAATTCATATCGTATCAAGCATCTGGCCAAACGGGGCGACAAGCGCGCCCAGCTCACGCTCTGGCTGCTGGAAAGAACGGACCGGCTGCTCTCGCTGGTGCTGATTGCGCAAACGCTGCTGAATGCGCTGGTCACCGCGCTGGTCACCGCGATCGCCATTTCCTATTTTGGCAGCAACCAGAAAGTGCTGACCATCGCCACCGGCACGATTGCCTTTTTGCTTATCGTGTTTGCCGAAATTACGCCCAAGGTGATTGGCGCCACCTACCCGGATCGCATCGCGCTTCGGACCAGCCAGCTCCTCAAGCCGATCATGCTGCTGGCAACGCCGGCAATCTGGTTTGTCAACCTGTTCGTCAACCTGCTGCTGCGCATGCTGCGCATCAAAACCGGCTCTGACGCACACAAGCAAAGGCTTTCCCCGGAAGAATTGCGCACCATCGTGCTCGAAGGCGGAAATTTTATTCCGCAAAAGCACAAAAGCATCCTCCTGAATTTGTTTGATCTCGAAACGATTACCGTCGAGGACATCATGACCCCGAGGGCACAAATCGAGGCACTGAACCTGGCCGTATCGATTGAAGACATCAAGCGCCAGCTGACTACCTGCTATCACAACAAACTTCTGGTTTACGAAGGAGAAATCAACCAGATTGCCGGCATACTTCATGTTCGGAAAACCGTTGCGCTACTGAATCAGGAAGAAGAGCTGACGGTCGAGCATTTCCGCGAATTGCTGACGCCAGCCTACTTCATTCCGCAAGACACCGGTGTTTTCACACAACTCCAGTATTTTCAGGAAAACCGGGAACGGCTGGGCATCATCGTGGACGAGTACGGCGAAGTGCAGGGGCTGGTCACGCTGGAAGATATCATCGAAGAAATGATCGGCGAATTCACCACCTCCATGCCAGGCTCCGGCCGATCCGATTCATTGAGCTGGAACGAGCAGGGCGAATGCCTGCTGGAAGCCTCTGCCACCTTGCGCGACATCAACCGTCACCTGCAGCTCAAATTCCCGCTGGATGGGCCAAAAACCATCAATGGGCTCCTGCTGGAGTGGCTGCAAGATATTCCCGAAGCCAGCGTCAGCCTGAAAATAGCCAATTGCGTGGTCGAAATCGTTCAAGTGCAAAACCAGTCCATCAGAACGATCAAACTCGTCCGGCCAGCCAAACCGCGCTATGAAGAAGAGGAATACTGACGCGCAGCGAGGCAAAAGACATCCCTGCAACAAACAGGGCATTATTTCTTTACAAATCAAATGCTTGCCTGCATCATCTGAGACAGTTTTGATTTATTGACATTACTTTTCATGTTCCGGGTTTTTTATGGCTGTTGCTAGCATCGATACGACCAACACCGCTCAGTTGTCCGGACTGGCTCGCGCCCTGATGCAATCAGGCCGCTTCCCGGAGCAGTTCGTTCTCTCGGTCCAGAAACAATCCGCCACGGACAAAACCGCGTTTATCGATGCCCTGCTGCAAACCGGAAAAATCGACTCCCTGACACTTGCCAGTTTTTGCTCGGAGAACTTCGGTTATCCGCTGTTGGATTTGCGAGAATACAACCTCGCCAACATGCCGGAAAAGCTGATCGACAAAAAGCTGATGCAACGCCTGCGCGCCATTCCGCTGTCGCAACGCGGGAACAAGATCGCTGTCGCCATTTCCGACCCCAATCAGATTCATGCGCTCGATCAAGTCAAATTTCAAACCGCCTCGACAGTCGAACCGGTCATCGTCCAGCACGATGTCCTGACACAGATACTCGAAGGCTTTGGCAAATCCACGGAACAGAATCTCAATGAAATGCTGGACGAAAGTCTGGACATTGACCTGCTGACCGAAGAAGTCTCAACCACCGTCGACGCAGACACCAGCGAAGTGGACGATGCGCCGGTTGTCCGCTTTCTGCAGAAAATCATGGTTGATGCCATCAACCTCGGGGCGTCCGACATTCATTTCGAACCCTTTGAAAAGTTCTATCGTATCCGTTTGCGCGTTGACGGCGAATTGATGGATCACGCGCAACCCCCCCTGTCGATCAAGGACAGGCTGGCATCCCGCATCAAGGTTCTGTCGCGACTGGACATTTCAGAAAAGCGCGTACCGCAGGACGGTCGCATGAAGCTCGCCATGTCGCCCACGCGCGCCATTGATTTTCGTGTCAGCACTTTGCCAACCCTGTTTGGCGAAAAAATCGTCCTGCGTATTCTGGATTCGACGCAAACCCAGATGGGGATCGACTCGCTCGGTTACGAACCCGACCAGAGAGACCTTCTTCTTGCTGCCATCCATCGCCCCTACGGCATGATTCTGGTAACCGGTCCGACTGGTTCCGGCAAAACGGTCTCGCTTTACACCTGCCTCAACATCATCAACAAGCCAGGAATCAACATTGCCACCGCTGAAGATCCGGCCGAGATAAATCTGCCCGGTGTCAATCAGGTCAATGTCAATGAAAAAGCTGGTCTGACTTTCGCCGTTGCTCTGCGCGCATTTCTTCGACAGGACCCGGATGTCGTCATGGTGGGCGAGATTCGCGATCTGGAAACGGCGGACATTGCCGTCAAGGCGGCACAAACCGGCCACATGGTGTTCTCGACCGTGCACACCAACGATGCCCCGTCAACGCTGACCCGCCTGATGAACATGGGCGTCGCACCCTTCAACATCGCATCATCCGTCATCCTGATCACCGCGCAGCGCCTTGCGCGCCGCCTGTGCACCTGCAAGCAACCGGCCGACATACTCGATGAAATCCTGGTGCAGGCAGGGTTCCACCCCGGAGATCTGGACGGGTCGTGGAAACCTTTCATGCCGGTGGGATGCGAGCGTTGCGCAGGCACCGGTTACAGGGGGCGCGTCGGGATCTATGAAATCATGCCCATCAGTGAACAGATCGAGCGCATCATTCTCGAAAACGGCAGTGCGCGCGACATTGAAATACAGGCTCGAAAAGAGGGCGTCAAATCCCTGCGCCAGTCCGGTCTGCTAAAAGTCAAGAGCGGCATGACCAGTCTGGAAGAAGTGCTGGGCTGCACCAACGAATAGGAGAGGGAGTATGGTTACTGCAACGCGCGCGCCCAAGAAAGCCGCCCAGGCCAAGGAAGCCATTTTTGCGTGGGAGGGCAAGGACAGGACCGGGAAAAAAGTAAAAGGAGAGATCCGCGCCGGTGGCGAGGCCGTTGTCAATGTCACCTTGCGGCGCCAGGGCATTTCTGTCACCAAGATCAAGCGCAAGAGTTTTCGCAGTACCAGGCGAATCACGGAAAAGGATATCGCCCTTTTCACGCGCCAGATGTCAACCATGATGAAAGCCGGCGTACCGCTGCTTCAGTCATTCGACATCATTGCCAGAGGACACACCAACCCATCCGTCTCGAAACTGGTTCAGGACATTCGCTCCGACATCGAAACCGGCACCAGCCTGAACCAGTCCTTTCGCAAGTTCCCGATGTATTTCGATCCGCTGTTCTGCAACCTGATTGCCGCCGGCGAACAGGCCGGGATACTGGAGGATTTGCTGGATCGACTGGCCACCTACCGGGAAAAAACCATTGCCATCAAGGGCAAGATCCGAGCGGCCATGTTTTACCCGGCGGCCATCATCACCGTAGCGATCATCGTCACAGCCATCATCATGATCAAGGTCGTGCCGGCCTTCAAGGATGTCTTCAAGAGTTTTGGCGCTGACCTGCCCGCCCCGACGCTGGCCGTCATGGCCGTCTCCGACTTTGTTGTCGAATGGTGGCACATCATCTTCCTGGGCATCGGTGTCAGCCTTTATCTTTTTTTCCAGTCCTGGAAAAGATCGCCGAAGGTTCAGCGCTTCATGGACACTCTGCTCCTGCGCCTGCCCATTTTTGGCTCTGTCATCCGCAAGGCGACAATCGCGCGCTGGACCCGGACACTCGCCACCATGTTCGCTGCCGGTGTTCCACTGGTCGAATCGCTGGACTCGGTTGGCGGCGCATCAGGAAACATCGTCTACGGTGATGCGACCAGACGCATCCAGACGGAAGTCAGCACCGGCACCAGCCTGACCGTTGCCATGCAGAATACCGACATCTTTCCGAACATGGTGACGCAGATGGTTTCCATCGGCGAGGAATCCGGATCGCTTGACACCATGTTGAGCAAGGTCGCCGATTTTTATGAGGACGAGGTCGACGATGCCATCGCCTCGCTATCCAGCCTGATGGAGCCGATCATCATGGTGATACTGGGTGTCTTGATCGGCGGACTTGTCATTGCCATGTATCTGCCGATATTCAAGCTTGGATCAGTGGTCTGATATAAAACACGCCTGATGCGGAAAATGCGCCTGCCAAGGCGTTTGTTGACAGGCAACGGAGGGGATCAGCTGCCCAGCTGCGCACCGACCATCACCCCCTCCTGCCGGACATAATCGGCGGCTGACATTTTCTTGCCGTTTTCTGCCCTCAGCGTAAAAATTTCGATCTGCCCTCCCTGCGCCGTGACGCGAATGCTCTTGTCGCCGATTTCCGATATGGCCCCAATTTTCCCCCTCACGCCGCCGAATGTGCGAAACAGGTATTTCTTGGACTCGAATATGTGAATCTTTTTGCCGTTCAGCGTGGTCCACGCGCCGGGAGCCGGATTGCAGCCACGGATCAGGTTGTAGACATAATTGACATGATTGCTCCAGTTGATTCTGGACTCCGCTGCGCGCAACCACCCTTCGTAGCTGGCCTGATTTTCATCCTGCGCGCGTTCAGTGTGCCGACCCGTGACCACCAGATCGGCGGCCTCCAGCAAAGTCTGAACACCCAAGGGGAACAGCTTGTCGAAATACACGCTCCCAAGCGTGTCATCAGGCGAAATCGCCGCTGTTTTCTGTAATACGATCGGGCCTTCGTCAAGGCCGTCGACCGGCCTGAAAATGGTGATTCCGGTTTCGCTCTCGCCGCAGATGATGGGCCAGTTGATCGAACTGGGTCCCCGGTATTTTGGCAGCAAGGAGGGGTGGTACTGAATCGAACCATACTGGGGTATGTTGACAAAGTCCTGTGGCGCAAACTGCAGCACATACGCCATCACCCCAAGATCCGCGCTCAGGCTTTTCATCGCGTCCTTGGCCGCATCGGCTGTCAGATTCGGGAACTGAAACAGGCGGAGCCCTTTTTCTTGCGCGGCCACTCTAAGCGCATCTGGTTTGGAGCCCTCCTTTTCCTGCGCGCAAAAGACACCAACCACCTCGTCGCCGCGCGCGAGAAACGCTTCCATAACCGCCTTACCGAAATCCTGCTGACCAATTATGGCAACTTTCATCCCTATCCTTTTGCCAGATGCACAAAATATAATTTTCGCCGCCAATACGACCGGCCTGACCGGAAATAATACCCTATCCAGAGAACAGCATGACGATTCTATCACCCGTAGCCTGACGCAATTACAGAAAAGCAACGCGCACTTTCCGTCTCGCCTCAGGCCGGCAAGGCAGTTGCTGTCATGAGTTCTCGATGAACGACAGCTTCTTGGCTGGCGTCAATGATCCACGGCGCCCTGAAGTTGATTGCAACCGCAATTATTGAACTTTCTCCCACGCGCCGTCTCTATCGAATACACTTGATCCTGCCTGTCGAGGAAGCGAAAGGAGCCGCTCATGAACAATGGAAGCCAATACCGGCGTGTGGGACATGCCGTGGATCAGCTTTTCCCGGATCGCTGGTCGCCTCGCGCCATGTCGGGCGAACCCATCGCCGAAGAGGAGTTGATGACCTTGTTCGAGGCTGCGCGCTGGGCGCCCTCATCGAACAACAACCAGCCCTGGCGCATACTCTATGCGCGCCGTGATAGCGCTCACTGGCGGCTGTTTCTGGATCTGCTGGTCGATGCCAACCGCATCTGGGCCCAACAGGCGGCAGCTTTGCTCGTCCTGGTCTCCAAAACGACCTTCGACCATAATGGCAAGGCATCGATTACCCACTCCTTCGATACGGGTGCTGCATGGCAAAATCTGGCCTTGCAGGGGTTCATGAAAGGATTGGTCGTCCATGGCATGCAAGGCTTCAGCTATCCCCGGGCAAAAACAGAACTGAATATCCCGGATGAATTCCAGGTCGAAGCCATGGTGGCCATCGGCAGGCCGGGGCGCACGGACG
Organism: uncultured Oxalobacter sp.; assembly: GCA_964488675.1. GTDB lineage: Bacteria > Pseudomonadota > Gammaproteobacteria > Burkholderiales > Burkholderiaceae_D > QZKY01. The sequence goes on along the minus strand of CAZAWA010000038.1, from coordinate 6,828 downwards.
CCCTGCCGGAGAATTTAAGGCAGCGAGAATTTCCCAGCGAACGAAAAGCCTTGAGCGACATTGTCTGTGAGGGCCCATTTCACCTGTAAAGAGTCAAACACAAACTGCTTTGCTGCAATAATCCACACTGTAACCACACGGCGCTTTGTCACATGGATCGGCCACTTGTTTATTGAAGGAAATATTTCTATTTTTGTTGCTATACTGCGCAGAGTTTTATTTCAGACGCCAAATGGCAATTTGGCTTTCGTCAAATTTGGAACTGCGGCTTAAATCCCAATCCGGATCGCTTGTCACGAGAGGATGTCCCGCAGAACATACATGCGGTTTGTCGTGCGCCTTGACGAAGTCGTGAGCCATCCATAACAACAAGGAGGTTTGCCGTGCTTATTCAGGAAATCATGACCAAGAAGGTCGTCACCGTCGAAATGGATGACAAACTCTCGGTCGTCAAGGAGATTTTTGAGAATTCGAAATTCCATCATTTGCTGGTGATTGAGGAAGGAAAGCTCTTTGGCGTTGTCTCTGATCGCGATCTGCTCAAGGCTCTCAGTCCGAATCTCGGCACCATGACGGAAACCTACAAGGATGCCGCCACGCTCAACAAGCGCGTCCATCAAATCATGACCCGCAAACCGATTACGCTGAAGGCGAGCGCTACCGTGAAGGACGCAGTCCATCTGTTCAACCAGAACCGCATCTCCTGCCTTCCCGTCGTCGACGATGATTTCCGCCCCGTGGGCATCCTCAGTTGGCGGGACATACTCAGAAACATGTTCAAGTAGTCCTGGCTCCACCGGTTTACAAATAAACACAAGAGGATTCGCACCATGATCACCAGAGAAGATGTCATCGGCGCTTTTCAGTTTCGCCACGCCTGCAAAAAATTTGACGCGGAGAAAAAAATTTCGGCAGAGGATTTTGATCTCATCCTCGAGGCAGGCCGGCTTTCGCCCAGTTCGTTCGGCTTTGAACCCTGGCGCTTCGTTGTCATTCAAAACCCGGACTTGCGCAACAAGCTGAGGGAGGCCTCCTGGGGAGCGCAAGGACACCTTCCAACCGCCAGCCATTATGTGGCGATACTGTGCCGAAAAAATGACATGCGTTTCGACTCTGATTTCATCCGGCACTTCATGCGCGACATCCAGAAGTTGCCGGACGAAATGGCACAGCGAAAACGGGATCGCTATCGCACCTTTCAGGAGCATGACCTGCGCCTGCTGGAAAGTCCGCGCGCACTGTTTGACTGGGCCTGCAAGCAAGCCTATATCGCCCTCGGCAACATGATGACCGCCGCCGCCATGATAGGCATCGACTCCTGTGCGATTGAAGGTTACGACCAGGAAGCCGCCGAAAAAATTCTGTCGGATGCCGGCGTGCTGGATCTTGATCAATTTGGGTTGGCGGTCATGGTCGCTTTCGGCTTCCGCGTCTCCCCGCAGCCACCCAAAACCCGCCAATCCAACGAAGAAGTCATTTTCTGGGTGCGTTGATATTCAGCGCTTTAGTGTGAACACACCCCAGGCTAGCGGAAATCTTCTTCCCGCACCCTGAGAGAATCCCTGATTTGCCTGTCGCCAATGGCGTAAAGCTGGTCAGTGAAAGCTGTTGAAAAACTGGCCGGCCTGTCGCTGATTCCGATCGCCAGATCCCCGCACAGACCATAAAGACCAAATGCTGCTGCGGTCGCCTTCGCAGGATCAGCCGGATCAACCGCGCAAAAGGCACCCGCCACGGCAGACAAGCCGCAACCCATCCCAGTTACTTTTGTCATCAATGGATGGCCGTTGCTCACACGAAAGACTCGCTTGCCATCCGTGATGCAGTCCTCCGGACCGGAAATGGCGACCACGCAGTTCATTTCCCGGGACATGATAACGGCCGCTTCAACCATGTCATCCGTAAAAACGAGGGATGAATCGACGCCCCTTGTCCTGACCTCTCCCGAACCCAGGGAGAATATTTCCGAAGCATTGCCGCGCAACACCGTTATCGCGCATTCCGCCACTATTCGTTTCGCCGACTCGGTTCGCAATCGGGTCGCACCGGCACCGACAGGATCCAGAATGACCGGAATACCTTTCAGGTTTGCTGCCCGTGCTGCCCAGATCATGGATTCCACCCAGTCTTCCTGAAGCGTGCCAATATTCAGCACCAGCGCACTGGCAAACGAAACCATTTCCTCGACTTCGGCACGGCAATGCGCCATCACCGGGGAGGCGCCAAGCGCCAGCAGGGTGTTGGCCGAACTGTTCATCACGACAAAATTGGTGATGTTGTGTACCAGCGGGGCGCTTTGCCTGATGGCCTCAAGCGAACGGGAGGTGTACGACGCAAAATTCATGCGGTGAGTCCAGGCTATGGGTAGCTCAGTCGGAAGAAGACGATTGCGAAATCTGATGATCGCAATGTTCCCGGGTGCAACGGCAGTAAAGGGCCAGCGAATGATTCACTATCTCGAATCCGCGCTCCTGAGCGATTTTTTTCTGGCGCTTTTCGATTTCCTTGTCATGGAATTCCTCAACCCAGCCGCAGTCCAGGCACACGATGTGATCGTGGTGCTCCCCCTCGTTCAGCTCGAAAATCGACTTTCCGGTTTCAAAATAGTTTCTTTTGAGCAAGCCGGCCTGCTCAAACTGGGTAAGAACCCGGTACACTGTCGCCAGTCCCACTTCCATATTTTCAGCCAGCAGTATCTTGTATATATCCTCTGCAGCCAGATGTCGAACCCGGCTGTTCTGGAAAATCTCGAGAATTTTCAGCCGGGGCACGGTCGCTTTTAAGCCGCTCGCCTTGAGATCGGATGGATTGTCGGTCATCTTGTTTGGGAGGTAAAAATGGTTGTTGCTCACAATCGCTGTAACTGCTTTATCATATAGCGTTTTCGGCACTCTTGCCCAATTGAATTCCTATCGCTGACTGAACACGCCCATGCCCATGTCGATTATTTCGAACCGTCCGTTGCTCTCCCTGACCGGCGTGCTTCTTCTAGCCGCCATCCTGTCAGGGTGCGCTTCGAAAAATCCGCTGATGTCCGAACCTGCGGCCAAGCCCAGGGCGGAGGCACCCGTTGCATCCGACGCGCCTGCAAAAGCTGCCCCCCAAGCCCCAGCCGTTAACGAGGCCAAGCCGGCTGCCGTCGAGACGCCAGATCCCGTTCCGGTAGCGGCACCCAAGCCCCTGGCAGTCGATGCGTCTGCACCAAAAGCAACACCACCGGCAGCAATTCCGCCCACGCCACCCAAAGCCGCGCCAGCACCCGCAAGCGCAGCTGGTGCTGTTCTGAACACACCGCCTCCGAGTCGCACGCAGCGCTGGCTGGGCATTTTCACCCCTTACAAGCAGGACATCCAGCAAGGCAATTTCATTTCACATGAGATGGCTTCCCAGATCAAGGAGGGCCAGACCAGGGAACAAGTGCGATTCCTGCTCGGCGTTCCGCTGTTGACAGACATGTTCCATGAGGGCCGCTGGGATTACCTGTTCCGCCTGCAAAAAGCGAACGGTCAGGTAACGACAAACCGTCTTACCATTTTCTTCAAGGACAACCGCGTCACGCGCTTCGAGAGCACGCAATTGCCAGGCGAGGTTGAGTATATTTCTCACATTTCCGGTTCTCCGCCTGCACCACCCAAGGAAGCACCCAAGGAAGCACCAAAGCCGGCACCAGAAGCCAAACCAGACACGAAACCATAATACTCATGAACGCTATGAAAATCGCCGTTGTCGGCGCCAGCGGCCGCATGGGTCGCATGCTCATTGAAGCCATCACTCAGGCACCGGATGCCACTTTGGTCGGCGCGCTGGATCTGGGTTCGTCGCCCGGGATCGGCACGGACGCCTCTCAATTCCTCGGCTTCCCGTCTGGCGTCGCCATCGAAAGCGAACTCGCCAAGGGTCTGGCCAATGCGGACTATCTGATCGATTTCACCCGCCCAGAAGGCACGCTGGAACACCTGAAATATTGCGCCAGCCATGGCATCAAGATGATCATCGGCACCACCGGTTTCGATGAGGCCGGCAAAGCCGCCATCGCTGAAGCGGCAAAGAAAACGGCGATTGTTTTTGCGCCCAACATGAGCGTCGGCGTCAATGTCACGCTGAAACTGCTGGAAATGGCGGCAAAAAACTTCTCGACCGGCTATGACATCGAAATCATCGAGGCGCACCACCGGCACAAGATTGATGCGCCGTCCGGCACCGCGCTGAAAATGGGCGAAGTCATCGCCGAAGCCCTCGGCCGTGACCTCAAGCAATGCGCGGTATATGCCAGGGAGGGCATCACCGGCGAACGCGAACCTTCATCCATCGGCTTTACCACCATTCGCGGCGGCGACATCGTCGGCGACCATACAGTGCTGTTCGCCGGCACCGGCGAGCGCATCGAGATCTCGCACAAGTCCTCCAGTCGCGTCAGTTATGCGCATGGAAGCCTGCGGGCTGCCCGCTTTCTGGCAGACAAGACAACCGGCCTGTATGACATGCAGGATGTACTCGGGCTGCGCTAGCCTTCCCGACAGGCCGCAAACCATGGCTAAAGGCGCATGAAACCGGCGGCCATTGGCGCAACACTGTTGCTGCATACCGCAACCGTCGGTGCCCTGATCCATCTGGCACCCGGCCAGCCGGTCGCACGACCGGGGCACAGCCCGCTTGAAGTCGTGATGCTTTCTGGCACCCCTTCCGATGTGTCTGCACGACACGCCTCAATCGAAACTGCCGCGGATTCTGGCCTGCCAGCAAAGCGAAAGCCAGAGTCCGCACGACACAGCACCATCGAGGCAGCCACGCAAAAAAGCGCTCCCGAAGCAACAAACAGCAGCCAAACAGCCGCCGCCACGACAGCTTTGGCCGGCACCTCCCAAAAATCGGGTGTATTGATCCCGGCCGACTTTTTGGCCAGCAACGCCAAACCCGTTTACCCGCTGCTTTCCCGAAAGCAGGAAGAACAGGGAACCGTGCAACTGCACATCCTGGTCAAAGCGGACGGAAAGGCCGGCGAAGTGCGGGTTCGACAATCCAGCGGCTATCCGCTTCTGGACGAATCTGCGCTGAATGCGGTGAGGAACTGGCGCTTCCATCCGGCCTCTGTCAACAATAAACCCGTTTCGGAGTGGTATCAGCTCGCCATTCCGTTTAAACTCCACGATTGATCATCCCCTCCCACACGAACATGAACCCTACACTTGCGAATCAGGCACCCGGACTGGCGCACTACTGGGCGCAAAGCGATGCCATCACCCACGCGGTTGCGTATGTGCTGCTGCTGATGTCGGTTGCCAGCTGGTACTACATCCTGTCCAAGGCGTGGAGCGCGTGGCGCATGCGCAAAAGCGCGAGCGCCCTGGAGGGCTTCTGGAAAGCGGCCAATCTCGAGGACGCCATCAGCCTGCTCAAGAACGCGGACAGTGAAAAGGTTTTCGCGCCCATGGCCGTGCAAGGCGTGGAGGCCGCGCACATCCGAAAAAACGCCGGGACAGTACCCTCGCTCAACACCGAGGCGGACCCCGGCGAATTGATTACGCGAACGCTGCGGCAGGAAATCAACCGGGTATCGGCGCGCCTTGAAAAAGGCCTGACGCTGCTCGCCTCCGTCGGATCAACCGCCCCTTTCATCGGCCTGTTCGGCACCGTCTGGGGCATTTACCACGCTCTGACCGCCATCGCATTTGCCGGCATCATGCAAATTGACAAGGTTGCCGGCCCGGTCGGTGAGGCGCTCATCATGACAGCGCTCGGTCTGTTGGTCGCCATTCCCGCCGTCCTTGCCTACAACGCCTTTACCCGCATCAACCGGATCACGCTGGCAGAACTGGACGGCTTTGCGCATGACTTGCACGCCCATCTGACCGCCGGCGCACGCGTCGGCAAATAGGCGAAAGGGACGACCATGGCATTCGGCGGATTCAGCGACGACAAGCACCCAAAACTGATGTCCGAGATCAATGTCACGCCGATGGTGGATGTGATGCTGGTGCTGCTGGTGATTTTCATCATTACCGCCCCCCTGTTCACGCACGCCATCAAGCTCGACTTGCCGCAAGCGCAATCTGCTCCCGCGCCGGAAAAGCCGGACACGATATCGCTGTCGGTCAACGGACAAGGCAAAATTTTCTGGAATAACGACGAAATTGCGTCACCGGAACTGAACAGCAAACTGGCTGCGGCGGCACAAAAATCCCCGATGCCCGAGCTGCAACTGCGCGCCGACAAGGAAACCCGCTACGAGACCATCGCGCAGGTCATGTCAGCAGCCCAATCCAATGGCCTGACCAAGATCGGCTTCGTGACCGAACCCAAGGAATCGCCGCCCAAAAAATAGCCAATCGAGACAACACGATTGCGCCTGTTCCAGTGGGTGTCGCCGGTATAATGCCGGATTAACCCCAACATTTAATTTGCTGTCATGCAAGACAAATACAGCCCGGCCGCCGTCGAAAAATCGGCGCAAGATCACTGGAAAGCCACCGACGCGTACAAGGCGGTCGAAAACGATCCGCGCTTCCCGAAAGGCAAGTTTTACGCCTGCTCGATGCTGCCCTACCCGTCGGGCCGCCTGCACATGGGACATGTGCGCAACTACACCATCAACGATGTGATGTACCGCTATCTGCGGATGAATGGCTACAATGTGCTGATGCCGATGGGCTGGGACGCGTTCGGCATGCCGGCAGAAAACGCCGCAATGGCAAACAAAGTGCCGCCAGCCGAATGGACCTACTCCAACATCGGGCACATGCGCGCACAGATGGATTCGATGGGCCTGGCGATCGACTGGTCGCGCGAAATGACTGCGTGCCAGCCCGACTACTACAAGGCGAACCAGGG
>CAZAWA010000037.1:4867-18556 GCA_964488675.1 uncultured Oxalobacter sp. | reverse complement strand
ACCTGTACCAGGTTCACCGCTGGGACCGCACCACGCCGATCGAGGAAACCATGGAGGCGCTGCACGACATCGTCAAGGCTGGCAAGGTGCGCTACCTCGGCGCATCAAGCATGTGGGCCTGGCAGTTCGCCAAGGCGCAGCAGGTGGCGAAGGAAAATGGCTGGACGCCATTCGTTTCCATGCAGAACCACTACAATCTGGCTTACCGCGAGGAAGAGCGCGAAATGATTCCGCTGTGCCACGACCAGAAGGTGGCGATCATTCCGTGGAGTCCGCTGGCGCGCGGCTTCCTGGCCGGCAACCGCAAGCCGGAGGACAAGGATGCTACATCGAACGCTTCAGCCACCTCGCGCGCCAAGACCGACGATCTGGCGCAGCGCTACTACTACAACGAGTCCGACTTTGCCGTGGTCGACGCGGTGACGAGGGTGGCGCAGAGCAAGGGCGTATCCAACGCGCAGGTGGCCTATGCCTGGCTGCTGCACAAGGGCGTGACGGCGCCGGTCGTCGGCGCCTCCAAGCTGCCGCAACTGGACGATGCGCTGGCGTCGATCCGGGTGTCGCTGACCCGGGAAGAAATGGCCGAACTGGAAGCGCCGTACAAGCCGCACCCAATCAGCGGGCATGTGTGATTTCAGTGAAACTCCCGGCAGCCCGGTTAATCTCGCCTTGCCATGCCTATCAGCAAATTTTTTGAGAAATGGGAACATGAAAGAGCAATTGACGGAAGAGGATATTCAATGGCTGGCGCAAATCATCGCCATGATTCCTGCCTTGGCGATCCCGCCGGAAGCGCTGGCCAAACTGCAGGCACATGAGTTGATCGCTCAGGCGCCTGGCAGGTGGGAAGCCACCGACAAAGGGGTTGATACAGTCGTCAACTGGAAGTCGGTGGAATAGGCAGCGGGTATTGGCACTAATAACGCGTCGCGTTAATAGTGGCTCCTTGGCAGGCATTTTGGGCTGCAGTCACGCTGAAAACGCCCAGTTTGCGCAAAAAACAGGCGAATTTTGTCCGGTATGCGGCAAATTTACGGGGAGTATGGGAGTTAATCTGGCGCTTGTTCATAGCCGATGCGCCGGATAAAATATGCTGGGGTAGAGTATCTGTTTCAGATGTCTTTTTGCCCTGCGCTTACTCGATCAGGCGAAACGGCATCCAGACATGACGGAAAGGCTGGCCTTTGGCGGCGGCGATGACCGCTGGCACGCTGACAACCGTGTTGAGTATCAGATAGCCGGACAGCAGCAGCACAAACCAGGCGTCGGGCGCGAAATTCCAGCAGGCCAGCAGGACGGTCGCCAGTGTGATCTGCGCATTGAGCGCTTCCTTTGCATGCTTCTCGACGAAGGCGGAGCGCTTGCCTGCGGTCATCCAGAGAATGAGCGGCCCGAAAAAGCTGATCGATACGCCAAGCGCGTGCGAAATCATGGCTTGCACGCATTCTTCACGGCTGGGTGTTTCAATGGGATCGATCATCGTCTACCTGGCTGCCTTTTTGGCCGCCGGCTTTTTCGCTGCGGCTTTTTTCGGTGCAGCCTTGGCAGTTGGCTTTTTCACTGCAGGCTTTTTCGTGGCGACGGTCTTTGAGGCAGCAGGTTTGGCGGGCGCTTTGGCTGCGGTTTTCGCAGCGGTCCTGACAGGCGCTTTCTTCGCGGCCGGTTTGGCTGCCGCAGGCTTGGCCACGGCTTTGACGGCGGACTTGGCCGTCGTCTTCACGGCGGCTGCCCTGGGCTTGACCGTCCTTGCCGGGGCTTTCTCGGTGGTCTTTGCGGCAGGCTTGCCCGTTTCGGTTTTCGCAGCAACTCGGCCTTCTTTGGCCGGTGCTTTTGCCTTGCGCTCCTCGAACTCGAACACCACCTTGCCATCCTTGCTGCGCGCCAGATAGGCCTTGAACGGGCGGCGCGTGCGTTGCGAGACGAAGCCCGGCAGCAAGTCGGTTCGGCCTTCCTTGAGCAGCTTCACCATCTGTTCTGGCAGGATTTCCTGCTGCAGGATGATCCGGCCGCTGCGGAAATCACAGGCTTTCGGGCGGGCGACCGTTTTTTCGCACACATAGGCGAGGCCGAGTTCGTGCACGCCGCTGCCGCACTTCGGACAGGCGCCGAGCGGCTTCTTGTCACTGAAGTCAAGCGGCTCACCATTTTCATCCTCATCCTGGCTCTGGCCGAAATCGAACATCAGCTTGCGGTTTTCGGTGTCTTCGTCATGCACGAGATTGAGGATGGCGGCAAACGGGCGGCCCATCTTGGATCGGAAGCCTTGCAGCGGGCCGATTGTGTGCTTCGTCAGTAGTTCTTCGACTTCGTCAATTTCAAACTGGCGGCCTGCGGGTGTCTTGGTGATCGAGAACTCGCATTTGGTGCAGGCGAAGCGGCGGTAGTTTTCCTTCACCACACTGCCGCAATCGGGGCAGGGCGTTTTGAGCGTTGCGTAATCGCCGGGGATGGTGTCTTCGTCGAATTCCTTGGCGCGCTTGACGATCACTTGCGTCATTTGCGCAATGTCCTGCATGAACTGCTCGCGCGTGATCTGGCCTTTTTCCATTTGCGACAACTTGAATTCCCACTCGCCGGTTAGTTCCGGAGCAGTCAGTTCATCCACGCCGAGACCGTGCAGCAGCGTCATGAGCTGGAACGCCTTGGCGGTCGGGATGATTTCCCGGCCTTCGCGGTGCAGGTATTTTTCGGTCAGTAGGCCTTCGATGATGGCGGCACGCGTCGCCGGTGTGCCCAGCCCCTTGCCGGCCATCGCTTCGCGCAATTCGTCCTCTTCCATCTGCTTGCCCGCGCCTTCCATGGCGGTCAGCAGTGTCGCTTCCGAGTAGCGCGCAGGCGGGCGCGTGACGAGCGCGTTGACATTGATCTTGTCAGTCTTGACGGCTTCATTCTTGCCGACCTGCACCAGAATGCCACCGCCTTCCGCGTCCTTCTCGACCGCCTCCTTGCCGTATACTGCGAGCCAGCCCGGACTGGTCAGCACGCGGCCTTCACTACGGAACGAGTGACCGGACACTTCGGTGAAGCGCGTGGTGACCTGAAATTCGGCTGCCGGGAAAAACACGGCGAGGAAGCGGCGGGTCACAAGGTCATACAGCTTTTGCTCGGGCTCGGACAGCCCTTTGGGCGCCTGCGTGGTCGGAATGATGGCGAAGTGATCGGAAATTTTCGTGTTGTCGAAAATCCGCTTGTTGGGCTTGAGCCATTTCTTGTTCAGAATCGGTGACGCAAACGGCTGGTAGTTGTTGCTGTCGGCCAGGGTCTCCAGCGTCTGGCGCACCGTGGCGATATAGTCTTCGGGCAGGTGGCGCGAGTCGGTTCGCGGGTAAGTCAGCACCTTGTGGCGCTCGTACAGCGCCTGCGCGATGCCCAGGGTGTTCTTGGCGGAAAAGCCGAAGCGCGAGTTGGCTTCGCGCTGCAGGCTGGTGAGGTCGAACAGCGCCGGCGACATCGAGGTGGTTGGGCGCGATTCTTCGCTGACCTTGCCCGGCTTGCCACGGCAGGCAGTGGCGATGGTGTCCGCTGCTGCCTTGCTCCACAGGCGTTCTGCGCGCTTTTCCGGATCGGATTCATCTTTCTTGTGCCTGGGGTCCTGCCAGCGGCCTTCGTACACGCCGGCGGCGCAAACGAATTCGGCGCGCACTTCCCAGTAGTTGCGCGGCACAAATGCCTTGATGGATTTTTCGCGATCCACCACGATCGACAGCGTCGGCGTTTGCACGCGCCCGACGGTCGTGAGGAAGAAGCCACCTTCCTTTGAGTTGAACGCGGTCATGGCACGCGTGCCGTTGATGCCAATCAGCCAGTCCGCTTCGGAGCGGCAACGCGCCGCGTCCGCCAGCGGCAGCATGTCCTTGTCGTCGCGCAGTTTGCCGAAACCGTCGCGAATCGCGCCCGGCGTCATCGACTGCAGCCACAGCCGCTTGACCGGCTGCTTGGCTTTGGCGTGTTGCGCAATCAGGCGGAAAATCAGCTCGCCTTCTCGTCCCGCGTCACAGGCGTTGATGATCTCCGTGACATCCTTGCGCTTGATGAGACGGTTCAGCAGTTTCAGGCGGGATTCAGTTTTTGCAATCGGGTTCAGCGAGAAATGCGGCGGAATCACGGGCAGGTGGGTAAAACTCCACTTGCCGCGCTTGACATCGAACTCCTCGGGTGCGGCAATCTCGACCAGATGGCCAATGGCCGAAGACAGGACATACTTGTCGGACTCGAAATAATCATCGTGCTTCTTGAAGCCACCCAGCGATTTGGCGATGTCGTTCGCGACCGAGGGCTTTTCAGCGATGATGAGAGTTTTGGACATGGTCTTGTCTGGCATGAAAGGCTTGACTGGGGAAAATCGGGCTAAGTGTAAGCGATAACGGCGCCAACTGCTCGCGGGCGGCTAATAATAAAGGCGTTAACACAGAATTCGCAAGACTCGGCCGCTTGAAGCGAACAAAAAAATGATTGCCGGATGGCAGGGCTCAGTGCAGCAGGCATTCATTCCTGTCTTCGGGGTCGGCAAATATCGGGTTGAGCAGGGTCGTGTCCGGATCTTCGCCCTGGCTCCAGAGGATCACCAGAACGATAAGACGCAACTTGTCGATAGGCATGGGAGAAATACCGGCCGCGAGCGATCGTTCAATCACGATTTCCCTCAAGATCGGATCCAGAATGCCGGCGTTTTCCAGTGACTGGATGAACCCGACCGCCCGGATGCCCAGCACGGACAGCTCTTGCTCGACGAAAACGCGATGGGCGAACGATGCCCCCGCTTCGTTTGGGCGGTGTCCGGCAAAGGTTTCCGTGGTTTCGGCCAGATCGGAGAGCCAGTCCAGGGCGTCGGCGATTTCCGTTTCATCAAAGCCAATGTCTGACAAGGTTTTTGCCAGTGCAACCGGTTCGGGGAAGGCATCGGGACGGTAATAAGTCTCGTAGAGATACACTAATACTTCAAACATCCGGCCATTATAGCGATTAAATCCGATTCGAAATCATCTGCAGTTTTGCTGATTTCAGCTTGCCGCTCCATGTGAAGGAGAAATTGTTGCTCATGATGCAACGCGACGGTACCTGCCATCCGGTAGCCGTTCGGCCATGCCGTCCAGTTCCAGTGTCAGCAACTGGGCGCTCAGGGTGGCGGGATCCAGTCCGCTCCGTACGCTCAGGGTGTCGGCGTCGGCCGGATCATGGCCGAGCGCTTCGAGCAATTGGGCCGTTTCCGGATCCGGCGCGATGGATGCGGCCGTGCCCGGCGGTATGGCGTCGCGTTGCGGCAGGCGCAATTCTTCCAGGATGTCCTGCGCGGATTCGACCAGTTTGGCGCCTTGCTTGATCAGCAGGTGGCAACCCTTGGACAGCGGGGAATGGATGGAGCCGGGGATGGCAAACACTTCCTTGCCCTGTTCGGCGCCAAGTCGCGCCGTGATCAGCGAGCCGGATTGGGCGGCAGCCTCAATCACCAATACGCCGCGCGCCAGTCCGCTGATGATGCGGTTGCGGCGCGGGAAGTTGGACGCCAGGGCCGACATGCCGAGCGGGTACTCACTCACAATGCAGCCGCCATCAGCGATGAGGTGGGCCAGCGGGCGGTTGCGCGCCGGATAGACGATGTCGGCGCCGGTGCCGATGACGGCGACAGTCGAGCCTGCGCCCTGCAGCCCGCCGCGATGCGCGGCAGCATCGATGCCGAGCGCCATGCCGGAAACAATGGTCAGGCCGGAGCGGCTAAGCGCCTTGGCGAAATTTTCGGCATTGGCGCTGCCCTGCGCGGTGGCGTTGCGGCTGCCGACGATGGCGAGTGAAGGTGCCAGGAGAAGTTCGGGTCGTCCTTTGGCGAACAGTATCAGCGGCGGGTCGGAAATGTCGAGCAGGGCGGGCGGGTAGGCGCTGTCGGCCAGCGTCAGGAGGTGGTTGCCGGATTGCGCCGCCCATTCGAGCGTCTTGCCGACAAGCGTTTGCAGCGCTTCCGTGGCCGGCGCAGTCAGCGCCTGCGCCAGCCGTTCGGGGACAAATTTTTGCAGCGAGGCATAACTGGCAGCAAAAATGTTTTCGGGCAAACCGTACTCGGCCAGCAACCGGCGCGCATTGACCGGGCCGATGCCCGGTGTCTGTTCGAGACGAACCCAGGCTGAAAGTTCGTCAGCCCGGGCCGGGGTCATTCCGGCGAGCGGGCGACATCACCCAGGACGACATAGTTGTTCACATCCATCACCAGCGCGTAAGACACATTGCTGAACACGCGGAACACGAACAGGGTGCCGCTTTCTTCGTCCGGCAGCTTGACTTTGTTGCCGCCATTTAGCAGCGATATTCCGCCGGAAGTGCGATCGGCAATGGTTTCGCCCAGACGGTAGAGCTTCAGCACGGTGCCGACATCCAGACCGTCATTCCTGCCACGGTTAATAGCCACGACCTGGCTTTGTCCGCCGTGGGTGACGCCGCCATAGATCGACACGATTCGTGCTTCTACTGGTTTTTCCGGCGGATGCGGCACATAGTTGACCAGCGTGTAGGGCGGTTTGAGAACCAGACGGTCGCCAACACCCATTTCCGACTTCATGTCGATCACGGTGAAGGCATGGGCTTCGTTTTCTGCTCGGGCAGTGCGCACCAGTTGCACCACGCCGACATGCTCGGCTTCATGGGCGATGATGGCTTTGGTGACCGGATCCTTGAGCGGCTGGCTCGGGCGGAACACATTGAAAACGCCACCACTCTTCAGGTCACCGCGCACATAGGCCCGATCGCCGATGCCCAGCTTCACGCGGCCTTCCTGGGTTGCGACGATGCGCGGCGCGTCGGCCAGACCATCTTCCTCGATGATGAGCGCCTGCGACAGGAACGGTTCAATCACTTTCGGATCGATCGAGGGCAGCGCATTCTTGTCGACATCGGTGATGCGGATTTTCGGTGACAGACGACCGTCCTCGGATGCGGCGGGTTGGCCTAGCCGCAAGCGACCGTTTACGCGATCGAGATAAACGGTTTGCCCCGGATAAATCCAGTGCGGATTGCGGATTTGCTCGCGGTTCATGCCCCAGACTTGTGGCCAGCACCACGGATGATCCAGAAATTTGCCGGAAATGCCCCACAGGGTGTCTCCCTTGATGACCACATGCTGATCTGGCGCGCTGGAGCGGAATTCGCACTTGCTCTTTCCAGCAGCGAAGGCTTGCGGGGCGGTTAACGAGGCGGAAAAGGCGGCAAGGGCAAGAATTACAGCGGCTGTGCTAAACTTTTTCATGGTCGTTCCAATGGATGCGGTATCGTCGGTTGCGACAGCGCGAAGTGAAGACGCAAAACCCAATGCGCGACAAGTATTGCCAAACTGACTCAAATTCTGCACATAAATCCATGAAGTAGCAAGAAAAACACACGCCAATCCCGTCTTGCTGTTGCGTAAGGAACCACTGACTCACTCCAGAAGTCTCGTATTCAATCAAAATGTCCCTGCTACCGATATTGCGCTATCCCGACCCGCGTTTGCACAAGGTCGCCAAACCCGTCACTGTGTTCGATGCGCGCCTGAAAAAACTGGTCGCCGACATGGCGCAAACCATGTATGACGCGCCGGGCATCGGCCTGGCTGCCACCCAGGTCGATGTGCATGAGCAGGTTATCGTTATCGACACGACCGAAACCCGCACCGACTTGCGCGTGTTCATCAACCCGGAGATCGTCTGGGCCAGCCCGGAAAAGAAGCTGTGTCAGGAGGGATGCCTGTCGGTTCCCGGCGTGTACGATGAGGTCGAACGACCCGCGCAAGTGAGGGTGCGCGCGCTCGATGTTGACGGAAAGCCGTTCGAGCTGACGACCGACGGCATGCTGGCGGTGTGCATCCAGCATGAAATCGATCATCTGAAAGGATTTGTGTTTGTCGAATACCTGTCGCCGCTGAAACGCAATCGCATCAAGACCAAGATGCTGAAGGACGAACGCGAACAGCAGCGCGACCTGCCGGTAAAATCAGCGCGCGCGCGGCGCAGACGATAGGCGAAGAAACAATGAAAATCGTTTTTGCCGGCACCCCGGAATTCGCCGCGACGGCACTCCAGTCGCTGCTCGATGCCGGCTTCGACATTCCGCTGGTGCTGACACAGCCGGACCGTCCCGCCGGACGCGGCATGCAATTGCACGCGTCGCCGGTGAAGCAACTGGCGCAGTCGAAGGGCATACCGGTTGCGCAGCCGCAATCGCTGCGGCTCGATGGCAAACATGCCGCTGACGCGCGCGCCGCGCATGATGTGCTGCGGGCAACGCAGTGCGATGTCATGGCGGTGGTCGCCTACGGGCTGATCCTGCCGCGCGCGGTGCTTGATATTCCACGGATGGGTTGCGTCAACATTCATGCGTCATTGTTGCCGCGCTGGCGCGGTGCGGCGCCGATCCAGCGCGCGATCGAGGCGGGCGATTCGGAAACCGGCGTCACCATCATGCAGATGGATGAGGGCCTCGACACCGGCCCGATGCTGGCGGTGGAAAAACTCCCGATTGAACCCGGCGACACGGCGGCGAGCCTGCATGACAAGCTGGCGTCATTGGGTGCGCGCATGATCGTCGAAACGCTGCGCCGGATGAAAAAGGGCGAGGCGAATCCAAGGCCGCAACCGGAAGCCGGGGCGAACTATGCTGCCAAGATCATGAAGGACGAAGCGCCCATCGACTTCTCGCTTTCAGCGGCCGTGGCGGCGCGCAGGATCAATGCGTTTAACCCCTTCCCCGGTGCCAGCGCGACCTTCGGTGGCGAGACGGTCAAGTTGTGGCGCGCCGAGCCGCTGATGGTGCCGACTTCCGGCAAGCCGGGCGAGGTGCTGGCTGCCAATGCGCAGGATGGTGTGCTGATCGCCTGTGGCGAGGGCGTGCTGCGCGTGACCGAATTGCAAAAACCCGGTAGCAAGCGCTTGCCGGCGAAAGAATTTGTCAAGGGATTTCCACTTGAAAGCGGGATGTTTGGCAGCGAGGCAAAATGAAGTTCGAGCACCTGGTAGAAATCAACAGCCCCGGCAATCCGATGATTGCGCCGCTGACGCGCCGCCAGCTCTGGCACGGACTGGTGCTGCGCGCGGAGTCGCCGACGCTTTTCGTTTCGCATCTGGATGCCTGCGACATCGTCGAGCGCACGGAGGTGGCGATTGCCCGGCGCCTGTCGTACGGCGAGCTGGTAATCCACGATCGTGTCACCTACCTTATGCATCACCAGATTCGCTACCATGTCGCGGCGCAAAAGGACTTTTCCGATTCATCGCTGACCATGACTATCGAAGAGCCGCAGCCTGGCCGCCTGTTTGTCCGGTTTCAGTACGAGGATGCGAGTCCCGATGAGGGCGCGGACGCGATGTACAACGATTTTCGCCGCTCGGCGTATCGCGAGTCCGATATCGACACCATTCATGTAATCCGCAATCTGGCGGCGCAGGGGCGGCTGGATCAGGCGGGCTGATGCCACTGGAAGGCCTCTGATTTCCGGGAATTGACTCACGCCAACTAATAACGCGGCGCGTTATTAGTTGGCCCAAAATGGCCTTGAGAAGCAATTTTTTGCGGCTCACACGGCATATTTGCGTAAAAAATAGGCAAAAAATGCCTGCCGTAAAGCCATTTTTGCGGGAGTATAGGCTTAAATATTGCAGTTCGCCATGGCTGGAGCGCCGGAGAATTAATACCCCTAGGCAGTATATTTTTTCAGAGTATGTCCAGCGGCATCTTGCCCCTGGGTGGCGGGAACAGGGTGTCCAGCCGCTTGAGTGTGTCGGCCGACAGCGCGATATCCCATGCCTTGCGGTTTTCCTCAATGCGTTTGAGGTTTGAGGATTTCGGAATCGGGATGGTTCCCTGATGCAGCAGCCAGGACAGCGCGAGCTGCGCCGGGGTGATGCCCAGTTCCTTCGCCAGTTGCTGCAATCCGCTTTTTTTCAGCAGGTGCGTCTGGTGCAGCGGCGAGTACGCCATGGCGGCGATGTTGCGCTCGCGCTGCCAGGGCAGCAAATCCCATTCGATGCCGCGCGAGCCGAGGTTGTACAGCACCTGGTTGACGCAGTTCTGTCCGCCATCGACTTTGCTCGCGCGAATCATGTCGGCCGTGTCGAAATTGGACACGCCCCATGCGCGGATCTTGCCGGCGTCCTGCAAGCCTTGCAGTGCGGCGAAGGTTTCTTCCAGCGGGTAACTGCCGCGCCAGTGCAGCAGGTAGAGATCGATGCAGTCGGTTTTCAGGCGCTTGAGGCTGCGCTCGCAGGCGGTGACCGTGCCTTTGAGGCTGGCATTGTTGGGCAGCACCTTGCTGACCAGAAAGACCTCGTTGCGGCGACCGGCGATTGCTTCGCCGACGACTTCTTCGGCGCCACCGTTGCCATACATTTCTGCGGTGTCGATCAATGTCAGTCCCAGCGCCATGCCATGCTGCAGCGCGGCGACCTCGGCCTTGCGCTCGGCGCGGGATTCGCCCATGAACCAGGTCCCCTGGCCGAGGGTCGGCATGGAAATGCCATTCAGTAGCGTCAGTGTGTGTGGGTGCATGTGAGATCCCCGGATAAAACGGTAAAAATATCAGGTGGCGGCGTCCAGATCAATGGTGCGGCAGGCGACGCGCATGCGTCCCGCCTTTTTCGCTTCATACAGCGCCATATCCGCGACGCGAACGATGTCATTCAGATGGTTGGCTCGTCTGGCCGACAGACAGGTTGCCACGCCCAGACTGATGCTGACATGGTCAGCCGTTAGCGACAGGGAGTGGGGGATGCCCAGCTGGTTGACTGCTGCGAGCATGTCCTCGGCAATTTTATTTGCGCCATCGAGCGGGGTGTTGGGCAGCAGGGCAATAAATTCTTCGCCGCCCCAGCGCGCCACCATGTCGAGCGGGCGCTTGGGGATTTTCCATATGGCTTGCGCGATCTCGACCAGGCATTGGTCGCCCGTCAGGTGCCCGTAGCGGTCGTTGTACTGCTTGAAAAAATCAATGTCAATCATGATCAAGGAAAGCGGCGAACCGTTTCGCTTGGCCAGACGAAGTGCTTCTTCCGCGTGTTCGTCAAAGCGCCGCCGGTTCGGGATGCCGGTCAGGCCGTCCGCATAAGTTTTGGAGCGCAACTCGACCGCCTGCTGTCGCAGGATGCTTTCGCGGTTGACGGCCAGACTGACATCCGTGATCTGTATCAGGCAATGCACCGGTGCATCTGGCGCGGTGATCGGGATAACCTGTATCGCCTGCTGCATGCGCTGTCGCTCCTCGGCGCCTTTTACCGAGGCGTACAAGGGCAGGGGCGATTTGTTCAGCGTCTGCGACAGCAGCGAAGGCAGACGATGGCTGATCGCACTCTGGATGGCATTCGTCAGGCGGCCAGTTTGCAGTTCCGGAAATAGATCGGCAAGTTGTCTGCCCAGCGCTTCGGATTCAGAAACAAAGGAGTAGCGTTCGATCCACTGGTTCCAGACGACAACCCTCATATTGGTGTCAAGCACGATGGTGCCGACATTGACGGCTCGCAACACGCTGCTGCACAGATCGAAGTGACCTTCCTTATGTGCGCAGCAGTCGTCCATCATGCGATCCCGGACAGATACTGGTCAATGTGCTGTCGCAGATCCAGCATTGCGGACATGTCCAGCAAAAACGCGACATAGCCGTGAATCTCGTGTTTCTCAAGCGCAAAGTCGATGTGGAGCATCATCACGATATCGCTGGAGGAGCGTTCGTCCACATTGAGGATGTCGCTGCTGCTGCCGACATGGTAGCTGGGCAGCGAGCCTTCCAGTTCGCGTTTGAAGATGTTGGCCAGAATGCCGACGCAGGCGTTGAGAATGATGTTGCCAATTTCGCTCATCGCCTCTTGTTCCATCTCGGTCAGTTCTTCGGTGGAGACGGATTCACCCACCATCAGGCGCACGATCTCGAGACTTTTTTCCTCCGGGAACATCAGGATGGCGTCAGTGTTGAACGCCCCCCGATATTGCTGGCTGATTCCACAAATGTTGCGCGACTCCTTATTGCCCAGCGTGGTGGCGGCGTCGGTACGGCTCTGGAAGGTGATGGTGGGAACCGACATCGTCACCTCTTCGTTGACGATGCCGCTCATGGCGTGGGCGGCGTTGCCCACGCCCATGTTGAAAATTTCAACCAGCGCGTCGTGCTGTAGTTCGGTCAGGCTGAACATCAGCCGGCCACCCATTCATCCAGCAATTTGTGGATGCGGGCTTCGTTGATGGGTTTTTCGATAAAGCCGGCTCCCATGGCTTCTGCCTTGGCGCGGGTGGAATCTTGAATGTTCGCGGTCTGGATCGCAATTCTGATGGCGGGATATTGCGCGCGCATCTGTTCGGCGGCAGCGATGCCGCCCATGCCCGGCATGTTGACATCCAGCATTACCAGGGTGTCGGGCAGTTCCTTGAGCTTTTCAAGCGCTTCTTCGCCGGTGCCGGCTTCAACGATGTTCCAGTCCGGGTGCTTGTTCAGGATGAACTGGCGAGTCATCAGGCGGGATACGCGACTATCGTCGACAATTAAGACAGTATTTCTGGTATTCATGCGAGAGCCGCCCTGAAGAAGGTTGATATTTAAGCGTAAAAGGGTCACTGTCAGCCCTTGCGGGTTGTGATTATGATTGCACACGGGTTGTGGGACGACAACCTTTTTGTTTCGATGTGTCGCCTTCTTGCTGGCTCAGTAGCCCTTCGCGCGATCCACGATGCCAGTCACTAATTGAACCTGGTGGAAGGCGCGCAGTTTTTCGGCCACCTGGCGCACGGTATCGTCGCGGTATGTCGCCGCCCCGATGTGCGGGGTAATCGTGATGCGGGGATGTTGCCAGAACGGGTGCGCCGGCGGCAAGGGTTCGTCGCGAAAGACATCCAGCGTGGCAGCGGCGATGCGGCCGGAATCTAGCGCCGCCAGCAGGTCGGTTTCCACCAGATGCTCGCCGCGCCCGACATTGACCAGATAGGCGCCATAGCCCAGCTTGTCCATCGTGTCGCGATTGAGCAGGCCGGTTGTTTCGGTCGTGAGCGGCAGCGTGCAGACCAGCGCCTGCACACCATCCAGAAAATCGTCCAGCCTTCCGTTTCCGGCGAAGCAGTGAATGCCGGTCAGGTGTTTCTGGCTAAGGCTCCAGCCGCGCACCGGAAAACCGAAATGCAGCAGGGCTTGCGCGACGCAGTACCCAATGGCACCCAGCCCCATGACGCCAACAGTGAAATGCTGCTTGTCGGGGGGCGGCAGATATTTCCATTCACGCCTTGCAGCCTGCCTTTCATATTCGTCAAAGCGGCGGTAGTGGCGGATGACGGCGTGGCTTGCATACTCCGCGATTTGAACGCCCATGCCGGCATTCTCGAGCCGGATGATGGGCACATTGGGAAGTGCATCGCCCATCTTCAGAAGTTGATCAACACCGGCGGCGAGATTGAAAATGGCTTTCAGGCCTTTGCGCCCGGCGAGCATTTCGGCCGGTGGTTTCCATACCAGCGCATAGTCGGCGTGCTCGTTGTCGCCCGGTCGCCAGTGACGAAAGTCAGCCTGTGGCATTGCGGTGCGCAAACCGGCCAGCCAGTATGTCGTGTCCTCGCCCTCGTTGTAGTAGATGACTTTCATTTGCACGCGGTTATTCAATTCGATATAGCATCTGGGCAATTTCGAGATCAGCAGGAAGTCGGTGTCAGCAGGAAGTCGGTGTCAGCAGGAAGTCGGTGTCAGCAGGAAGTCGGTGTCAG
>CAZAWA010000037.1:0-4767 GCA_964488675.1 uncultured Oxalobacter sp. | reverse complement strand
CAGTTTTTTACGCGAAGCGTAAATTACTCCGACCCCATTTCCGCCATTTCCGTTCATGGAACATCCCTATTTGTCAGCATCGGCGCACATGGTCGCTGCAGCCGGAATCTCGCGCGGGCGCAAGCCCAGCTTGGCCAGCATTACGCGGTCGCTTTCTGCTTCGGAATTGTCCGTGGTCAGCAGCTTTTCGCCGTAGAAAATCGAATTGGCTCCGGCCATGAAGCATAGCGCTTGCTCGCCTTCAGACAGGTGGTGGCGGCCGGCAGACAGGCGCACGCGCGCTTTGGGCATCGTGATGCGCGCAACGGCAATCGTGCGCGCGAACTCCAGCGGATCGAGCGGCGCGACATTTTGTAGTGGTGTCCCTTCGATCGGCACCAGATGATTGATCGGCACGGCATCCGGATAGGGGTTCAGGTTAGCCAGTTGAGCCAGCAGTTCGGCGCGGTGGCGACGGGTTTCCCCCATGCCGATGATGCCGCCGCAGCAGACTTTCAGCCCGGCGTCGCGCACATGACCCAGCGTGTCGAGGCGATCCTGAAAAGTACGCGTCGAAATGACGGTGCCGTAGTAATTCGGCGAAGTGTCAAGATTGTGGTTGTAGTAGTCCAGCCCCGCTTCCCTGAGTTGCTTTGCCTGCTCTTCTTTCAGCATGCCCAGTGTGGCGCAGGTTTCCAGCCCAAGCGCTTTCACCTCGCGCACTATTTCCGTGTACTTGTCCATGTCGCGCTCCTTTGGCGAGCGGCCGGATGCACCCATGCAGAATCGGGTCGCGCCATTTTCCTTGGCCGTGCGCGCCGCATCGAGAACTTCACCCAGCGGCAGGATCTTGCTCGCCTTCAGGTCGGTTTCATAGTGCGAAGATTGCGAACAATAGCCGCAATCCTCTTCGCAAGCGCCGGTCTTCAGTGAAACAAGGGTCGCCAGTTCGATGTCGTTTTCCGGGAAATGGATTCGGTGCGCTTCCTGCGCGCGCGACAGCAGTTCAGTGAAGGGCAATTCAAACAGCGCCAGCACGGCATCGACGGGCCAGGCGGCCTCTTCCGGTTCGGCGATTTGCAGTAGGTTGGAGTGGAACGAGATGACTTGCGACATGATTCAGTAATCCTTTGTTCAATATTGCTACTGTTGCTTGCCGGGCCAGCCCGGCAGGCGAGAAAAATCAAGGTGGCTGGCAGCGATGGTTGCCGATGGCACCGGCAAATGCGGCACGACACCGAGCAGTGGCCCCGGCAGACGCTTCGCCAGCGCTGAAATATTGTCAGCCACATAAGGCATTGCCGGCTCGACCATGTTTGCAACCCACCCTGCCAGCACCAGACTTCGTGCGGCGATCGCTTCTGCCGTCAAGAGCGCATGATTGATGCAGCCCAGCCTCAGACCCACCACCATGATGATCGGCAGGCCGAATTGTACCGCCATATCGGCGCTGTCGAAGTCTTCCGCCAGCGGTACCTTGAAGCCGCCAACGCCTTCGACCACGACGGCTTTGGCCTGTGACGCGATCAAGCGGTAGGCCGTTGCAATCTTCATCTGGTCGATGCGGGTGTTTTCCAGAGCGGCTGCGATATGCGGTGCGGAGGCGGTGCGCAGCAGACAGGGTGTTGCCAGCTCGGGCGGGAGCGTCATGCCGGAGGCGCTGGCAATGGCGTCGGCATCGTCGTTGTGCCAGATGCCGTCGCGCAGCACGGCTCCGGCTGCTACCGGCTTCATGCCTGCTGCGCGCACGCCCTGTTGCGCTAGCGCGTGCAGCAATGCGCAAGACACCAGGGTCTTGCCGATATGGGTGTCCGTGCCGGTGACGAAGCAGCAAAAGGGCGCGCTCATGACCGCATCACTTGCTCGAACACGGCCAGCGTACGGGTTGCCAGCACCTCGATTTCCGTATCGTCGAGGATGTAAGGTGGCATCAGGTACACCGTGTTGCCAATTGGACGCAGCAGCAGCTCCTGCTCCAGTGCTGCGGTGAAAAAGCGGCGGGAAAATGAAGCCAGTTTCGCCGGATCGTCGACGATGGCATCGAACGCCCAGATCATTCCGCGGTGGCGGAAGTGTTGAACCTTTTCATGCGCGGCCAGCGGCGCAAGTGCCTTGGTCAGTTTTCCGGCCAGCAGGAGGTTTGAATTCAGTACATCGTCTTCCTTGAAAATAGCGAGCGTCGCGAGTGCGGCACGGCAGGCGAGCGGGTTGCCGGTGTAGGAATGCGAGTGCAGAAAGCCGCGCGTGATGTCTGCGCTGTAAAACGATTGATAGATGTTGTCTCGCGTCATGACCAGTGACAGCGGCAGGTAGCCGCCGCTGATGCCTTTGGAGAGGCACAGAAAATCCGGCCAGATACCGGCCTGTTCGCAGGCAAAAAAGCTGCCGGTGCGGCCGCATCCGACGGCAATTTCATCAGCGATCAGGTGTACCTGGTAGCGGTCGCACAGTTTGCGCAAGCGCGTCAGGTAGGATGGGTCGTGCATCGCCATGCCGGCTGCGCATTGCACCAGTGGTTCGACGATGATGGCGGCAATCTTGTCACTTCGCTCGCGCAGAAGCGTTTCCATTTCATCGGCCGCCCGGTGGGCAATATCGGCGGCGGTCTCACCGCCTTGTGCCTGCCGGTCATCGGGCGCGGCGGCGACATGCACATTTCGCAGCAGTGGGCCGTAGGCATCGCGGAACAGTGCTACATCGGTGACAGACAGTGCGCCGATGGTTTCGCCATGGTAGCCACCCTTCAGGCAGACGAACTCCTGCTTGTCGCCGCGGCCGGTATTGCGCCAGGCATGAAAGCTCATTTTCAGCGCAATTTCGACTGCGGAGGCACCATCGGACGCATAAAAGCAGTGCCCAAGGGTATGGTTGGTAAGCGCTGACAACTGCTCTGAGAGCTGAATCACCGGCTCATGCGTGAAACCGGCCAGCATGGCATGCTCCAGCCGATCCAGCTGGTCTTTGAGTGCGGCATTGATGCGCGGGTTCGTGTGACCAAACAGATTAACCCACCAGGAGCTGATGGCATCCAGATAACGCCGACCATCCGCATCATACAGCCAGACCCCTTTCCCGTGGCGGACTGGCACCAGCGGCAGGGTTTCGTGGTGCTGCATTTGGGTGCAAGGGTGCCAGACGCTTTGAAGGCTGCGCGCAACCCAGTCGGAAGTTTGGCTTGAATTCACGGGTGGTTCGGTTTCAGGTTCGACAGATCCGCCAGTTTAACAGGCAAGCGGAGGGTATGGCCGACTTGGCAAGGGGGGTTATTTCTTCCTCTGGGTGAAACTGCCGTCCAGGTAAAGCCACTGACCCTCTTCGCGCACGAAACGGCCGGTTTCATGCAACCGTTGGGCCCGCCCCTGTTCCTTGTATCTGGCAACAAACTCGACGGTGGCCGCGCTGCCCACTTCTTCGCTGGTGCGGATTTCCAGGGAAAGCCATTTGATACTGCCCCCGGCATCGAGAAGTCGACCAGCCGGTCGTGTGCTGCCGTGCCAGGTAAGTTGCAAATACCGCTCGTCGCGCAGGGCGTAGGCGGTGTAGCGGGAACGCATCAATTCCAGCGCGGATTGCGCAACCATGCCGCCGATGATGAATCGCCCACAGCAATCAAGGTAGGGTTTTTGCCCGCACGGGCAGTTATCAGGGTAGACAGTTTTGCCGTTTGCTGACATCAGGCTTGTCTAAATTTGTCTGCCGGAGCGTAAAAAAACCCCACCTAAAGCGGGGTTTATCTTCAATTGCCCGGCTGGTATCAGCTGACAGACTGAATATTGGAAGCTTGCTTGCCTTTCGGGCCTTGCGTGACTTCAAACTGGACCTTCTGACCTTCTTTGAGGGTCTTGAATCCGTTCATGTTGATAGCGGAAAAGTGGGCGAACAAATCTTCACCGCCGTCATCAGGGGTAATAAAGCCAAAACCTTTGGAATCGTTGAACCACTTAACTGTACCTGTTGCCATAAAGGATCTTTCTTCTAATTAGGAACATCATCACACGAGCGAAAAAAGCAAGAAACCGGGATCGCACCCCTTATTTACTAGACTTGCTTACTACGCACCAGCCATTGACTTGCGGGGGAAAAGGGGAAATGCAGAGGCCAACTGCTGTTATTGTTGAAGCAATGATGTTCAAAGTCAAGCGGTTTCCCGGGTTTTTAAGGGCGAGAAGCCGTTTTGCGACGCATTTTTTGTTTGTGCCTGAGGATTCGCAGTTGCTTCTGACTTGGGCATAGCCGACAAGATGCTGAAAGATCGCGTAAGATTTGGATCGTATAATCCGCTTTGTTCGGCGCTTAGCGCCCTTGTTTTTTGATTTACGATAGATGCAAGATAAATGGGAACCCAGCACGAAAATGGGGTGATACTTGAGCGCAAGCCGGAGGCTTACCGCTTGCCGCCCATGTACAAGGTGGTGCTTCTGAATGATGACTTCACGCCGATGGAGTTTGTGATTGTCATCCTTGAGGAGTATTTCAGCAAAAATCGGCAGGAGGCAACACAGATTATGCTGAAGGTGCATAATGAAGGCAGAGGCATTTGCGGTGTGTTTTCGAAGGATGTCGCATCCACCAAGCTTGAGCTGGTTTTAACGCATGCACGGGAGGCGGGTCACCCCCTGCAGTGTGTCATGGAGGAAGTATGATTGCCCAGGAACTTGAAGTGAGTTTGCATCTGGCCTTTGTCGAGGCCAGGCAGGCGAGGTATGAGTTCTTCACCGTTGAGCATCTGCTGCTGGCATTGCTGGACAATCCATCAGCCGCCTCAGTGCTGTCTGCCTTCTCGGTTAA
>CAZAWA010000036.1:0-18629 GCA_964488675.1 uncultured Oxalobacter sp. | reverse complement strand
GGCATTTTGGCGCGACTTGGTGCCGCCCTGGCGACCATTTTGCATGAAAACAGGCAAAAATGAGTGCCTTAAAGGCGAGAATGGCTGGAGTATATGCCTGAAAATGGTGGAGAACCAGTACGGGTGCGCCGGATAAAAAATGCTCCCGTGGAGTATACCTTCTTGGCCACTTCTTGCGCGACCAGCGCTTCCGCACAAGCTCTATTTTCGGGCCTGCAGGCGGACGAACTTATCCCTTAACTGCTCAGGCGTTTCGACCGCATCGGGGCTGGTGACGATGCAGTTGACCGGACAAACCTGCTTGCATTGCGGTTCGTCGTAGTGGCCAACGCATTCGGTACACTTGTCCGGGTCGATGATGTAGATTTCCGGCCCGAGGAAGATGGCCTCGTTCGGGCATTCGGGCACACACACATCGCAGTTGATGCAATCCTGCGTGATGGTCAAGGCCATGCCGCTTTAGTCCTTCAGACTGTCAGTCTTTCATTTGCTCGATTTTTTCCTTCAGCCACTTTTCGACGGAGGGAAACACAAACTTCGACACATCACCACCCATAAAAGCGATTTCTCGCACGATGTTGCCGGAAATGAACTGGTATTGATCGGACGGCGTCAGGAACATTGTTTCCGCCTCTGGCATCAGGTAGCGGTTCATGCCGGCCATCTGGAACTCGTATTCAAAGTCTGACACCGCTCTCAAGCCGCGCACAATAACGCGCGCCTCATGCTTACGCACAAAATCTTTCAGCAGACCGGAAAAGCTCTCTACCCTCACATTCGGGTAGTGGCCCAGCACCTCGTTGGCAATCTTCAACCGCTCGTCAATCGTGAAAAACGGCCGCTTGGTGCGGCTTTCTGCCACGCCGACGATAATCTGATCGAACAGGCCTGCACAACGACGAACCAAATCCTCATGGCCGCGCGTGAGTGGGTCAAATGTTCCCGGATAAACTGCTATCGACATCGAATTCCCTCGGATTGGCTTGCAAAAAAGAGCATTATGCCTCAAAAATCGGCGGGTTATCCCTTTGGAGCAGGTAATAAAACACCATTCCTGCACGATCTGCCCGAACAATCCTCCATCCGGCCAGCCATGGCGGCATTTCCTGCGCCTCAAACCGATCCAGCGGTGTCGCAGATTCCGTGTAGACGAGACTGCCCTGTTTCAGCAGCGGCAGACAGACAGGCAAGGCGCGCTGCAGCCAATCCTGCTGATACGGCGGGTCGAGGAAAATAAGGTCGAATTTCTCGCTGTTCGCGGCCAAACGCTGCGCAATGGCAAGCGCATCGCCTCGCGTTACCGTCACTTGGGTTGCGCGCAGCTTTTCGCGTGTGGCATCCATCTGCCGCAGGGCTGCCGGACTGGTTTCGACCAGCACGGCTCGTGCCGCACCGCGGCTCGCCGCCTCGAATCCCAACACACCCGTGCCGGCAAACAGGTCGAGGGCGTTGATGTTCTGCCAGTTGCCGCCGATCAGGTGGCCGATCCAGTTGAACACCGTTTCGCGCACGCGATCCGGCGTCGGGCGCAAGCCGTCCACCTCCGCCACAGGCAGCAACGACCGCTTCCACTGTCCGCCGATGATACGAACCTGCTGCGGTTTGGGCCGGTGCGAGCGCTTTCTGGGTGGGCTGGGTTTCATGGTTTTTTCAATCGGGTGCGCCAACGATCACGGTCGACATCTTATCAAGCGCCAGCTTGCGCCGGAAGGCCGCACGCACATCGGCTGCATTCACTTTCGATACATTCTGCTTCCAGGTCTCCAGATAGTCCAGCGGCAAGCCGTAGTAGCCGATGACGGCGACATTGCCGAGCATTTTGCTGTTGGTGTCTATGTTCAGCACAAACCCGCCGATCAGGTGATCCTTGGCTGCCTTCATTTCGGCTTCCGTCGGCCCTTCGCGCAGAAAGTCTGCCAGTGTCGCGCGCACGACCCCGAGTGCCTCGTCGGATTGCTCCTTCTTGGTTTGCAGGCTGATCCGGAAAGGCCCCTCCTGCTTCGTCGGATCAAAACTACTGCTCACACTGTAAGCCAGACCGCGCTTCTCGCGCACTTCGTTCACCAAACGAGAGACAAAGCCGCCACCGCCCAGTATGTAGTTGCCGACAGTCAGCGCAAAGTGATCCGGGTCGCCGCGCCGCAATGCCGGCATTCCCACCAAGATGTGCGCTTGCGAGGCGGGGTGCGGCAACCGCTCCTCGCGCGCCTGCGAGGCTATGACTTCCGGCATTTCTGGCAGCGCCGAATCGGCCTGCGGCAGCCGCCTGGTCAATTCATGCGCAATGGCGTCTGCCCGCGCCCGGGTGGCGTCACCGACGATCGCAATTACCGCGCGCTCGGCAACATAGTGCTTGCGGTGAAAGGCGAGCAAATCGTCACGGCTGATTTTCTCCACCGTGGCAACAGTTGGCATATCCGCGTACGGATGCGTGCCGTATATTGCGCGAGCAAATGTCTTGTTGGCGATGGCTGCCGGGCGCGTGTCGCTTTCCCGGATCGCCGCTATGGTGCGTGTCTTTTCGCGCGCAAACACAGCCTCCGGAAAGGCGGGCTGCGCCAGCAAGCGGGCAATCAATGGTATCGCCGCATCGCGTTCCGTCGCGCTCGACAGCGTGCGCAAACTCATGTTGGCGCGGTCGCTGGCCGCGCTGCCGCCCACCTGCGCGCCAATGTCGGCTATTGCATCTGATACTTGCGCCTCGTTCAGCGCCGGTTCCTGAGCCGAGGCCGCCACTCCGCGCATCAGCATCCCGCGCGTCATCCCTGCCACGCCAGACTTGCCCCCCGGATCGCGGCGCGCACCCGCATCAAAACTGATACTGATGTCCAGAATGGGAAGCGAATGGTTCTCGACCAGCAGAACGCGAGCGCCATTGGAAAGCGTCCAGGCATTGATCGGCTGGGCAGCCTGCGCGGCACCCAACCCCAGGCCCAGCGCCACAAGCAAACATCGTTTCATCATAATTAATGCCCCGGCAGTTGCGGCGCGGCCTCGCGTTCCGTTATCGGCAGCGGAATCAGGGTCGCAATCGTTAATCCATCTTCTCCAAAATATTTTTTCGCCACGGCCTGCACCTGCTCCGGCGTCACCGCCTTCACGCGTTCGATCATGCGATCGATCTGTTTGTGGCTTAACCCCGCCATTTCCAGCGATCCGATTTCCATTGCCTGTCCAAAAACCGAATCGCGCTTGTAGACCTGCGAAGCGATCAACTGTGTCTTCACGCGGCGAAGCTCCTGCTCGGTCACGCCGTCTTTCGCAATTCTGTCGATTTCCGCGCGCAAGCGATGCTCCAGATCCAGCGTACTCACACCTTTTGCCGGCGACCCTCCCAGCACGAACAAAGCAGGGCCGCGAGCGAGCGCAGAATAGTGCGCATTGACAGTATTGGCCACGCGTTCGGCTCGCACCAGCCGTGCATTCAGTCGCGCATTGTCGTGTCCGTCCAGCACCGCTTCCAGCACATCAAGCGCGTAAGCGTCCCCGTCTTGGTCGATATCGCGCAGTGCCGGAACCTTGTAGGCCAGCGCGACGAACGGATTTTCCGCCGGCGCCTTGACCGCCACGCGCCGCATGCCGCGCTGTGGCGGCTCTTCCTGTACGCGCGTTACCGGCACCGGACGAGGCGGAATTTTTCCGAAATGCTTCTCCGCCAGCGCGAGCGCGCGTCTGGCATCCACATCGCCAGCGACCACCATGGTTGCGTTATTCGGTGCGTACCAGCGCCGGTACCAGTCCTGCGCATCCTGCGCCGTCATATGCTGCAAATCACTCATCCACCCGATGATCGGACGCCGGTATGGGTGCGCTCTAAACGCCGTCGCGTGCAGCGCCTCGGACAGCAAGGCAGCGGCGCGATCCTCGGTGCGCCAGCGCCGCTCTTCCATTACAACCTTGATTTCCGGTGCGAATTCCTTATCGTTGAGCACCAGGTTTGTCATGCGATCCGCCTCCAGCGCCATGACATCTTCCAGTCTGGCGCTGTCCATTTGCTGGTAGTAACCGGTGTAATCCTTGCTGGTAAAGGCGTTTTCACGACCACCCAGAGCCGCAACCCGGCGGCTGAATTCGCCCGGCTTGATTTTCTTCGTGCCCTTGAACATCATGTGTTCCAGCACATGTGCAACGCCAGTGGTGCCGTTGAACTCATCCATGGATCCGGCCTTGTACCAGACCATGTGCACCACGGTTGGCGAGCGGTGGTCTTCCTTGACGATGACCTTCATGCCGTTTTTCAGCGTGAACTCGGCTGCGATCTCTGCGGTGGCCGCCCCTGCCATCAGCGGGAGAATAAGTGTCAGAAATATTCGAAATTTCATGGCGCTCGCTCTGTTAGAATGTGCTGCATTGTAGCCCTTACTTCACGGTCTCGCACCTTCCTACCGCCGATGTTCAGTTTCTTCAGGAAATCCTCCGCGCCGGACGCTGCACCCGATCAGCCCGAGCACGCCCCCCCTGCAGCAGCACCCCGGGAATCCTGGCTTGAACGCCTTAAAAGCGGCCTGTCCAGAACCTCAGGGAATATCACCATGCTTTTTGTCGGCGCGAGAATCGGCGACGAACTGTATGAAGAGCTGGAATCTGCGCTGCTGATGGCTGACGCAGGCGTTGCTGCCACGCAGGCATTGCTGCATGCGCTTAAACAAAAGGTCAAGGACGAAAAGCTGACACATCCGGCGCAAATCCGAGCCGCATTGCGCGCGCTTCTGCTTGACATGCTCACACCGCTGGAGAAGCCGCTCGAGCTGGGCCGTCACCATCCGCTTGTCATGATGATTGCGGGCGTCAACGGCGTCGGCAAGACCACTACTATTGGCAAACTCGCCAAGCATTTGCAGGCCAGCGGACAAAAAGTCCTGCTGGCTGCCGGCGACACTTTCCGTGCGGCAGCACGAGAGCAGCTTACAGTCTGGGGCGAGCGCAACGGCGTGACGGTCATTTCGCAAGCCTCTGGCGACCCGGCTGCCGTTGCCTTTGACGCAGTGCAATCTGCGCGAGCGCGCGGCATAGATGTTCTCATCCTGGATACAGCAGGGCGTCTGCCTTCTCAGCTCCACCTTATGGAGGAGCTGAAGAAGGTCAAGCGCGTAATTGGCAAGGGTCTGGAGGATGCGCCACAGGAAGTCTTGCTAGTGATTGACGGCAACACCGGGCAAAATGCGCTGACGCAAGTAATGGCCTTCGACGATGCACTGGGCCTCACCGGGTTGATTATTACCAAGCTGGATGGCACCGCAAAAGGTGGCGTCCTTGCAGCTATTGCAAGCATGCGCCCGATACCGGTATATTTCATTGGCATCGGCGAACAAATTGAAGATTTGCAGCCCTTCCGGGCAGAAGAGTTTGTGGATGCGCTGCTGGGCTGAAACAGGCAAACCATGACAGCAATGATCGATTTTCGTAATGTTTCGCGGCACTATCCGGGCGACATTATTGCTTTAAGCGACATCAGCCTGTCCATCAATCAGGGTGAACTGGTATTTCTTTCTGGCCCGTCCGGCGCCGGCAAGTCAACGCTGCTCAAGCTGATCGCCGCTATCGAGCGCCCCAGCAGCGGCACGGTTTCGGTAAACGGCCAGGATATCGGCAACATCGATCGCGTTGGCATACCTTACCTGCGACGCAAACTGGGGCTGATCATGCAACATCAAAGTCTGCTGAGCGATCGCAGTGTTGTTGAAAATGTCATGCTTCCGATGCTGGTTGTAGGCACTTCGCGCAACGAAGCCCGGATTCGCGCGCTCACGGCTCTGGATAAAGTTGCCATGTCAGATCGTGCGGCCTCGATGCCGCGCGCCTTGTCCGGTGGCGAACAGCAGCGAGTTGAAATTGCCCGCGCCATTGTCAACCGCCCCCAGATCATTCTGGCCGACGAACCAACCACGAACCTCGATCGCGAAAGCGCCAGCAAAGTACTTGACGCGCTTGCCGCATTCAAGGACGCAGGTGTAACCTGCCTGATTTCCACACATGACGACAAGTTTATCCACCGCGCGAGCCGCGTGCTTTATTTGCGCGGCGGCAAACTCGTCAACGACAGGCGCCCTGTTGCCGCCAGGAGCACCCTGTGATTAACTGGTTCCGCCAGCGCGCCTACTCCCTTTCCGCTGCGCTTGCGCATTTGCGCCGTTCGAGTGCGAGCTTTCTCCTCAACATGCTGGTCATCGCACTGACTCTTTCCTTGCCGTTTTTTGGTGCCACTTTGCAGGACAATCTCAAACCTGTCGCGGCCCAATTGGAAGTCAACGCAGAAATAAGCATTTTCATGAAGATAGACACCCGGCGCGAAGTGTCTTCCGCGCTTTCTGCGTCCATCAGCAAAGTCTTTGAAAATTACGGTCACACCGTCACGGTGAGCTTCGTTCCCCGCGAGTCGGCACTCGAGTCCATGAAAGCAAGAGGCGGGCTGGCCGATGCCGTTGCCGCCTTGGGCGCAAACCCACTGCCGGACGGCTTTCTGGTCAGGCTGGAGCAAGGAAGTGGCGCAATTTCATCACAGATCGATGCCATTGCGGAGCAATTGCGCAAGCTGCCCAATATTGACAAGGTGCAGCTTGATTTTGCGTGGGTAAAGCGACTGGCGGCGCTGATGCACGCACTAAACCTGATGCTGCTCTTCATGGCAGCCGCTCTTGCTATCGTGGTCATCGCGGTTGCTTTCAACACGATCCGTTTGCAGGTGATGTCCCATCTGGATGAAATCGCGCTGATGCGACTGGTCGGAGCAACCGACGCCTTCATCCGACGGCCGTTTTATTACACGGGAGCGCTGCTTGGATTGGGCGCCGGCGGCATTGCCCTGGGCGTGGTTGCATTGATGCTGCTGCCGATGAACATTGCGCTTGCCGACCTCGCAAGGCTCTACGCTTCCGAGCTTCAGTTAACGCCTCTGCCCGTTGAGCAATGCGCGTTATTACTCGCGCTGAGCGCACTGCTGGGCTGGATGGGTGCCGCCCTGTCTGTCAGACACAAGCTCTCACGCGTTGGCTGATCAACGCGCAGACAGACTACCGCAAGGAAAAGTCTCTCGCAGGGATGGATGGCCTAATTATTTGGGCTGATCGTCTTGTCTGGACGGTGGTGTTTTTGCACTCTCTTCAGAAATTCTCTTGATTTCCGTGTTCACAAGATCATTCATCTTCAATGCCGTCGTCATCAGGGCCTCGGCATAAAGACCGATTGCCACCCCCAGATTGGCTGCATTGATTTTGATTCGTCGGTGAAGCCGAGAGTCAATTTTCAGGCTTTTTAAAGTAATCATCGCGGACAAAAAAAGTCAGAAATTAATGGTTGGCTTCATTTTATAGCAATTCAATAATTTGCTCAGATTATCATTTTCTATTTTTCTTATAAGATTCTTTTTCACAAATAGTCACAAATAGGGTCAGAGTCAATATTTGCAGTGTCCATATATAAATGGGGACGCAGTCTGGCGATGCGTCATGGCGCACTGAATAAATTGGTCGCTGCCTGCCTTTTCCCTATGACATGTTAGCGTTGCGCACAACCAAATCGCGATTTCACCGCGTGTCGCATCCATCTGCAAACTTCTTTCAGACACCCCGTTTACGCATTACCCATTCAAATCAACCGACCCACTCAGCATTTCGCATATTTCTCCAATAAATTCTGACGCGCCTGGCGCGCATTAAAATTACTTTTAACCCCTTTGCCTACCCCCAATCAATTTTCGCGATCGGCAAAAGTTGTCGCAATGTAAATATAAGGGACGCAGTCGGGCGCACACACACACAAAAGTCGCATGGTTAACATAGTTGCAACTAATAATGCGACTCCGACCCCAATTGTTTTGTTGCAATAGTTGCACTAAAATTTGGGTCGCCAGTGGAGTGCGTTGTGCGTAAAAAACAGGCAAAAATTAGTTGTTGACGCGCATTTTATTGCCCACTACTATTTTGCTCCAATTCCCATTTTCCACTATTCCCAGACGATAACTTTATACAAAGACACTTATGGAAAATGAGCCTATTACCTTATGGTAAAAATATCATGGGGTTTCGTACAGGCGAATTTGGTGTGCGATTTGAACTTCAATCAACAGATTTTTCGATTTTTTGGACGAGCCCTCCAACAACTTTTTTGCACCTTAACCAACATAAC
The DNA here is from genome assembly GCA_964488675.1 of uncultured Oxalobacter sp. Lineage (GTDB taxonomy): Bacteria > Pseudomonadota > Gammaproteobacteria > Burkholderiales > Burkholderiaceae_D > QZKY01. The sequence continues at coordinate 10,505 of CAZAWA010000036.1, read as the reverse complement.
GCGAGTTATTAACCGAAAGAGCCCGATGAAACACCCGACAAAACACAGTAGCCTTGAAGATTTTCTTGACGCCGTAAAAGCACGCGACCCGAACCAGCCTGAGTTTCACCAGGCTGTAACCGAAGTGATGGAAAGCCTTTGGCCTTTCATTGAAAAAAATCCGCAGTATGCGGCGGTCATCGACCGTCTCGTCGAGCCTGAGCGCTTTGTCCAATTTCGCGTATCCTGGGTCGATGACAATGGCAATATCCAGGTGAATCGCGGCTACCGCATCCAGCATAGCTCGATGATCGGTCCGTACAAGGGCGGCCTGCGTTTCCACCCGACTGTCAATCTGGGCATCCTGAAATTCCTGGCATTCGAACAGACTTTCAAGAATGCGCTGACCACGCTGCCCATGGGCGGCGGCAAGGGCGGCTCCGATTTCGACCCGAAAGACAGGAGCAACAATGAAATCATGCGCTTCTGCCAGTCCTTCATGACGGAACTGTACCGCCACATTGGCTCTGACACGGATGTCCCAGCTGGCGACATCGGCGTGGGCGGCCGTGAAGTTGGCTACATGAACGGCATGCTGAAAAAGCTGACCAACAAGTCGGATTGCGTATTCACAGGTCGTGGCACCAGCTACGGTGGTTCGCTGATTCGTCCGGAAGCCACCGGCTACGGCTGCGTCTACTTCGTCAACGAAATGCTCAGCCGCGTCGGCAAGACCATGGCCGGCATGCGCGTATCTGTTTCCGGCTCCGGCAATGTGGCGCAATACACAGTCGAAAAATGCATGCAGCTGGGCGCTAAAGTCATCACCGTCTCCGACTCGGGCGGAACCGTGGTCGACGAAGCTGGCTTCACGCCGGAAAAACTGGCACTCCTGATGGACATCAAGAATGTCCAGTATGGTCGCTGCAGCGAATATGCCGCAAAGGTCGGTGCGAAATTCGTTCCGGGCGCCACCCCGTGGCATGTGCCGGTTGAACTCGCATTTCCGAGTGCAACCGAGAATGAACTGAATGAGTCGGATGCCAAGGTTCTGATCAAGAACGGCGTAATTGCCGTGGGCGAAGGCGCCAACATGCCCTGCACTGCTGAAGCGGCAAGACTGTTTGAAGACGCGCGCGTGCTGTACGGTCCGGGCAAAGCGGCCAACGCCGGCGGTGTCGCAACCTCCGGTCTGGAAATGTCACAGGCTTCAGGCCGGATGTACTGGTCCCGCGAAGAAGTCGATCAACGGCTGGCGGGTATCATGAAGGCGATCCACAACCAGTGTGTGCAGTATGGCACCCGCCCCGATGGCAGCGTCAGCTACATCAATGGCGCAAACATCGCCGGCTTCGTCAAAGTTGCCGACGCTATGCTTGCACAAGGCGTGATTTAAGTCATCAAGCGGTATCCTTACCGTCATATAATCAAAGCTCAGGCCACTGGGGGCTACCTGCCTTCCCGGTGGCCGTTTTCCGGGTCAAAGCGATGTAACCAGGAACACAGCATGAGCGAACCCTTACTTTTTCGCAAACCCAGCTTTAAAGCCCGGGCGCTTCTCGTTGGCGACCGTCTCGACCTGCGCGCGCTCGAGGAAGCGGACAGCCTCGCACTGACGCCGCTGGCCATCGATGTCGAGGGCGGTGTTGCCGTGCTCTATCGCTACGGTGCCGTCGTTCTGTTCGGCGTCGACCCGTTGCATGAATCCGTCATCCTGAACCGGTTAAGCGGCCTTGTCACTGGCGCATACGCCTCGCCCGAAGTTGAGGAAGTCAATATCCGGGTTGACCCCGATGCCCGAGAAGGCATGCGCAGCAATACGATTACCATCCGCACTGTCGAAGTCGAACGACTTCAAATCATTGCTGATGTGCTGGCAAAAAGCGTGGTGCTGGCACAGTACGAAGGAAAGGTTTCGCAGAATATCGAGCGGATCGAGCCGCTCGCTGTCGATCTGGAACAGCACGGTCGCATCAGTGGCAAACCCAAGGAGATGCTGCGCCATATTGGAACGATGCTCCTGTCCGAATACATGATGGTGGGGCGGGTCAACATCCCGGAAAAGCCAGAGGTACTGTGGGAAAATCCGGCGCTGCAAGGCCTGTACAACCGGCTGGAAGATGAGTTCGAAATCCTGGAGCGCCACACTGCGCTGGAACGCAAGCTCAACCTGATTTCCCAAACCGCCGAAACCCTGCTCGATGTACTCAACAACCGCCACTCCTTGCGGCTGGAGTGGTACATCATTATCCTGATCGCTGCAGAAATTATCCTGACGCTGTACGAGCTGTTCGTGCGCTAGCCCCTGCCTGCTGGTCAGAGGCGATCGAAAAAGCGATCCACCGCCTGCGCCACAACCGCTGGCTCCAGCGAGTGACCGCCGCTGAACTCTGCATAAGCGACATCATAGCCACCTTCCCTGAGTCTGGACGCATGTATGCGGCCGTGTGCGAATGCCGGCAGGGGCGCATCGGCATCACCGTGCGAAATGAACACCTGCGGCTTGCCCTCCGGCGTGTAGAGATTCATGAAGCCGGCTGAAAAGGCAAACGCATGGGTCACGAAGCGGCCATTGGTCAGCCCGATGGAAAGCGCATAACTGCCGCCATCGGAGAATCCTGCAAAGGCGATGCGCTTAGGATCGAGCACAAATCGAGAAGCAATCTCGGCCAGCGCGCGATCGAGCCGCGCCAGATCGGGGCCGTTGCCTCCCAAGACCAAATCCCAGGTGACCAGCAAGGACTGCGGCGACAGCAACAGAAACTTCTCGCGTTGCGCATGCGCCTCAAGGAAAGACAACACCTGTTCGGCACTGCCGCTGGCGCCATGAAACATCACCCAGAGCGGGACCGGTAAATCCGTGGGCAGGTCGTCCGGTACAAACAACAGCGCATCGCGGCTGTCGTCAATCCCCAACCGGTGCCTGCCTGCAGGGAGTGGCGAATTCGACGGTTGCGCCTGTTCGAACGACAGACGCCCGAGCAACGACGGCGGCAACACAGAAAAATCAAAGCGGGAAAGATCAATCATGAAAGCATGTTACCTCAACGGCTCAACTTGCCCAAGACTCGATGCTCCCCACCATGCAAGGTGACCTAAATAACAGGTTTCACCACAAAATCCCGTCGCCTTCCTTGACGGCAACGCCCATCGTTAGCTATCCTGCAACGGTCGAATCCGACGCGGCAATCGCCTCATCGCACTTATCGAATGATAAATAACGACCACGCATCCGCTCTTTCAGAACTGCTCTCATTGGCCGAACAGGGCGATGTTGAGGCGCAGTACAACCTGAGTCTCATGTATGACATTGGTTTCGGTGTCGCCCAGAACGATTACCTCGCCGCCGGCTGGTTCCGCAAGGCCGCCGAACAGGGCCACGCCTATGCCCAGTACAACCTGGGGAACATGCACTACCACGCCCGCGGTGTGCCGCAAAGCGATGCTCTGGCCGCGACCTGGTTTCGCAAAGCCGCCGAACAGGGTCATCCCTATGCGCAATATAACCTGGGTAACATGTACTACCAGGGGCGTCATGTTCCGCAGGACGACAAGAAAGCGGTCGCATGGTTCCGCAAATCGGCAAAACAGGGAAATGGGCGGGCGCAAAACAGCCTCGGCGTGATGTACGCCAAAGGTCTGGGCGTGCAGCGCAGTGATACGCAAGCCGCAACATGGTTTCGCAAGGCCGCCGAGCAGAATCACGCCAACGCGCAAGTCTATCTTGGTCACATGTATGCCTATGGCATGGGCGTGCCGCTTGACGACGAACAATCGGTTGAGTGGTATCGCCGGGCTGCCGAGCAGGGTGATGCGCGGGCGCAAAACAACCTGGGCGCCCGGTATGCCAAGGGGCAGGGTGTGCCGCAGGATATTGACCAGGCTGTCGAGTGGTACCGCAGGGCGGCCGAACAAGGTCACCCCAGGGCACAAAACAATCTGGCTATCCGCTACGCCCGCGGCCATGGCGTTCCACAAGACGAGCCGAAAGCCATCGAGTGGTATCGCAAGGCGGCCGAGCAGGGGCACGCCGAAGCGCAATTTCGGCTGGGCGTCCGCTATGCCAAGGGCAAGGGTGTACCGCAGGATGATGGTCTGGCGGCGCACTGGTGTCGCAAGGCGGCCAACCAGGGCTATCCGGAGGCCCAGTACACCCTCGGCGTGATGTACACCAAGGGACAAGGCGTGCCGCATAACGACGCGCAGGCGGTGGCCTGGCTGCGCCGCGCAGCCGAACAGAACTACGACAATGCCCAACGCGTGCTTGATATGGTGCAGGAAAGGCTGCACCGCCGTTTGCTCCCCCCTTTTTCGTAAGCCATCGCCGCCAGTTACCAACTGTTACTCATCTGTCTGGCCGTCCCGGATTTTGTTGACGGATTCGATGTCATAATTTTTGCCAGCAAGTTAGAATGATTCACCGCGCCTTGCATCGCCTCTTTTAATCCATTCCGCCTCATCAGCATTTGCAGCAACCGGGTCAGGCAAATTGCAAATCATCATGCGGCGATTAAACTGGGAGAAAACATGAAACGCCTGCTTACCACGCTTGCCCTGCTAGCTTTCGGCATCGGCTCAGCCAGTGCCAGAATGCCCCATCGCCCGCCCCCCTCGCTTGTCGATGTAAAAATCATCGATCGCACCACGAATCAATCGCTGGAAACATGGCGCCATGAAGGGAGACTGTATGTCGTCGGCGTACCCGGCAACCGCTACGCGATCAGCCTCAGAAACCGCACCGGCAAGCGCGTGCTGACCGTTCTTTCGGTCGATGGCGTAAATGCCCTCAGCGGCCAGACGGCGCTCACTTCTCAACGCGGCTATGTGCTGCGCGCCGGGCAGGCTTATGAAATAGCTGGCTGGCGCAAGAGCCCGTCCGAAGTCGCTGCCTTTTACTTCACTCGACTGTCCGACAGCTACGCGGCCCGCACTGACCGTCCGGAAAATGTCGGTGTGATTGGCATCGCGGTTTATCGCGAATACGAGCCACCGCCGCCCGTGCCATACGATGTCGAAGAATCCCGTGCGCCGGGTGGTCGTTCCGTCAAAAAAGCAGCAAGAGCTGCGCCTGCCGCCACGGAAAGCATTGGCACTGGCCATGGTGAACGCATCGAATCGCACACCACCACCGTCGATTTCAGGCGCGCCAGCACCAGTCCGGCCCAGGTGATCCGCATCTACTACGATACCCATGACAATCTGGTCGCGCGCGGCATTATCCCTAAGCGCCACCCGCCCAAGCCACACCAGCCGCAGGCCTTTCCGGGCGAAGGCTATGTGCCTGATCCAAAATGAGAACAGGGGCTGAAGTTTTTAAAAGGGGTCAGCCGTTTTTTTACGCGAAGCGTAAATTACTCTGACCCCTTTTTCACTGGCCCCTTCTTTTCACAACATCACTCTTTCACCGTCGCGCGCACCACAAAATGCCCTTTGCCCGGCTGGCGGTTATAACGCGCATCACCGAAAGTCACGCGTGCCTCGCCCTGCACGCTTTCAATCTCGGCAAACGGCAGTTGCGACCAGTACAGAAAATCCGCCACCTTCTTGTTCTGCGCCGCTGCCTTGGCAATCGCTGGGTCATCCATGCGGCGCAGCATCAGGCCTTCTTCCAGCTTAAGCTGCGGCATCGGCAACCATCGCAGTTCCCCAAAGCCATACGAATCACCAACCTGGAAGACAATCAAACGACGGAGGGGATCGAAAGGAACCGGATTTGCCATCACCACCTGCGGCGCGCCCAGCCCACGAGCTGCGATTTCCCGAGCTGCGGCGCGCTCGGCAGCGGCGCTGCCGTAAATCATCATGCCGGTATAAATCACTGCCGCAAGCGATGCCATGATCGCCGGTCGGTTCGCATTGGGTCCGCCGCGCCGATCACGCCGGTGCGAGAGCCAGACGCCCAGCCCCAGCATGAACCATAGCCACACATCAATGATGAACAGCGCATTGCAGTAAAACCAGCGCTCAGAGAACGGCATCAGCCAGCGCACGCCATAACTGTTGAAGTAATCGAACAGCACATGCGAAAAGATGCCGATGTAGGCCAGCGAAAGCAGCCGCCAGAAACTTGCCGGCGCGCGCGATTGCGGACGCTTGCCGCGCTGCAGTTGCCAGCGATCAAAGGCAACCAGCGCCCAGGCCAGCAGGGGCGGCATCAGCAAGAGCGCAATCGGCCCGTGTGTCAGCCCGCGCCGCCAGGCGAAGTTTTCCCCGAAAAACCAGCCAAGCGCATCGATATCGGGCAGGTTGGCAGAGATAATCAACGACGCAAGGCCAAGTCCGGTCTTTTTTTTGAGGCCAGATTCGCCGATGGTTGCCCCGACGAGTGCGTGGGTGAGGTTGTCCATTGTGCCGCCTGCCGCTCAATTACCAAGGCAGCGTCTCTCCCCGGTGGAAAAACCCGCCTGTCGGGCCATCAGCCGGCAAGGTTGCAAGCTGGACACTGGTCTTGCCGCCATCCTCGACCTCCATTGGTGCCTGTGGCCCGCCCATGTCGGTCTTGACCCAGCCGGGGTGTGCGGAATTAACCTTGACCGGCGTGTCGCGCAGCGCATCAGCCAGATGCACCGTAAAGGCATTGAGCGCCGTTTTCGATGCGTTGTAGGCCAGTTCTTTCGCCGCGCCAATTGGAGACTTTTCCATACTGTGCAGCGTAAGCGAACCCAGTACGCTCGACAGGTTCACGATGCGTCCCGCCGGTGCCTTGCGGATCAGCGGCAAGAGCGTTTGCGTCAACGCGATCACCGAAAAGAAATTCACATCGAAGGTCGCCTTCAGCGTCTCTTGCGTCACATCCACGCTGTCGTTGCCGAACAATGAACCCAGCGCAATGCCCGCGTTGTTGACGAGCATGTCCAGCTTGCCGTAAAACCGCTCGAAGTGATCGTAAACGCCCTGGTGCGTCGCAAAATCGGCAGCATCGAAACGCACGGCCTCTGCTGTTATGCCCTCGCTCCGCAAGCGCGCTACCGCCGCTTCGCCCTGCGCGTAATCGCGCACGCCCAGCACCACGGTAATGCCTAGCTGCCCGAGGCCGCGCGCGGTTTCGTAACCGATGCCGCGATTGGCGCCAGAAATGAAGGCGACTTTTCGATTGGCGCTCATGCAATCTCCTTCCAGTAAAATAATGCTCGCTCATACTGCTGCCGGATGCCTGGTCGCTATCAAATGCGATGGCCGATAGCTTTTCGCAACTGCGCCGCAACCGACATGCCCGCCACACTCGGATGCGTCACCATTGCGAACAAGCAGCGTCCTGCACTCGCCGCCGCCCAAACCCCGCCGATGTCGCGCTTCTCTCGTGAATCGTCGTTACTGAAACGGTCAGCACCCTTGTACTCGACAACAAAGTAACGGCCATCCTTGAGCCGCGCCACGAAGTCCGGATAGAAGCGGTCTGTCGATGTCGGCAGCCAGAATGAATAGAGCGGTTGCCGTCCAAAGCGTCGCTCAACTGCAGGCTCCCTAAAGGATGGGCTTCGCACACTTTAGAAATCCATAACTTACGCATCTATTTTGGGAAACATCAAGCTTCTTGTGTAGCCATCCCCTCACGAATACTCTTAATAATCTGTTGAGCGATAATTTCGCCAAATATAGGGGGAACCGCATTTCCAATTTGGAGATTTTTGCTTATCTTGCTACCGTGAAAAACATAATTGTCAGAAAACCCTTGCAATCTTGCCCCCTCTCTCGTACTTAGCGCACGGTTCTGAAGTGGATGAATACACCTTGAAGAAGATGGCGTCCCAAAATTTCGCGTTATTGTCGGCGAAGGCTGAGAAGGAACAAGTCTCGCGTAAGTGTTTTTGAAATAACTCTTCGGCCTTAACCTAAGCGGCAAATCTTCAATCGAACCACCCTGTGGTACAAGACTCAATATTTCTCTCATTTTCGGGCCGTAATTTGAACTATTGTGTTCTGTTAAAACCTTGCAATCCCCTCTCAAAACATTCTGATATGCGTTTTGTGGCTCAGAGAGATATTCCTCTCTGGAATCATTTGCCCCCAGCTCCGGCAAATCAGAAATGGCATCCATTACCGTCAGCTTTCTTGGACTCCCAAAAATATCGGATGCCGAAAAATGTGTTGGCGACGGAAAGCTTACGGGGGGCCTTTTGTGCTGCCAGCCGACTACAATAGTTCTTTGCCGTTTTTGTGGGAGTCCAAAATCGGATGCTTCCAAAATTCCTGATACCGTGCTGTATCCAAGACCAGCAAGCTCCCAAACTAATTTTTTGTAAGCTGCGCCGTTGTAAAGACGCATAAAGCCTGAAACATTTTCAAAAAAAACATATTGAGGCGACAATTCTGACACGGCTCTCAAATACTCAAAGAACAAACTATTTCTTGGATCTTTTTGATTTTTTGAGCCGACGGTACTAAACCCTTGGCATGGCGGGCCACCCGAGAGAAGTGTGGGCCTAGCTACCCCAGCAAGCTTCGCCTCTGCCTTGAAATCAATTGAATGGACATCCTCGTTAAGAACCCTGCAATAAGGATGGTTAATCTGAAATGTAGTGGCAAAGTCTTTCTCAATTTCGTTTGCCAACAAAATTTTGAAGCCAGCTCTTTCTAGCCCAACCCCTAAACCACCTGCGCCTGCAAACAGCTCTACTGCTGTTAATTCCCTCATGACAAACCCAACTCCAGTTCAGATATCAGTGGCATGCTATCTAACAGTCGCCATTTAAAGAAGTTCTGGTCAATGGAAAAAACGCTTTGGCCCTCCATTTGCTGTCTGGTAACAAAATTCACATCGTCGTCTTGTATTTGTTCTAGCCTTACAAAAGCAACCTGCCCATTAAACAGGTCAATATGAACACATATCGTAAGTATTCCGTCTGACTCATGAATTCTGCGAGCCTCGCGGACTTTATGCTCCTTTATGTCGTTGATCCCCTGAAACCCAGATTGAATTTCGAGGCGAATGGTGCTTCCCTTCCTATTGAATTGCAGGTCTGCTTTCGGACTTCGTCTGAATGTGTCAATGCTTCTTAAATCGTCATCTCCAATATTTCGGATTGATTTCCTTGGAATACCGAATAGTTTGGCAAACGAAGGCATAAAATATTCGCAGACCGCATACCCACGCAACCAGGAAAACAAGACTTCTTCTGGTCGGCGACCTTGGTTGTTTAATTTCGGCAGGAGATGGGCTTTTTGTATGGTTTTGAATGGTGCAAATATGTGTTCTTTGCAAAAATCAGCAACAATGACTTTTTCCTGATGGTGATTGCTCAAAATCTTGTTGATAGCAGTAACCACCTCAACGATACGATTATTCAAGGATTCAATGTATCCCAAATCAACATCAGGAATGACATCCTTCCCCGCCAAGTAGCTTTTGGCATCATTTTGATTCTTAAACCCCAACTCTTCTCTATATCGCTTGAAGTATTGAGCCGGATTTTCTGAAATTATCTTCATTTTGACTTTCGATTTACACCATCAAATATCTATATTCCCCGCCCTAAGCGCGTTGTCCTCAATGAACGCCCGGCGCGGCTCGACTGCATCGCCCATCAGGGTGGTGAAAATCTGATCGGCAGCAATCGCATCCTCTATGCCGACTCTCAGCAGGCGGCGCACACCAGGATCCATCGTCGTTTCCCACAACTGATCCGGGTTCATCTCGCCCAGACCCTTGTAGCGCTGCTTGCTGACGCCGCGCTCTGCCTCGGCACGAAGCCATTGCATTGCCTGCGGAAATCCTTCGACTGCAATTTCGCGTGTGCGCTCGCCTTCGCCGCGCCGGATGAAAGCGCCCGTGCCAATCAGCCCCTGGAAAGTCGCCGCCGCATTGGCCAGCACACGGTAATCATTGCCCTGCACAAAATCGTCGTCGATCACGGTGACACGCACATTGCCATGCACCATGCGCTCGATGCACAGTTTGTATTCCTCGGATTTCTCATGAAACTGTGACACAACCGTGACGGTCGGATCGCCGATGGCCGCCTCCAGCGCCTGTGCCGATTGCTGCGCGCGTTCGGCATTGTCGAGATTGATCGTCGTGCCAGTCATGATCGCCGTCAGTGCCGCCTGGTCGATCACCCGACCCAGGCGCACGATGATGGCGCTTGCGATGCCGTACTGGCGCACCAGTTCAGCCAGCGCATCGCCGCTGATCGGCTCAGCACCTTCCGCCGGTATCAAGGACGCGCCGCTCAACGCCACCTTCAGCATGAAGCTGGCTTCTTCCAGATCGTCCTTCAGGTATCGTTCGTCGCGCCCGGCCTTGACCCTGTAGAGCGGCGGCTGCGCAATGTAGATGTGGCCGCGCTCGACCAGTTCCGGCAACTGGCGATAGAACAGCGTCAGAAGCAGCGTCCGGATGTGCGCACCATCCACATCGGCGTCGGTCATGATGATGATGCGGTGGTAGCGCAGTTTTTCGATATTGAATTCGTCCGCGCCAATGCTGGTGCCCAGCGTGGCGATCAGCGTTGTGATCTGTTCGGAGGAGAGCATTTTTTCAAAACGCGCCTTTTCGACATTAAGCACTTTGCCGCGCAGCGGCAGGA
>CAZAWA010000035.1:0-18784 GCA_964488675.1 uncultured Oxalobacter sp. | reverse complement strand
CCTCGTCCTCGTAGTTGTACATCGACAAAGCTGTGGCAAAGCTGTAGGTCATGCTGACCGCGCCGCCCAGCGAATCGCCCCATTTGACGCCATAACTGTCGCCGCTGCTGTCTTTGCGATGACTGCCAAAGATCAGATTGTCGATGCTGACATTGCCGCTTTCAAGGGTCGTGTCATTGATGGAAAAAAAGTAAATCGCCTGCCGGTTGTAATAAACGCCGTCCCCCGTTTCGGAACCAGGCGTGGCTATCCCACCTTCGGGGATCGGATCGATAATAATGGCCATAGGGTATCTAATGAAAAGCGGTGCGGGTTAGAGGAAGGCTTATTGCAAGCAAAACAATATTTCTCTTCGCAATATAAAACATTCGCGGTGGCGTGACAAGCATCATCCACAGGCTCGGACGCTGCGGATTGCCCGCCTTTTCCGATGGGATTGTGGCGCACGCGTCCGTGCGCCGAGAGGTGGCGGTGACGAAAAAAGCCCCGCCATGCAAGCGGGGTCGGCGGAAAATTCGGGGTCAGCAGTCGAATATGGGAAAACCGGGGTCGGCAGTCGAATATCGCTTGCGATATTTCGACTCTGACCCCGAATTTTCCGCCGACCCCGAATTTTTATGCGGCTAAATCACCACAATGTCACTGGCTGTCAAGGCGGGCTGCCCGGTCAATGTCGCAAACTGGATCGCGCCATAGACCGTGCCACTGCCATCCCTGTCGTAGAACAGGCTGCCGTCATCCGTGTCGTAAAAGATGTAGTCATTCGCCTGCAACACTGCGCTGTCGATCTCGCTGCCGCTCACGAAATAATCCGCATTCAGCGCACCTGTCGCGGCGAGCTTGGTGAAAATCGCGTTTTGCAGATAAATCCGATCCGCGCCGACATTGAAACCAAGCAGCGTGTCCACATTGGTGGTGGCATTGAGGGTCGTGTCGAACACGAAGATGTCGTTGCCATCACCGCCAGACAGCGTGTCGTTGCCCGCCTTGCCGTTGAGCGTGTTGTTCGCGTCGTTGCCGGTGAGTTCGTTGTCCCAGACATTCCCCGTCAGATTGAGCAGGGTCGCGTCCGTCTCGGATGCGTCCATGTGCTCGATATTGGCACCAACTGTCAGCGTGGTATACGCCGTCGCCGTATCAATCGGCGTCAACACGCGAAGCACTATCGTATCCTCTAAGCCTTCATTGTATTTTTCCGAAACCGTGTCCTGCAACGCAACCCTGGTGCTGGACGCGCGGAGGTCAACAAAATAAGTGTCGTCACCCGCACCGCCATACAGCTTGTCGGTCCCAGCTTCGCCATCCAGCCAGTCGTCGCCCAGACCACCGTAGATCGTGTCGTTGCCATCGCCCCCAAGCAGTTCATTGGCGCCATCGTTGCCCGTAATCACATTGGCCAGATCATTGCCCGTGCCGCCAACATCGTCACTTCCCATCAGCGTGAGTTTTTCGATATTCGCGCCCAGTGCAAATGTTGCATAGGACTGCACCCGATCCGTCCCCTGACCAGCAAGTTCCACCACCGTATCGTCTTCGTTCTGCACCACATAGGTATCGCTGCCCAGACCGCCGGTCAACTCATTGATACCCTCGTTGCCGACTAGCGTGTTGGCCAGCGAATTGCCCGTGCCATCAATGTCGCCGCCGCCGGTCAGCATCAGGTTTTCGACATTCAGCCCCAAAGTGTAAGCAATCGATGACTCCACCCAGTCCATGCCCGCGCTGGAGGACTCCGTCACCAAGTCGCCCGCATCGTCCACGATGTAAGTGTCGTTGCCTGAACCACCAGCCAGCCTGTCAGCACCGCCGCCACCGTCGATCCGGTTGGCACCAGAGTTGCCGGTAATTTCATTGGCCAGATCATTGCCGGTGCCGTTGATTGCGGCCGAACCCGTCAGCCTCAGGTTCTCCAGATAGTTGCGCAGTTCGTAGCTCTCACTCGACAGCACAAGATCGGTGCCCTCATCTTCCAGCTCGACAATTTCGTCGTCTGCGTTGTCCACCACATAGGTGTCATTGCCCAGGCCGCCCGACATCTCGTCCGCACCCGCACCGCCATCCAGCCGGTTGGCCGCATCATTGCCAACCAGTCTGTCGGCCGCGCTGCCGCCGGTGGCGTTTTCAATCGTCACGCCATTCGCGATGGTGAAGCCGCCGAGAATCCCCGCATCCATGGAAACGAAGCCGCCAGCATGTTCGTCGCCCTCCACCAGTGTGGCCGCCCGCAGATCGATGGTGCTGGCACGCGTCGAGCCGGCATTGGTGATGGTGTCGATGCCACCCGCATCCCAGAGGCACGACCAGTAAGTGCCGCTGGCATTCACCTTTGGCAAGGTGTAGGTGTTGTCTCCCGTGGCGGTGCCCATGTTGGCGCCATACAGTGCCTGCAAGGCGGCAATGTCCAGCGCCATCAGCGTGCCCTGCCAGCCATAGGCGTCCGACCCCGAAGGATGCGCATCCCAGCCATCGTTGTACGACATGGTCGTCCAGATCCCCTGGTTCATGCCGTTGTCGCCGGTCGAGCCGTCGTCCGCGCCGGGGAAAGGCGTGGCATCAGGCATGTCGCCGCCATCCTGCGGATGCGCCAGTCCGAACGCGTGGCCCAGTTCATGGATGATGGTGATGTAACCGTAGCTGCCCTTGCGCAAATCGCTCCAGCTTGGATCGTCGGCGTTGAAGTACCCGTATATCGGTGTCCAGACGGTATCGGGAATTTCGTGCATGCCCAGATCGCCGGGCAGCGCATAATCCGGCGCCAGCCACCACTCGATGTCGGCGGATGACTCCGAACCGGCCTGCGCAAACTTGAGGTTGCTCACGCTGGAATAATTCGCCAGCGCCATCTGAAAGGCGGCCTTCTCCGAGCTGTACCAGGAATACCCGCGGAATGCGCCAATGGCGCTTTCCTCCTCGGTAACCTGGCCAGCGCCAAAGTAGTACCTGATCGGCGAAGCACTGCTGACGCCCGTCCAGCCACATCCGCCCCAGATCAGCGAATCGATATAAACATTGCCGTAACCGCTGCCATCGATTTGGGTAGTTTGCTGAGCCATGATGCCCCCATTCAAGATATCCAGAAAAAAGCGGCGGTCATCCCTCATCCGCTTGCACCGCTTTATATCTTATGGGAAACAAAATGGAAGTAAATTCCGGAAACACAATGTAACCGTTTAATCGGCAATTTCTTGCAGCATGTCAAAGCTATGGCAGCATTGTGTGCTGTAACGACAAGTGTCGCCATGACAAAAGCAGCAAAAAAACGGCCCCACCCGCGAGGGTGAGGCCGTAAAAAGGTCTGGCGGAACCGCTGGTACGGCTTAAATCACCAGAAAATCGCTAGCAGTCAAACCATCCGGCGAACCCGTCAGCGTGGCAAACTTGACTGCCACACCTGCGCCATTACCATCCTTGTCATAGAACAGGTTGCCTGTTGCCGTGTCGTAGAGGATGTAGTCATTCGCATCTGCTGCTACAGCCCCCACTCCACTGACAAAACTCCCTGCCGCCAATGCGCCAGGCGTGACCAGCTTGGTGAAGATGGCATTTTGCAGATGAATCATGTCATCGCCCACCACAAAGTCGCTGATGGTGTCGAAGTTGGTAGTGGCGCTCAGCGTGGTATCGAAAACGAAAATGTCATCACCATCGCCACCATACAAGGTATCTAGACCCGCCTTGCCGTTGAGCGTGTTGGCCGCATCGTTGCCGGTGAGTTCATTGCCCAGCGAATTACCCGTCAGGTTGAGCAAAGTCTCCGTCGTACCGGAAGCGTCCATATTCTCGATGTTGGCACCGAGCGTCAACGAGGTGTACGCCGTCGCGGTGTCGATTGGCGTCAGCACACGGAGCACAATCGTATCTTCGCTTCCGGCATTCGCCACTTCCGAAACCGTATCCTGCAACGCAACCTGGGTACCGGAAGCGCGGAGATCGACGATATAGGTGTCGTCACCCGCACCGCCATACAGCTTGTCCGTGCCAGCTTCGCCATCCAGCCAGTCGTCGCCCAGGCCACCGTACAGCAGGTCATCGCCTGCACCGCCGAGCAGGGTATCGTCGCCATTCTCACCATACAGCGTGTCGGCCTCGGCGCCACCCTCCAGTCTGTCATCGCCATCGCCACCGTACAGCTTGTCGATGCCTGCCTCACCAAGCAGGATGTTGTCACCAGTGTTGCCAATGATCGTGTTGGCCAAGTCATTGCCTGTGCCGGAAATTGCATCGCCGGTCAGTGTGAGATTCTCGATGTTATCTGCCAGATCCCAATCAACCGAGGCCAGAACCAAGTCGGTACCCTCACCTGAATCTTCGATCGTCTGGTCGCCACCATCGTCCACCACATAGGTGTCGTTGCCGGTGCCGCCTTCCATGTCATCCTCGCCTTCGCCGCCGTCGAGCGTGTCGTTGCCGGCGAGACCGTACAAGCTGTCGTCACCCTCGAGCCCATACAGCTTGTTGGCTGCTGCGTTGCCGGTGATGGTATTTTCCAGATCATTGCCGGTACCGTTGATGGCGGCTATGCCGGTGAGCGTCAGGTGTTCGACATTCGCGCCAAGCGTAAAGGTCACGCTAGACTTGACCAGGTCATCATCGCCCTCGTCAAATTCCTCAATCACTGTATCGCCTGCGCCAACAATGTAGGTGTCGCTGCCATCCTCGCCCCAAAGCGTGTTGGCCGCGCTGTTGCCAGTAATGGTATTTTCCAGATCATTGCCGCTACCGTTGATGGCCGCCGTGCCGACGAGCGTCAGGTTCTCGATATTGTCGCCCAGCGTGAAGGAGACAAAGGAATTGACCAGATCCTCGCCCGAGCCCTCGCCACCATCTACCTCGATCGCCTCATCAAGCGTCCCGACCCAGTAGGTGTCATTCCCATCGCCGCCGTACAGGGTATCGTGGAAGGTACCGCCGCTGGTGGTGTTGTTGCCGCCAATCAGAATGTCGTTGCCATCCATGCCGTAAAGCACATCTTCGTCACCACCGCCGATCAGCGTGTTGTTGCCGTTGTTGCCGATGATCAGATTCTGCAGCGTGTTGCCGGTGCCGTTGACATTGGCCGTGCCGATAAGCGTCAGGTTTTCCTGATAGTTGCCCAGCGTGCGCGTCACCGTCGAATAAACCAGATCCGTGCCGCCGCCAACAGCCTCGGTCACCACATCGCTGGTCGAATCGACGAAATAAGTGTCATCGCCCAGACCACCCACCATCGTGTCGTTGCCGGTGCCGCCATTGAGCACATCGTCGCCGCCCTGACCGTAGAGCTTGTCGTTGCCGCCCATGCCGAACAGATAGTTGATGTTGCCGGAACGGCCAGTCAGCGTATTGGCCAAGCCATCACCATGCTGCACATCAAACTCCACGGTGACCGCTCCCTCGCCTGTCGCGCCCGAAGACGCGTCCTCGATGCCCGTCATGTCAACGCTGACGGTATGCAGTCCATCCGCCGGGGTGTAGTCAACCGTGTAGCTTTGCGTGCCGTTGCCGTTGTTGACAGCGCCGGAAAGTGCGCCCCAGACACCTGCGACCGTGTCGCTCAAGTCTTCCGTGCCGAAGCCCGTCACCGGCTGGTCGAAGGTAAACCGCAAGGTCACCTCATCATCCAGGATGGTGGCCGCCTCGTTGTCAAACCCGCCGTAATTCGACAGCACAATGCCGCCTTCGCCGATGATGGTCGGCAGCAAGGTGTCCACCGTGTATTCCGGGGACGAGTCCTCTCCGTCGCCCCATGCGCCGGACGATGCGTCGGTCACGCCGGACATATCCACGCGGATGTAGTTCTCATCAGTCAAATCGACATCTTCATCTGCCGTAAAGGTCGCGTACCAGATCGTCGCATCTTCCCCATCGACCCGTAAATCCGACATGGTGCCGTTGTCTGCCGAAATGTCCGCCAGGGTGAAATTGCTCACGGCCTCCTCGAAATCGAAGGTCACCGTGACCGGATCGTCGTCGCCGTCGTCATTATCAGCCGTCACTGAATAATCACTCATGGTAATGGACACCAGTTCCGGAATGATGGTGTCGATACTGAATACATTGGACTGGCCTGTTGCCACCGCATTGCCCGCCAGATCGAATACTGAGTCGGCTTTCAGTGTTACCACCAGATCAGTTTGGTAGATGTCCTCAGCTGGCGTGAGATCGACCAGCCAGGTAATACCACCATCGCCGGTGCGCAAATTCGAGAGCGCGCCGTACTGCGCTTCCAACTGCAAGTCTTCAAGAGTAAAGGTTGTCGGGTCGATCATCGGCACATCGGGAGTGGGGCCGGGAATCACGATCGAATTGAAATTGATGGCGACAGTCACCGGGCCGAGCGTTTCCACTTCTCCGGCCGTGATGTCGGTGTCAGGAACGATGAAGCCGACAAGCGTTGGTGCCGTTGTGTCGATTTCGATTTCCAGTCCGGATGATGCGTCGCTTTCATTGCCTGCCACATCGATCTGGGTCGCGGTCAGCACATGTGTGCCATCCGTCAGCGCATCGACATCGGCCACCGTAATGCTCCAGTTGCCGTCTTCATCCACATCTGCCGTGCCAATCACGCCGTCTTCGTCGCTGCTGAGGGTGATGTGTGCGCCGACTTCGCCGGTGCCGGTGATGGTGGGCGTGTCGTCGCTGGTCAGATCGTCATCGTCGAACCTGCCAAGGTCGCTGGCGTCGATCATGTCCAGATCGGCCGGGGCATCCACCTCGGTGTCCACGGTAATTTGCAATGCGTCTGAAGCCACGCTGGTGTTGCCGGCGGTGTCCACCTGAACGGCCTTGATGTTGTGAACGCCTTGAGCCAGAGAGATGTCAACCGTCCATGTGCCGGAACCATTGGCGGCGTCGGTTCCCAGCAGTTCGCCATCGTCGATTAAACCGTTGTCATTGTTGTCGTCGAACACCTTCACGGTGCTATCCGCCACACGCGTGCCGTCAATTGACAGGAGCGTGGTTTGGCTGGTGATGTTGTCTGAGTTCGAATCGCCCGCCGAGTCGTCCGCATCGGCCAGGTTAAGCGCTGCGGGCGCGGCGTCCGGGGTAATGTCAATCGTGATATTCAGCGCGGCGGACATATCGCTGTCGTTGCCCGCCAGATCGGTCTGGAAGGCCATGATGTGATGCACGCCCTCAAAATCATCGGGCTCGACATCCAGTGGAGGCAGATCGACGACCATGCTCCAGCCATCTTCTCCTACTGTCACCGTACCCAGAGATTCACCTGCATCCATGGCGCCATTGTCGTTCACATCGTCAAACAGTGTCAGCACGCTGCCTTCCACGCCGGTGCCGCTGATGGTGATGTCGGTGTAGTCGTTGGTCAGGTTGTCTGTAGCGGAGTCGCCATGATCATCGCCGGCGGCCAGATCCAGCGCGCCGGGCGCGGCATCGGGCGTCTGATCGATGGTAATGGCAGACGCATTGGAACCGGCCGAGCTCTGATTGCCGGCAAAATCGGTCTGACGCACCTCGATGGCGCCGGATGCGTACACTCCTCCCGAGAGCGTGAAACTCGTGCCCGCGCCAGGATTCCAGCCCCCGCCGTTGATCTGGTATTCCCACGATGCCACATCACTGGCCAACGACACATTGACCGTTCCATCCGAGCTGACATTGTCGCTGACCGATGAACCCGTGTCGTCGTCCAGCGCGAAGGTCGGTGTTGGGATCGTGGTGTCCACCGCCACATAGTATCCGACCGAATCATCGCCGATGTTACCCGACTCATCCTCGATGTGAGCGTAAATATTTCCGGAAAAATCGCCCGCAGCGTCGATTGTCCCGGCAGGAATCGTCACCGAAATGAGACCGGTGCCCTCAACATCGACATCCCCGGCCGTCAGCGTGTAGTCGACATCCTCATCACCCCAGTGAACCGTCAGCGTGTCGCCTTCCTTCGCGCCCGTGCCGTTAATGTCAACCAGCACGACTGTTCCATCCGATGCTTCAGCCGCATTGAGGTAGAAATTGTTGTCATACTCCGCAACCGAATCGATCGCCGGCGCCAGCGGCACCAGGGTATCGACGGCATAAATGGCCGAGGTCACCGTGCCGATGCCATCGTTGCCGACCGCATCCTGCACGCCCGCCATGTCCAGCGTGAGGATGTTGCTGAGATTCTCAACCTCACCAATCGTTGCCGTAAAAGTCGCCGTCCAGGTTATGCCACCGTCCAGAGTAGTGAAATTGCCCAGCGTACCGCCCGCGCCGTCCCAGGTGAAGAGATCGACCAGATTGGTCTCCGGGCCTATCAATGAGACGGCCTCGCTGAAGACGACGGTTACCGCCACGGTGCCGCCATCCAGCACCGTGTCGCTGCTCAGCTCGATGTAGGCGCTCGGGCGGATGTCATCACCGGGACCGGCGATGCCAAGCACATGCGCCCACTGCGCCACCCCTGCCCTGAACGGCGTGGCTGCGCCTTCCAGCGTCCAGGTGCCGCCCAGTTCCTGTGCGCCAATCTTGCCTGCGCTGGCGGCCACTTCCGCACCAATCGCGGCGGACAGTTGCGCAACGAACTGCCTGCCTTTTGCACCCTGCGCGACATCGCAGGAATACAGTTGCACCATGCCGTCATCGGCCAGCGCCGCACCCAGCGCGCGCAGTTCATCGCGGCAAGCATCCAGCGCAGCAACATCAATACGGGAGGAACCCAGCAGCAGCGCACCGGGCTGGCCGTGCGCGACGACATGCACGGATTTCAGGCCACTGACACCCTGCAACACGCGGGCGATTTGCGCCATGCCGTCGCACCCGGCCTGCAGCAGATGCGCCTGCACGCCCTCCTCAAGCTGGGACAGCAGAAACGGCAAGTCGGCAAGGCCGGCATCGAAAAAAGCGATTTGGGAGGGGGGCGGAGCAAGGTGATGGCTGGTTTTCATTGGGATCTCCATGATGATCGGGTCAGAACTGCTCTTTTTTTATGGGTGTTGCCTGGAATTGCTGAGGCGCCATGGCAAGGGCTTGCCACAGGCCGGGATACCGTGCCGGAGCGGGAGCCACCGGGTCTGCGCAGGGAAAGGAAGGGGGGATGCCGATAATTGGTCTTGCAGCATGTGGATGGCAGTCTTTCAGATGTAAAAAAATAAAGCCACTGTATTTCTTCACGGCATCTTCGCTTTTCGACTATACAGCCTTCAACCCAAACAAGCAAATTTCTGCCATCTGAATCCGGCAGGCTTTGATTTCTGTCAAAATGCCCCATAAAGTTTACTTCCTTGCAACCTGGCGCACACTGGCACACGCATGGCATCGGTGCGAGCTGTGTTGTATGGCACGCCTAGCCGCTAAAACATATACTCCATCCCAGCATTTTGTTTCCGGCTCGTCATATATGCATATCTGCCACATTTTGCAATATACTCCCTTAAAATCGTCGTTTTCAAGGCGTTTTATGCCTGTTTTTTGTGCAAATTGGCGCTTTCGACCCGGCGGGCAGCGGAAAATGGCCTCTTCAGATCAACTAATAACGCGTCGCGTTATTAGTTGATTTTCCGCCCCGACAAAAACAGCCCCCTAAACCTGTCTAAATTACAACAAAATCTGATGCCAGCAACGACGGCCTGCCGGTCAGGGTAGCAATTTGGAATTGATCGAAATCGCTGCCCGTTCCGTCGCCATCGTAGTAAAGCGCGCCCGTTGAGTCATCGTATATGAGGAAATCCTCGTCCCCAAAAGGGCCCGCGTCGTAAATAAGATAAGGTGCAACCGAAGCTCCCGCGGTCAAACTCGTGAAGATGGCATTGTTCAGGTAGATCTTGTCCGTCCCCGACACAAAATCCGCAATCGTATCCACATTGCTTGCGCTGTTGAGCGCCGTGTCGAAAATGAACCAATCGATACCCGCGCCGCCGTACATCGTGTCGCTGCCCGCCCCCCCGCTCAGGCTGTCATTACCGGCACCACCATAGAGCGTGTCATTGCCGGCCTCGCCCTGCAGTTCGTCAAAACCATCATTCCCGTACAGAATGTCATTGCCGCCGCCGCCCTTGAGCAAGTCATGCACTCCTCCTCCGAGCATCCAGTTGTCGAGCGCGTTGCCCAAGCCGGTAAAGTCAATGCTGGCATCGTTGTATAGCCGCTCGACATCGGCGGTCATCGTGTAGCTTGCGACTCCCTGTACATGCACGGTGTCGTAATGCGTCGCATCTGAAGTGTCGGACACTTCGGTCACGGTATCGCCGGCGCTATCGACAAAATATACATCGTTACCCAGCCCACCATTCATCGCATCATCGCCGATGCCTCCATCCAGCTGGTCGTTGCCGGCACCGCCATTTAAAGTGTCATTGTTCGCATTGCCGTATAGATAGTCGTCGCCAATTCCACCGTTCAATATGTCGTTGCCGTCATTGCCGAACAAGCTATCGTTGCCCGCATCGCCATTGAGCGTATCTGCGCCGGTATTGCCGCTGAGCTGGTTGTTCAAACCATTGCCTGTCACGGTGACGCCAACACCCGCCGTATCGAAATACAGATTTTCCACATTGGCAGAGAGCACATAGCTGGTGAGCGTCGCGAGGTGGATGACATCCGTGCCGGCGTTCAGACTTTCCACCACGATGTCGCCTGAGCTGCTGACATAATATTGGTCATCGCCCGCACCGCCCTCCATCCGGTCGTCCCCGTCGCCCCCGATCAGGAGGTCGTTGCCATTGCCGCCAAAGAGCGTGTCATTGCCTGCATTGCCGGACAATTGATCGTTGCCATCCCCGCCGTTCAAGGTGTCGGCCCACTGGTTGCCGAACAGCAAATCCTCTCCGCCGGCGCCATTGAATTTCGCGCCGCTGGCAAGCGAGAAATTTTTCATCTCGTTGGCCGCGCTGTTGCCGGTGCCTGTGAATATGCCGTTGCCGTAATAGATCATTTTCTCTACATAGGCACTCAGCGTATAACTGCCGACCGTAGTGGCAACCCCAAGCGTGCCGATATAGGCGCTATCGAAATGGGCATCATCGAAAGCCTCCTCTACTTCCGTAATCTTGTCGCCTGCGTTATCGACGAAATAGCGGTCGTCCCCCAAACCGCCGGCCATGGTATCTTTGCCTGCCATGCCGTTGAGTACATCGTTGCCGTCGCCACCAACAAGGGTATCGTTGCCCACGCCGCCGGACAGGTTGTCGTTGCCATTGCCGCCATTGAGTGTGTCATTACCGGCATTCCCCAGGAGCATGTCGTCGCCGTCTCCCCCATAAAGCTTGTCGGCGCCGCTGCCGCCCGTGAGCATATTATTCAGTGCATTGCCATTGCCGGTGAAGCTGCCGCTGCCGCTGTATTGCAGGTTTTCCAGATCGGCGCCGAGCGTGTAGCTGGCAATCGTCAAGACGCTGACCGTGTCGTAATGAGAGTCGTCAGACAGATCGGCAATCTCGATCACCTGATCACCAATATTGTCGACCGTGTAGTAATCGTTACCCGCGCCCCCTTCCATCCGGTCGGCGCCTTTTCCGCCGTTCAGCCAGTCGACGCCGCCGCCACCAACAAGCGTGTTGGCAGAATCGTTGCCCCTTAGCATATTGCCCAGATCGTTACCGGTAATATTGAACAAGCCGGCGCCGATGATCGTGACATTTTCGACCTCGCTCAGATTGTCGTTGAGCGTGATGGTTTCGGCGACGGTCGTCGAGAGGTTCTTGTACTCGATCCGGATCAGGTCCTCGCCTTTGTTAGCCAATTCAGCGATGTTCGCAAGTTCAAGCGCGTTATCGAGCACATAGGTATCGTCGCCATCACCACCCGAATAAATGTCCACGCCAGCCTTGCCATCGAGCACATCATTGCCGTCGTATCCGAACAGGCCGTTGATGGCAGCGTTGCCGACCAGAATATTGTCATCGGCGCTGCCGCTGGCGCTGATGGAGTCGGCGCCGGTCAGCGTCAGGTTTTCGACATTGGCAGCATAGACACCCAGATCGTAGGCCAGCGACGCATAGACCGTATCCTTTCCTTCGCCCGCGCCTTCGGTGACGACATCGCCCAGATTGTCCACGATGTAGGTGTCATCACCCAGACCGCCAATCATGATATCGTTATCCATCCCCGCGCCGCCATCCAGCACATTGTTGCCAGCATTGCCGATGAGCGTGTTGACGCCAACATTGCCGGTGGCATTGATCGCAGCCGTGCCGAGCAGCGTGAGATTTTCAAGGTTCTTGCCGACCAGCGAATAGCTGATGGTGGACAATACGGTATCGGTACCGCCTGTGATATCTTCGGTGATCAGATCACCCGTCGCGTCGACATAATAGGTGTCGTCGCCCGCGCCGCCAATCATCTTGTCCGAACCGGTGCCGCCGTCAAGGATGTCGTTGCCGATGCCGCCGTCGAGCGTGTCGCTGCCACCCATGCCGTATAGCGTATCGTTGCCACCCATGCCGTACAGCTTGTTGGCCGCCGCGTTGCCGGTCAGTGTGTTGTGATCTGCGTTGCCAGTTCCTTCCGCAACCGATCCGGCCAGCGTCAGGTTTTCGAGGTTTGCGCCAAGCACATACTTGTTTACCGAACTGTAAACCGTGTCGGTGCCCGCAGCGGCTTGCTCCTCAACGCTGTCGCCTGTGCCAATGTAGTATGAATCGTCACCCTGCCCGCCAGCGAAAACATTGGCAGACGCATTGCCGATCAGGGTGTTGTTGTGCGCATTGCCGCTGATGTCGAACCGTCCGGTGCCGTCGATCCGGACATTTTCAATCTCACTCAAATTGCCAACCAGCGACACGATCAGGGCATCGGTCGCCGATGTGTTCTTGTAGTCGATCTCGAGCGTGTCTGTGCCCTGCCCCGCCAGTTCGGTGATGTTCGTCAGCTCTAGCGCATTATCGAGCACATAGGTGTCGTCGCCTTTGCCGCCAATGTAACTATCTACACCCACCTTGCCATCAAGCACATTGTTGGCGTCATTGCCGGTGAGGAGGTTGATTTCGGTGTTGCCTGTGAGATTAAGCAGCGTGGCACCGGTTGCGGATGCATCGAAATTTTCAATATGGCTGCCGAGTGTGAGCGTGGTAACCGCTGTGG
Organism: uncultured Oxalobacter sp.; assembly: GCA_964488675.1. Classification (GTDB taxonomy): domain Bacteria; phylum Pseudomonadota; class Gammaproteobacteria; order Burkholderiales; family Burkholderiaceae_D; genus QZKY01. The sequence goes on along the minus strand of CAZAWA010000035.1, from coordinate 5,785 downwards.
CTCCGTTGAAGGGCGTTCTGAGCTCGATGGTGTCGTTACCGGCATCCTTGCCTTCGGTCACCGTGTCTTCAAGTGCCACCTTGGTGCCTGATGCCTTGAGATCGACGATGTAGGTGTCGTCACCCGCGCCGCCAAGCAGTTTGTCCGCACCGGCACCACCATCCAGATGGTCATTGCCGCCATTGCCGTTGATGGTATCGGTGCCGCCGCCGCCGCTGAGATTATTATCGCCTTCGCTGCCGTTGATGACATTGTTCAGTGCGTTGCCCGTTCCATCAATGTCGGCTCCGGTCAGCGTAAGGTTTTCGACATTGGCACCTTTGTCGGCTGGTGCGAGCGACCAGTCTATTGATGATTGAATCGTGTCAGTGCCTTGATTGGGCAACTCGGTAATGATGTCACCCGCATTGTCCACCACATAGGTATCGTTACCCGTCCCGCCAATGAGCGTGTCGGCACCCGCGCCACCATCCAGCGTGTCATTGCCAGCCAGGCCATACATCGTGTCGTCGCCGTCACCGCCGAGCAAATTGTCGTTGCCAGCCGTTCCCTCTGTGGCAATGGCGCTGTTGTCGCCCAAAAACAGGAGTTCGTTAATGCTTGTCATCGATGCTGACTTGTTGGCTCGCGTGATGGTAATGACGCCACCCGAAATTGCGATTGTGTAATCTGACTGATAGCCTTCGAGAATTACCTTGTCAATGCCCACCCCGCCATCGATGATCTCGGTCGCCGCTGCTGCGTTATAGATCCAGTCGCGGAGATAGATGACATCGTCTCCGGCTCCGCCATAAATGGTGTCGCTTCCGTCGCCGCCATACAGCATGTCATTGCCGGCATCGCCGTAAAGCGTGTCGTTGCCACCGTTGCCGTACAAGTAGTCATTGCCATTTCCGCCGACGAGACTGTCACCGCCATCGCTGCCGATCAGAAAATCCTTGCCCGTCGTAGTTCCAGAACTGTAGCCACTGACATACATTGCGCTGCCGTCACCAAACTCAAGCACTTCGATTTTCGTCAGCGCATGCGTGCCTTCTCCGTTCTGATTTGCAAGCGCGGTAAAGGTGACCGTGGCAGCAGTGATGCTGGTCCAGGAATAATCAGCCTTGCCGCCCTCAAGCTCGGCAATGTCCTTGCCATCACCGCCGTTGATGGTGTTATTCCCGGCCCCGCCGCTGATGGTATCGTCGCCCACACCGCCATCGAGCGTATCGTTTCCACGCCCGCCCGTGACATGGTTCTCCAGCGCGTTGCCGGTTCCTGCAAAACTTCCATCGCCCGAGAAAAACAGGTTCTCGACACCGTAGCCAAGTGTATAGCTCGCAAGCCCTTCTACATGCACTGAATCTATTCCGCGACCCGCCCCGCCCTCAATCACGGTGTCCCCCGCGCTATCGACGAAATAGGTGTCGTTGCCGGCATCGCCGATCAGCGTGTCGTTGCCCGCGCCGCCATCCAGCCAGTCGTCGCCGTCGCCGCCATACAACTCGTCGCTTCCGCCGAAGCCATAGATGTAGTCGTTGCCGCCCAATCCAAACAGCGTCGTGCCCTGATCGTTGCCATAATAGACATCGTCAAACTGGGTGGCTGCCGGACTGGCGGCAAGAAAAATGTAGGTGAGGGAGTCGTCGCTGTCCCGGAATTCGACGACCTCTGCATGGCTTATGGTGTGGGATTCGCCGCTCTTTGCGAAGGTGACCGAACCGCCCGGGTTGTCCGTGCGTGTGTAGTCGCTTTGCGCACCATCAATCGTCACGAAATCGACGCCGGTGCCGCCGTTGATGATGTTTATGCCCGTCCCGCCCCGCAACTGGTCAAACCCGGCTCCGCCCTCCAGCGTGTCATTGCCCGCGCCGCCGTCGATGATGTCATTGCCATCGCCGCCATAGAGCGCATCATTGCCGTTTCCGCCGTAGAGTCTGTCGTTGCCGGCGTAACCGTATATCGTGTCGTCGCCGCCATTGCCCTCAATGTCGTCGCCCTCGCTGACCCATCCCTCGATCACTTCGCCACTTTCAGTACCATCGATGTATGCCATAAAAGTTCCTGTTTGGGTAAAGGCTCATTGCATAGCGAACGGGCTGGCCGCTTCGCGCCTGGGGCACGGCTAGGGGGCTGCTGGCTTGTCAGTCAGTTTCAGCACCCCGTCATCGATCAGCTTCTGGCGCAGCTTGTCCATCATTTCCAGCGAACGCAGAAAGCCCTCGACCGGCATCACCAGCCGGTGAGAGGGTTCAAACTTGAGCTGCTTCTTTTCCGAGTCGGCGCCAGCCAGGCGCAGGTAATCGATACGAACCAGATTGCCCGTAATGGCGACATTGCCGACCATGTCGGCGAAGTAGTCCTGCATGAGGTGTCCTCTTGAGTGGTTTTGATGATGCGCCAACGAACGACACTGCGATTATGTCCACCAGCGCGGCACATTGGCGATACCAAAAAGACAATTATTGTCCGGGAAACCAAAATATAAGCTCACCAGGCTTGCGGGTTTGCGACAACGGCATTTTCAGGGTTTCGCCGCGACGCGCAGGAATGTTGAACGGCATTCAGGCCGGGTACAGCGCGCCCAGCACACGCAAGCCCCTTGCACCGGTGACTGCGGGCAAATTGCCAGGTTGGCGCAGACAGAATCGCTGCGTAAGCCAGGCAAAGGCCAGCGCCTCGACGAGCATGGGAGCGATGCCAAGCGCATCGGTGGCGGCAATCGTCAAATCGCGTCCGCAAGCGCGCAACGCCGCCTGAATTTGCCGCATCAGATGTGCGTTGGCGGCACCGCCGCCACAGACATGCACCGAAGCCGCCGAAGGCGCATGAGCACATATGGCATCGACAATCGTGACAGCCGTGAATGCCGCCAGCGAAGCCTGCACATCTTCGGGCCGTGCGCCGGAATGCGGCTGCAATTTTGCGTACAGCCATTCGAGATTGAACAGGTCGCGGCCCGTGCTTTTGGGTGGCGGCAAGGCGAAAAAAGGCTCCTGTTTCATCGCCGCCAGCAGGCGCGGAACAGTCTGGCCGCTCGCTGCCCACGCACCGTCTGCATCGTATGCAACGCCATGCTGCTGCGCAATCCACAGATCCATCAGCACATTGCCGGGACCCGTGTCGAAGCCGGTAATCCTGCCGTCACCGTGCAACACGCTGACATTGGCGATGCCGCCAATGTTGACGAGCACGCGCGTCTCACCGGTCTTGCCGAACACGGCCTGGTGAAACGCCGGCACCAGCGGCGCGCCCTGCCCGCCAGCGGCAATGTCGCGGCTACGAAAATCTGCCACAACATCAATTCCTGAAAGTTCTGCCAGCAATGCCGGGTTGTTGGTCTGGCGCGTAAAACCGAGATCGGGACGGTGCCGGATCGTCTGGCCATGCACGCCGATCGCGCGCACCTGCTCGCGCGCTACCCCTGCTTGCGCCAGCAGTTGCCGCACACATGCAGCGTAGCAGTGTGCGAGCGCATTCGCCGCCAGCGACTCGCGTTCGATTTCGTGATCGCGCGCTGTCTGCAGGGCAAGCAGGCTGGCGCGCAATTCGGGAGGGAAGGATTGATGCGCAAACGCCCGCAGCGCAAGCGTGCCGCCAGCATAATCGTCAGGGATGTCGACCAGAACACCGTCCACCCCGTCCAGACTGGTGCCGGACATGAGGCCGATGTACAGAGAGGGGGCGGATATCTGGGTATTCAGGACACCGCCCCGCTGAAGGAAAGGATTACTTCTTGGCCAGTTTGACTGGCTTGGCATCCGGGTTCAGCAACACGAAGCGGTGTTCCATCTCTTCTGCCGCCCTGCGAAACTCTGCCATTTCCGCTGCCGCCAGTTGCGGCGCTTCCGGCATGGCGATGGCCCTGGGGTTCTGCTGGACATTGCTGAGGCGGAATTCGTAGTGCAGGTGCGGGCCAGTGGATACGCCTGTGGAACCAACATAGCCTATGACATCACCCTGGCGCACTTTCTGCCCCTTGCGCAAACCGCTGGCGAAACGGCTCATGTGGCCATAGGCGGTCGAGATATTCGACCAGTGCTTGATGACGACCAGGTTGCCATAACCGCCACTGTACTTGGCCAGCTCGACGGTGCCGTCCGCAGCGGCCTTGACCGGCGTGCCGCTGGGCGCGGCAAAGTCGATGCCCTTGTGCGCCCGGGTATAACCACTGACAGGATGCACCCGCGTGCCAAAACCCGAGGAAATCCGGGTAAACGCGACGGGTGATTTCAGAAAAGCCTTTTTCTGCGCCTTGCCGTCAAAGCCGTAATAACCGCCGCCCTTGCCGCCTTGCGGATCGAACCAGACTGCCTGATAGGCCTTGCCGTCATTGACAAATTCAGCCGCGAGGATGCGGCCGGAACGGATGTAGGCGCCGTTCTGCCAGAAGGTTTCATAGACGATGTTAAAGCGGTCGCCACGGCGCAGGTCGGCGCGGAAATCGATGTTCCCCGAAAAAATGTCGACGAACTTCATTGTGACCGGATCGGGGATGCTGGCCGCGTCGGTCGCGCCAAAAAGCGAGGATTTGATTACGCCCGTTTTCATTTCGACGCGCCGCTCCAGATCGGCAGAAGCGTCAACGGCGACAAAACCCTTTTCGTTGCGCGTAACAACGACATCCTTGTTATTCGGATCCCTGACATCAGAGGTGTCCATGCTCAGCCACTGCAATTCGCCGCTGGCGTTGACCTTGGCCTGCATGATGCGGCCGGCACGCAAGTGCAGCAGCGCATTCGCGGTGCGATCCGCCTTGATGAAGGCCAGCGCTGCCGCGTCGGTGATCCTGAGACGAGAGAACAGGGTGGCGATGGTGTCGCCAGATTGCACCTTCTCTTCGCGCACAAATTCCTGTGCGGGCTGCGCCTCAAGCGCGGCAATCTGGTCTGACAGATCCGGCAGTGCCAGTTCCTGGGCAACCGTCCTGGATGTCAGCGCATTCACATCGGAACCGGATGGCGCCACCGCAACCGCGCCGAAAGCGCAAAGCGCAAAAAAAAGACCTACTGTGGAAATGATGCGCGTCCTGCGCGTAGCACCGAAGAAGATTTCTCTGGCCCTGAGGAGTATGTGCATAAAAAAATCTTCCCGTTCAGGCTATCAGTTAGAATTCTCTGTTTTTGGCGTTAACTTCTTTCTTGTTATTATTCTGTGTTGCCAGTCAGAAAACATGTAGTGTCATTGCGGGCAATGATATATTGATTTTTCTCAAAATGTAAGTCATTAGATGAATATTCCAACCACTCCTGTTGCAGAACAATCAACTTTGCCGCTAAGCGATCGCGTCAAGGAAGCGCTGGCCATCACGCTTCGTGGCACCGAAGAATTGCTGGTCGAGGCTGAATTTGCGCAAAAACTGGCGCGATCCGAGCAATCCGGCAAACCCTTGCGCATCAAGCTGGGGCTGGATCCGACCGCACCCGATTTGCACCTTGGCCACACCGTCGTTTTGAACAAAATGCGACAGCTGCAAGATCTGGGCCATACCGTGATCTTCCTGATTGGCGATTTCACCTCGATGATTGGCGATCCCAGTGGCCGCAACATCACCCGCCCGCCGCTTACCCGCGAGCAGATCGAGCAAAACGCGCAAACCTATTTCGCCCAGGCCAGCCTGGTGCTGGATCCGGCGCGCACCGAAATTCGCTACAACTCCGAATGGAGCGACCCGCTGGGCGCTCGCGGCATGATCCAGCTGGCCTCGCGCTACACGCTGGCGCGCATCATGGAACGCGAGGATTTCGCGACCCGCTTCAAGTCCGGCTCGCCCATCTCGATTCACGAACTGCTGTACCCGTTG
>CAZAWA010000034.1:0-19106 GCA_964488675.1 uncultured Oxalobacter sp. | reverse complement strand
AGCAGTTGATTGCCGATGTGCGCGCATTTGGCGGCAACCCGCTGTCGCACAGACGCCCTGGACTGATGGGGCGCGAGTCCGGCATGCGCGTGATGCAGGCGCTGGAAGCCATGCGCGCAGGGGATGGAAACATTCCGCTGACCTTCGAAATCGTCTACGGACACGCCTTCAGGCTGGAGCCGAATGTGAATGAGCACGGCGAATCGATAGTGCGCTTCTTGTCGCGCAGATAGGCAAAAAATCCTTTGCTAAGGTAGCTCGATGATTGCCGCAGGCCAGAAGGCTATTCACGCTAGCGCAAAAATTCTCCGGCATTCCAGGCTCGGGGTCGTTTAGCCATGCTACATTTGCAATAGATATCCGAATCCAGGTTGCCTCACCCGAAGCCCTTTCGATGAATCATTTGTGATCCCCGAATTCAACATTTATGCGGGGCCGCCGCTCGCAGAACAAATCGAGGCCGCACGCACGCACCAAGATCGGCTGCTGCTTTTTTCGCTTGGTCTGGTGTTTGTTTGTGTTGCCGTGATCGCGATGGTGTTTTTCGAGCCGTGGGGCACGAACCCCGGCAAGCCATCCACCCACGAACAGTGGCTCCTGGGGTTGGGGTTTCTGGCTTTATGCCTGATTTGGAAACTGATCAGGATTTTTTCAGGCATGGTGCAACTAGCGGAAGCGCATCCCGAAACTGCCCGTGCTTTTCTGGCGTGCGCCAATAGCACAGCGGTAAAGTCATACAGCAGGAGCATTATCCAGCAAGGGCGCAATCTGACGATGAAGGAGGCGAATATGCTGATGGATCAGTGTAAGACCAGAGAGGAAATCTTAAAACTGGCAGCCCACTATGATGAGCACGGTGTTTGGCCGGAGGAAAGGGGCTGATTTCATGGATAGGAGGGCGCCGGGATTGAAACGCGAAAGGCTCCCGTTACATGGTTTTCTGAGCGACTGCTTGGGGTGAAATGGAAGCATATGGACAGTGGGGGCGTGCCAGGATCGAACGAATCTAGGGGATCAGTAATGAAAACATTAATCAGCGCCGTACTGATGCTTGCGATTGCAAGCGGGGCGTTCGCCGAGGCGCAAACAAAACTGCCGACATCCGACCGGATGTCGGCAGCGACAAGCGCACTGCCCGCCTCAAAAGCATCGGTTACGAAGGTTGCGCCGCAAGCAGGCGGCGTATTGAAAGATCGGATCCGGCAGTGCGGTGCCGACCGGGAAAAATACAAGCAGGTGGCCCTTCAGATCAATGGCATGAATTGTGACCGTTTTGGCGGCGAAAAGTACAAGGAACTCCTGAAGTCGCGCGACGGATATTGCCGTTCCATGCCTATGTCTGCGGATGTTAAGGCGGACTACAAGATGATGGACGATTCGCTGGCCAAATTCGGAGAAAGATGTGTTTGCCGAAAATTGCTCGATTCTATAGAGGCCAACACGAAAACGATGTCTTGGATTCGCGCTGAAGGGTGTTACACGAAAGACGCAACATACGATCAGGCGCTGAAAAACCTCGGGTTGATAGATGCCGAGTGGCAGCAAGGCTGCAAGGATATCGTTTCTTCGGTCAGTCAGAACAAGTATGTTGACGGCAAAAACGAATTCATGAATCTGAAGGGCAAGGTTGAAAAATCATGCTGGGAAGCGCGAGGATGCGCAAAGGCCATGGACAATTACAAGACGACCATGCTGGAGTTGGAAAAGATCAAGGCTAACCGATGCCAGGGAAAAATTCATGAAACATTGACGGCGGCGCACAGCATGCGGGGTACGGCTATATCGGCATGCTCAAATTTCATGTCGCAGGTTGCCGCCCAGATCAACAAGAATGATAAGCAGCGTTCGGACGCGATTCAGTACTGTTCAAGTCGTTCAATCACGATGGATGTGCGCTGCCCATTCACATCAGAAGTGGACATCCAGAGCAGCAAGAAGGCGGGTTCTTTTTCAAAGACGACTCATGTCAATGTGAAGGAGCACTGGTGCAAGCATGAAGCGGACATGCCCTGGTGCGAGCAATACGGCGATGTAAAAATTAACGCCAGCAAAGAATACTATGTCGTCGGCGGGAGCAAGGAGAATGATCTGGCAATGCGCATTTGTGTGTCGCCATCCAAATGGGGGAAATGCCACGCTGTTTCGTCTTCAACGGGGCAATGTCTGGACAGCAAGTAACGCCAACGCAGACGCAAGCGAACCTGCGTGCATTGATTGATGGCATGACACACTGGGATCGGGTATTTGCGCCGGGATGGAAGCGGGCATTCCCGGAGACCGGGAAGCCATAAAAAAGGAGCGCAGTGTCAGCGCCCCTTTTTTGTGCGCTGGCTTGCGCTCAGACGAACGCGGCGAGCGCGCCCTTCATTTTTTTCAAAGCGGCAGCTTCAATCTGGCGAATGCGCTCGGCGGACACGCCAAACTCCTGCGCCAGCTCATGCAGCGTGGCGCCGGAGCCATCATCCTGCGCCAGCCAGCGCGCTTCGACGATGCGGCGGGAGCGCGCATCCAGTTTGCTCAAAGCTTCTTCGAGGCCTTCGGACTGGAGGCGATCATGCTGCTGCGCTTCCAGTACCCGGGTTGGCTCGTTCGCTTCGGATGAAAGGTAGGCAATCGGCGCGAAATGGTCGTCCTCGTCGTCGGTCGGCGCTTCCAGCGCGATGTCGCGGCCGGACATGCGGGTTTCCATCTCCACGACCTCATCGTGCTTGACGCGCAGTTTTGTCGCGAGGTCATCGACTTGCGCCGGAGACATCGTTTCGGTGTCGCCCTTGTGGCTGCGCAGGTTGAAGAACAGCTTGCGGTGCGCTTTGGTGGTGGCGATTTTCACCAGGCGCCAGTTTTTCAGAATGAATTCGTGGATTTCGGCCCTGATCCAGTGTACGGCATACGACACCAGCCGCACGCCCTGTTCCGGGTCGAAGCGCCTGACGGCTTTCATCAGGCCGATATTGCCCTCTTGTATCAGGTCGGCGTGCGGCAACCCGTAGCCGAGATAGTTGCGGGCGACGGACACCACCAGTCGCAGGTGCGACACGATCAATTGCTGCGCGGCCTCCAGTTCGCCGTGGTCGCGGAGACGGCGGGCCAAATCAATTTCGTCTTGATGCGACAGCATCGGCATGCGGTTAACGGCCGATATATACGCATCAATGTTTCCAAGCTGGCCAGAAAATCCGAGAGCCAAACCATGATTGCTCGCCGGCATCAATGCTGCTTGTGCGGACGCTGCTTCCATCTCGTTTCCCTTTCGAAAAAACCTGAACTCCTGATGCGCCCATTCTAGCACTCTGGCGCACAGAGTGCTAATATCAACTATTCAGATGGCATCGAAGTGTTTCTTCGAAAATACTGAACCATTGCCGGGCGGGATTATGGTTGCCCTTGGCTAAACTATGTATCAAACTGCGAGAGGCTGATTGCATAATCTCAAAGGCCGGAACCATTGCATTTGCGGCAAACCAAGCAAACTCACCACCGGAAATCAAAATTCCCCCAAGAAATGACGCATATAGAGAAAACAGAAACAAAATATGAGCCGACTGCCCCGGAGGCGGTGGCTGCCGGGCGCCGCAGTACCTGGGTCAGCGTCTGGGTGAATCTCGTCTTAACGGTCGGGCAGGTGATCGCGGGCATCTTTTCGCAGTCGCAAGCCTTGATCGCCGACAGTATCCATTCCCTTTCCGACTTGCTGGCGGATTTTGTCGTCCTGATTGCCGGTCACCACAGCAAAAAAGAGGCGGATGAAGATCATCACTACGGCCACCACCGCTACGAAAATGCGGCGTCACTGGTGCTGGGGATGCTCTTGCTGGCGGTTTCCCTCGGCATGGTCTGGGCAGCGGTCAACAAGTTGCAGGATCCGGAAGACATTCCGGTGGTGCACCAGTCAGCCCTTTGGGTGGCGGCGGTTGCCTTGTTGGCAAAAGAGACCCTGTTTCGATACATGCTGGCCGTTGCAACACGCATCCGTTCGACCATGCTAATTGCGAACGCCTGGCATGCGCGCGCAGATGCGTTGTCCTCGCTGGTGGTCGCGGCTGGTGTCATCGGCAACCTGTTGGGGTACCCGCTGCTGGATCCGATTGCCGCCCTGGTTGTCGGTCTGATGGTGGGCAAGATGGGCTGGGGATTTAGCTGGGATGCCTTGAATGATCTGATGGACAGGTCGGTGTCCGAAGAAAAGGTTGCGGCGATTGGCGCGACCATCAGGGAAACACCAGGCATTCTTGGCGTTCATGGTTTGCGCACGCGCAAGGTGGGAGACCTCGCCATCGTCGATGTGCATCTCGAAGTGGACGCCGAAATCACGGTGTTGCAGGGACATGAAATTGCGGTCGAAGCGCGGCGACGAGTGCTGGAAAAGCACCAGGTGCTGGATGTGATGACGCATCTCGATCCCCATGGCCACGAAGACCTCGGGTAGGCATACTCAATGGGAGTAATTTTTCTCCGGCGCGTCCAGTATGGGTAAAAGGCAGATTGATGCCTATACTCCCGTAAAAATGATGAATTTTAGTATAAATTTGCCTAAATATTGTGCAAATCCGGTCTTTGCCGGCATTGGGTGCCATGGCGCGCCGGATGTGGAGCAACTAATAACGCGACGCGTTATTAGTTGCATTTTTCATATCTTCGATGGCTGGACGCCTTCGGTATTGGCGATCAGCCATTCTTTTGCAGCACCATCCAGATGCGGCAGCAGCCGCTCGCGCACGCTTGCGTGATACGCGTTGAGCCACGCGATCTCGCTGGAGCTTAGCAGCGTGACATCGAGGCAAAGAAGGTCAATCGGGCACAGCGTCAGCATCTCGAAGCGCACATAGCCATCGGCCTCAGCCATTTGCGTCGCAACCAGGTTTTCGATACGCACGCCCCATTGCCCGTCGCGGTACAGCGCCGGTTCGACCGAGGTGATCATGCCGATCTCCAGCGCGGTATGGGGTTCCGGCGGCGTGTGGAAGGAAATCGACTGCGGCCCCTCGTGCACGCTCAGAAAATAGCCGACGCCGTGGCCGGTGCCGTGACCGTAGTCGAGCCCCTGCGCCCACAAAGGCGCGCGTGCCAGCGAATCGAGCAAGGGCGCGCGCGTGCCAAGCGGAAAATGTGCGGTCAGAAGCGCTATCGCCGCTTTCAGAACCAGCGTGAAATCGCGCTTCTGCTCCGGCGAGGGGGTGCCGACCGCAACCGTGCGCGTAATGTCGGTGGTGCCCCCGAGGTACTGGCCGCCTGAATCGATCAGCAGCAGGCCGTTGCCTTCGATCCTCGCGTGGCGTTCCGTCGTCGCGTGGTAGTGCGGCAATGCGCCGTTGGCGTTGAATCCGGCAATGGTGCCGAAGCTGGCGCTGACGAAATGCGGCCTCCGGGCGCGGGCGGCGGTGATGCGTTCGTCGATCATCAGTTCCGTGACCGTTTGCGCCGGATCGGCCAGCGCGGATGCCAGCCAGACAAAAAATTCGCACAGCGCCGCGCCGTCCTGCGCCATGGTGTTGCGCACATGCGCAAGCTCCGCCCCGGTCTTGCGCGACTTGGCGAGGATAGTCGGGTTGATTGCTTCGATGACTTTGTCTGCGGCGGGAATCCGCTGACGCAAGCCGAGTGTCACCCTGCGCGGGTCAAGCAGCACCGGCGCCCCCGCTGGCAGTGCAGCGAGCGCAGCGGCGGCCTGTCCGTACGGCGCAAGCTCGACACCGTCGGCGGCAAGCCGCTCACGCAAGGCAGTGGGCACTTTGCCGTCGGCGATAAAGAGGGTTATGCGAGCCAGGCCGATCAAAGCATGCGCGATGAAAAACGGGCTGTAGTTCAGGTCGGAACCGCGCAGATTGAACAGCCAGGCGATATCGTCCAGGGTAGAAATGAAATGCCACTCGGCGCCATGCGCGCGCATGGCGTTGCGCGTGGCCGAAAGCTTGTCTGCGCGGTTGACTGTTGCAAAGGGCGGAAGGTGTTCGTAAACCGGGGCAAGCGGCAGAAGCGGGCGATCCGTCCAGACTTCATCCAGCAAATCGAGGTTGGTGCGTAGCCGGATGCGCTTGTCATCGAACGCTTTTTGCATCTGGCTTGCGACCGACCAGCCCAGCACCGCGCCATCTGCAGCGACACACTGCGTCGCTGGAAGATGGGTCGCCAGCCAGTCAATGTAGGGAAGCGGATTGGCTCCGGTCAGCTTCATGAGCGCGATGCCACTGCCGGAAAGTTGTGACTCTGCCTGAGCCCAGTAGCGGCTGTCAGTCCATAGTCCGGCCCACTCTGCGGTGACGACCAGCGTACCGGCCGAACCGGTGAAGCCGGACAGCCATTCCCGCCCCATCCAGCGAGCCGGCAGATATTCCGACAGGTGCGGGTCGGCGCTTGGGACAACGCAGGCGTCGACATTGTGGTGTCGCATCGCGGCACGCAAAAGCTGAATTCTGTCTGAGGCGGTAGAGGTCATCGTCGTGTTCACCAAGATCTGCGCAAATGATACAGGAGGGTAGAGGCGCATGAGGATGTGACCGGAGAATGACGCGCTGCAAAATAATTGTGTCGCAGCTACCCAACAACTCGCGTTGGGCGCAATAGCTTGCACCATAATTAGGGTGAACACGCCCTAGTCAGACCATCGCAGGAAATTTTTCAGGAGACGCAACATGTTCGACTTTCACACCACACGCGCCAACGAAATCCTCGGAAACACCGAACTGATTCATGACGCAGCGGCAGTGCAGGCGGCGGTTGCGCGCGTGGCATGGCAACTGAACCAGCGGTTCGGGCAAGCTGACAGTCCGGCTTTCCCGCTGGTGCTGGGTGTGATGGGCGGCGGCGTTGTGTTCGCCGGGCAATTGCTGACACAGTTGAATTTTCCGTTGGAGTACGACTACATCCATGTGACGCGCTACGGGGACGATGACATGGGCGGCAAGGTGCAGTGGAAGGTGGTGCCGCGAAAGAATGTGAAGGATCGCATCGTGGTGGTGCTGGACGACATTCTCGATGAGGGAGAGACGCTGGCCGAAGTGCGCCGCCGCCTGCTTGAAATGGGCGCGGCGGAAGTGGTGCTGGCAGTATTTGCCGACAAGGCCACCAGCAAGAAAAAAGCGTCAACGGCAGATCATGTGGGATTGAGCGTGCCGGACAAATTCGTCATCGGCTTTGGCATGGATGTGCAAGGCTATTGGCGCAATTTGCCGGAAATCCGGGCGGTGAAGTCCTAGCGCAACGCCCCTGTCGGAATGGCCCCCAGCAGCGCTTTGGTGTACGGGTGTTGCGGGTTTTGGTACAGCTCGTCCGAATTCGCCATTTCGACCACCTCGCCCTGATGCATCACCATCACCTGGTCGGCCATGTACTTGACCACCGACAGGTCGTGCGAAATAAAAATGTAGCTGATGCCCAATTCGTCCTGCAAATCCTGCAGCAGGTTCAGCACCTGCGCCTGCACGGACACATCGAGCGCGGAGACCGATTCGTCGCACACCAGCACTTCCGGCTTCAGGGTCAGGCAGCGCGCGATGGCGATGCGCTGGCGCTGGCCGCCGGAAAACTCGTGCGGATAGCGATGGAAGGCCGACACCGGAAGGCCGACGCGCTCCAGCCATTTGAAGCACAGCGCGGTGCGTTCTCTGTCATCCTCGCCCATATTAAAAATGCGCATCGGCTCGCGCAATATCTGCCCGACGGTGAATCGCGGGTTGAGCGAGGCGAAGGGGTTCTGGAACACGATCTGGATGCGGCACTTGTAACCGAAAAATTCCTGGTTGGGCATGTTCAGCAAATTCTTGCCCCTGAACAGCACTTCACCGGCTGTCGCCTCGTGCAATCGCAGCAGGCACAGGCCTACCGTGGTCTTGCCGGAGCCGGACTCGCCGACGATACCGAGCGTCTTTCCGCGTGGCAGTGTGAACGATACGCCTTTGACGGCCTGAAATTCTCGTTGGCCAAACAGCCCCTCGCGGCTGAAAAAACTCTTGCGCAAATTGTTGACAACCAGCAGGGGCTGATCATCGTCCGCGTAGCCTCGTGAACGCTGGGGCAAAACCGCTTCTGCGCCACCTTCGCGCTGGAAGACATCCTCGATCACGGGCAGGCGCATGGGTCGGGAATCAAGTCGGGGACGGCATTGCAGCAAGGCCTGCGTGTAGGGATGAGAAGGGCGGGTGAAAATCTGCTTCGCGTCACCCTGCTCCTGAACCTCACCATCGCGCATCACAATCACGCGATCGGCTATTTCGGCCACCAGTGCGAGGTCGTGCGTAATGAAGAGCACCGACATGCTGCGGCGATGTTGCAGCGACTTGATCAAATCGACAATCTGCTTCTGAATGGTGACATCAAGCGCGGTGGTGGGTTCATCCGCGATCAGCAGCTTGGGCTCGCAGGCAATGGCCATGGAAATCATCACGCGTTGTTGCTGCCCGCCTGAGAGTTGCCCCGGATAGTAATCGACGCGTTCTGCCGGGTCGGGGATGCCGACCTCGTCCAGCAGGTCGATGGCGCGTGCGCGCGCCTGCTTTGCGCTCATGCCCATGTGCAGCCTGAGCACCTCGGCAATCTGGTATCCGACGGTAAGCACCGGATTCAGCGACGACATCGGCTCCTGGAAAATCATGGAGATATCCTTGCCGCATAGGGCGCGCCGCTGCGCCTTGGTCATCGCGGTCAATTCGTGCGCGTCAAAGGTGATGCTCGATCCAGAGCCAAGGCTGGCGCTTTCCGCTGGCAGCAAACCCATTATCGCCAGTGCGCTGACCGATTTTCCGCTGCCGGATTCGCCAACCAGCGCGACCGTCTGATTGCGCGGTACGGCAAACGAAATGCCTCTTACGGCATCGAACGAGTTGGCCTTGTCGATGCGGAATGAGACGCGAAGGTTGCGTACATTGAGCAAGGGTCCGTCGGCAGGTTTTCTCATATTCCCTATTGATCGGTTGAGGACAGAGTACCGCTTCGCTTAACGCTGTCCCGCAAAAAATTATTTTAGTTTCGGGTCAAGCGCATCGCGCAACGCATCGGTAAACAGTGAAAATGCGGTCACCAGCACAGCCATCGCCACTGTCGCCGCCGTCAATTGCCACCACTTGCCGAGAATCAGTTCATTCTGCGCTTCATTCAGCATGCTGCCCCAGGAAACCACGCCGACCGGAACGCCGAAGCCGAGAAAGCTCAATATCACCTCGGACTTGATGAAGCCGACGACGAGGATAGACATCTGCACCAGGGACACATGGCTGACATTGGGAAAAATGTGCAGGAACATTTTGGATAAGTGTGACGCACCGATGGCTTCCGCTGCCATCACATATTCGCGTTCCTTGTGTTTCATGTATTCTGCGCGCACCAGCCGGAACACGCCGGTCCACCCGGTCAGGCCGAGGATCAGGATGATGGTGGTCACGCCTTTCTGCTGCAGCACGGCAGCGACCGCGAGAATCAGGAGCAGGTACGGGATGGAGGTGAAGACGCTGTAAAACCAGTTGAAAAAATCGTCCACCCGCCGGCCGAAATAACCGGCCAGCGCGCCGAACAGCGTGCCGAGGAAAGTGGCCACGAAGGCCGCGGTCAGGCCGACGACAATGGAGGTTTCTGCGCCCTTGACGGTTTTTTTCAGGATGTCGTGCCCCCACTTGTCTGCGCCAAAGGGGAGCGTTTCCTTCTTCACGGTAGTGACCGCCATGGTTGATTGCATGCTGCGGATTTCGGCCAGTTCCCTGTCAAGCGGATCGGGCACGCCGTAATCGTTGGCGCTGGCGCTTGAGGCGGCGCTCTCGGCAGCCATTTCGGCGCGCAATTCCCGAATGACTTCTTTCAGCGGATCGAGCGGATTCTCTGGCGGCGTTTCCGCAGCAACGGCAGGCTTCTCACTCATCCCGCGCTCGGCGGCGGATTGGGCGCCGACAAAGCCGGGCGGCGCGTAATTTACGCCAACCTCGTCGGCCCAGTCACTGGCAATCAGTCCGCTGGCTGACAGTGCGAGCATCGCCAGGAACAGCAGCACGATGGCGAGCGAGATCATGGCGATGCGATCTGCGCGCAGACGGCGCCACGCGAGTGTCCAGAGACCGGGCGAGGCGTGGCTGGAAGCGTTGAGCATGGCGCTACTTCAATTGCACGCGCGGATCGACTGCCTGATACAGCAGGTCGGCCAGCAGGTTGAAAAACATGGTGGCGATCGCGACATACACGGTGATCGCTTTAATCAGCGGAAAGTCGCTGCGCTCGACAGCGAGAATGATTTCGCGGCCGATGCCGGGTATCGAAAAAAAGCGCTCGACCAGGAACGCGCCCATCAGCAGGGCGGGCAAGCTGGACATGACATGCGTGATGATCGGAATCGCCGCGTTGCGCAGCACATGCACCCACAGGATGCGCGACTCGCTCAAACCTTTGGCGCGCGCGGTGCGCACATAGTCCTGATTGATTTCATCCAGAACGAACGATCGGAACAGGCGCAAGTTGGGGGCGATGCCGACCGCCAGCAGAATCAGGATCGGCAGGGCCGCGTAACGGAACAGGTTTTCGCCCACACTCTCGCCCCAGCCCTGCACCGGGAAAAGCCCAAGCTTGTAGGCAAAACCATACTGGAACACGATGATGTAAACCAGGATGCTGATCGACATGCCGATGGTGCAGACGATCATGACGGCACGGTCGGTCAAGGAGCCGCGCACATGCGCGACCGCCAGCGCGAGGGCAACTGCGATCACGGTTTCCAGAATGATGAGCGGGATCAACAAAGTCAGCGAAGGGCCCAGGCGCGTCGCGAGGATGCGCGACACGGATTCGCCGGTGCTCCAGCTTGCGCCGAAATCGAAGGAAACAACCTGCTTGAGGAAAATCCAGAGCTGGATGTAGACTGGCTCGTCGATGCCAAGTTGCCGCCGGATGTTTGCGATCTGTTCCGGATTGGATACCTTGCCTGCCAGGATGTATGCGGGATCGCCGGCCACCCAGTTGAACAGCAAAAACACCAGCAGCATGACGCCCAGCATCGTGGGGATCATTTGCCACAATCTGCGCGCGATGTAGGCCAGCATGGTGTCTATGTTTCCTTGGCTAAAACCGATGCGGGGCGAAATTCTGGGGTCAGCGCAACGGGGTCATATTCGGGGTCAGCAGTTTTTTTTCGCGTAGCGAAAATTACGCTGACCCCGGAATATGATTTGCGAACGACGCAGGCAGGCACGATGATCCCTTACTTCAACCGTTTCCCGCCGATTTCGTCAAAAAACGCCTTGCTGTCGGGATCTCTGCCAAGGAAGCCGCGCACCAGTTCACTGCCGCGCAGTTCGCCGCCGCGCTCCAGAATGGCCTGACGGTATTTCTGTCCGACATCGGTGTTCATCAGTTTTCCTTCGTAGCGTGACAGCATGTCGAGCGCCATCACCTCCGACCACATGTAGCCGTAGTAACCGGCCGCATAACCGCCCATCAGATGGCTGAACTGCCCCGGGAATTCGGTTCCCCTGACATGCCCCAGCGGCGTGGCGCCCTCCAGTTTTTGCCAGATCGCAAGCGGCTCGGTCGCGCCGCCCTGATGCAGCGCCATGTCGAAACTGGCATACAGATGCTGGCGGGCATAGCGACTGCCGCGCCCAAAATTGTGCGCGGATTTGAGGCGCAGCAGCAGATCGTTGTCTACCGGCGGGCAGGGCGTGGTGCAATACTGGGGCAGCATCGCCAGCGTTTCCTTGCTGCGCGCCCACTCCTCGAACATTTGCGACGGCGCTTCGACGAAATCGCGCTCGACGCTGGTGCCGGAGTGATCGACAAAACGGGTTTTCGACAGGACGCCGTGCAGAATGTGGCCAAATTCGTGCAGCAGCGTTTCGAGTTCGTTGCTGTCCAGACCCTCGCGGTTGAAGTTGGCGACCAGTACCGAGATCGGCGTGCGTTGTGCCATCGTGCTCGACCCGCGCACGCCGAACGCAGCGGCGTGGCCGTACTTGCCTTCACGCGGATACAGGTCGAGGTAGATGCCGCCGATGCGCGCCAATGACTTGTTGTCATACACATCGTAATACTGCACATCGCTGTGCCAGACCGGCGCTTGCGCCGGTTTGAACTGGACGCCGTACAGGATGCCGGACATCGCCATCGTCCACTGCACTGACGCCTTGGTCGGGAAATGTTTGCGCAGGGCGTTCTGATCGATGTCGTAAAGTGCGCGCTTCATTTTCTGCTGCCAGTAAGCGACATCCCACCGTTCCATTTTCGTTTCTTCCGGTTTCGTGCCCAACGATTTGGCCTTGAAAGCGCGCATTTCCGCCAGCTCCGATTTTTCCAGTTCGGTCACGGCCCTTTGCACATCGGCCAGGAATTTGTTGACCGCCTCCGGTTTGCCCGCCATGCGGCGGCGCAGCGCGAAGTCCGCATAGCTGGGAAATCCGAACAGCCCCGCCATTTCATGCCGTAGAGCGATGGCCTCCTTCATCAGTTGAAGATTTTTTGGTGAACCCCGATTGGTGAAGGCCAGCTGATATCGCTTGCGCGCCTCACTGCTGTCGGCATACTGCATGAACGGTGTGTATTCCGTGTATTCAAAGCCGAGCAGGACATTGCCTTTCTCGTCGCGTTTGACTTTTGCCAGAAAATCTTCCGGCAAGCCCCGAATTTCTTCCTTGCCGAAGGACAGTTTCTGGTTGTTGTCACGGATGTTGCGGGCAAATTCCTGCTTCAGTTGCGTCAGTTTTGCCAGAATTGCTTTCATGCGCGCCTGCTTCTCAGGCGGCAGCGACACGCCGGTATCGTCAAAACTGTCGAGAATGTCCTGCTTCAGTTTTTTTTCGATGTCGTCGATCGGGCTGACTGCCTTGATCTTGCGGTAAAGGTTTTCGTTCTGGAACAGGTCGGTGGCGAACTGGGTGATGCTGACCTGGCACGGCTCTGCGTTCTTGCGCACGCCTGCGTCGGGAGAAACATTGTTCAGCAGGGAGATCGGTCCCTGCAGGTCTTCGAGCGCGATGTGCAGGTCGTTCCAGTCACGCAATACCTTGCGGTCATCCTGCACCATTTCCGCAGGGAGTTCCTGTTCCAGTGCGGAGACTTTTGTCCGCAGTTCGGCCAGCCCCTGCTCACAACGAGACGGAATTTCATCGGCTTTTGGTATCGGGATCGTCGGTCTGGTGGCGTCGAGTGGTGCGGCATGTGTCAGGGTTGTGGACAGCATGGCCATCGCAATCAGCAATCTGGGCAATAAGGTTTTCATGGTGTGTGCGGTCAATTGATTGAGGGTCGCTCTGCAATTCTGCCTGAAATCAGGGGGTTTCATCGTCACTTGCGATTTTCGATATCGATATATATCCATTCGCTGTGCATGATGGGGTGCTTCTTGTAGCCGATGACATGCGCTTGCGCCAGCATGTTGCGGTAGCGCGCATAGCCGATGATCGTCGGCGCATAGACTTCGATCAATCGCGCCATCTTATGGTACAGCAGGTCGCGTTCCGGGCTGTTTGGCAATTTCTGTGATTGTTCGTACAGCCGGTCATATTCCGCCATCTTCATGCAGCCGTTGTTGCTCTGCCCGACATTTTTCCCATAGAACAGCTGCATGAAGTTGTCCCCGTCCGGATAATCCGCGATCCACGGGCTGGTGCGCATCATCAGCTGGCATTGTTTTTCGGCCTTGAGCAAGTCGGGGAACGGGCGCTTGTCGCTTTCCATGCGGATGGAAAGCGAATCGAAAGTCTTTTTCCACATTTCTGCCTGCTGCTGGCCGGTCGAGTCGGCACGAACCGAGAACTTGATGGTGAAGGGAATGCCGGCCGGCAGGATGCGCCAGCCATCGTCACCCACCTTGTAGCCGAACTTGTCGAGCAGCGCATTCGCAGTCTTCGGATCGAAGCGCACGCTGCTTTTGTGCTTCGGGTCGTGCCCGACGATGCCGGGTGGAATCGGATATTCCAGCTTGACGGCCTGACCGCTCCACACGATGTCGATCTCTTCCTGCACATTGTGCGCCATGGCGATCGCGCGCCGCAGCGCAATTTTTTCCTTCGTCAGTCCGCCCAGCACCGGGTTTTGCATGTTGAAGTAGTAGTGGCTGAGTTCCGGCTCGATCAGGCGCGACAGCTGCATGCCCCTGGCGGCCAGCTCGGGCCGCAGCTTGCCGTTCACAATGGCGCGCGGCGCAAGCGGGCCGTCGAGGTTGAACAAGTCGATTTCGCCGTTCTGGAAGGCCAGCCAGCGCGATTGATCTTCCGGCACCACGCTGATTTCGACGCGGCCGATCTGCGGCATGGCCTTGCCTTTCATCGCGGCGACGATGTTGCGATCTTCCGGATCGGGCCCGGGGGCAAAATCCCAGATGAACCCGCGGTACGACGGGCTGGCCGTCATCACGATTTTTGCGCCGCGCGTCCAGCTGGTCAGCCGGTACGGCCCGGTGCCGACCGGATTGGCCATGACATGGCCATTGGCGTCCCGGTATTTTTCGACGACTTCTCGCGCGACGGCGCTGGTCGGGGTGTGCGCAAGGATGTGGCCGAGATTGTGGTCGGGCGCAGTCAGCCGGATGCGGAGCGTGTAGCGGTCGAGCAGTTCCAGCCCGGCGATCTTTGCGTCATAGTCGAAATGGCCGGAAATCTTCGCTTCCCGTGCCAGCGCGTCCAGGCCGACGATCTTTCCTTCGAGCAGCCAGCTCCAGGGGGAGCGCAGTTTCGGATCAAGCAGCCGCTTCAGCGAATACACATAATCGGCCATCACCAGTTCTCGCGGCTTGCCATTAAGTGCCGGGTCGTCGGCAAAAACAATGCCCTTCTTTAACCGGATGGTCCAGGTCTTGCCTTTGTCCGTGATCTGGGGCATCGTTTCGGCGGTTTGTGGCACCAGCTTTGCCGGCCGTGCGAGATAGTCATACGAGTACAGCGTTTCCAGAATTGAGCGCACAACCTGGGACGAATACAGGTCGTGCGTTGCGATCGGATCAAAACCGGTTTCCGCTGCCGGAATGACCGTGCGCAGCACCTTGCCTGGGTCGGCCGCATGGGCATGGAGCGAGACGGCGCACGCGATACAGAGAGAAAGCAGGCAGCGTAGGAACGATGATTTCATTCCGGGTTTAGTCCAGTGCATGAAGAGAATATTGCCTGACATTTTACGCTGACAACTGACCCTGCACGATACATCGCTTACCGCCGTTCGTGTTCTGGCGTAAAATCACCGTTTTGCAGCGAGTTGCTCTGCGAAGGAAATTCTCTCCGGAAATATTGTGGGTAACAATCGGTTACATTGTTTTCCGGGATTGTTGTGTAATCTTCGGAGTGCAAATTTTCCACCGTATGCGTTTATAGTTTTGTCACCAATAGAGGAAGCACACCATGAATCTACGATCCGCACGCCTGTTGACGGCAGCCCTCGCTTTTGCGGCCTTGCCCGTCTATGCGCAAACCCTTGCCACCGTTAACGGAAAAACTATCCCTCAATCAAGCCAGGATGCGATTGTCAAGCAGTTGGTCGCGCAAGGCCAGAAAGATACGCCGCAATTGCGCGCGATGATCAAGAGTGATTTGATTGGCACCGAAATCCTGCTGCAGGAGGCTGGCAGGAAGGGGTTGACCAACAATGCCGAGGTCAAGCAGCAAATTGAAGGCGCGAGAAAAATGATCATTATCGGTGCCTTGCGCGCTGATTTTATCAAGTCGCATCCCGTGACCGATGCTGAAATCCAGGCGGAATACGATCGGCTTAAGCTGCTCGCTGGTGATACCGATTACAATCTGCGCCACATCCTGGTGGCGACGGAAGCGGAAGCCAACGACATGCTCGCCAAACTCAAGGGTGGCGCGAATTTCGATGATCTGGCCAAACAGGAGGCCCAGAAGGCCGGATCGAATTCCGGTGGCGACCTGGGCTGGATGAACCCCACGAATTTCGTGAAGCCGTTTCATGACGCGGTGCTGAAGCTGTCGAAAGGAAAATATACCGAAACGCCGGTCAGAACCGAATTCGGTTTTCATGTGATCAAGCTCGTGGACACCCGTGCACACAAGTTTCCAGCCTTAGATGAAATCAAACCGCAAGTTGCCAAGTCGGTCATGGATCGCAAGCTGAGGGAATACAACGAAGGTCTGTTCAAGAAAGCCAAGGTCAAGTAATCCCGGCAAAGCAAAACCGGCGCATGGTGCAAGCCATGCGCCGGTTTTGTTGTTTATTGAAACTGAGCGTCGCTACTGCTGCGATATGTGCACAGAGGAGGCGCTGCCGACGCGTTGCGTTGCTCTGGCGACATCCATCCGCAATTCCTGCATCTGTTCAGCTTTGGCGAGGCGCACCAGATTCCGAAGGGATTCCCTGAAGAAATGCGTTTGCCTGGCATCTGCGTTGCTTGCCAAAGCGACAGTGATCAGATCTTCAATAGTCTTCTCCGTAACTTTCATGTGCCGTTTTCCTAGTAGTGAGAGGATTTCAAAACTAGGCAATTGTGGCGCATTCTTCGCTGCCCTTCCTTGAGATTTATCAACCGTGTCGACACCCTGTTGTCATGCGGAAACCTGATGTTTGCATTCGGCAAAGATCGCCGAATTTATTTGACCAGCAACTTGCGCAACCAGTCCGAGATATCCTGAATCTCCGGCAAGCACAGCGTGTGCGGCATCTGGTATTCGTGCCACTCGACATTCTGACCGAGCGCGTTTAACACCTCAAGCGCATCCTCTGCGCGGCTGATCGGCACGACATCGTCTTGTGAGCCGTGTGCGTAGAACACCGGAACTTCCTTGTTGTTGGCGTTGTAACGCTCCTCGAAGGTGCCGAGCATCGGAATGTAGCCGGAAAGGCCAATCACGCCAGCCAGTTTCTCCGGGTAGCACAGCGCGGTTTCCAGCGCCATCGCGCAACCTTGTGAAAAGCCGGCAAGGATAATTTTGTCGGCGGCGATACCGCGCGATTTTTCCTGCGCGATCAACTCTTCGATGTTCGTTTTTGAATCCTGTATTCCCTCGCTGTCTTCCTGATCGTCGGCTGAGAAGCCGCCGTAGATGTCGAACCAGGCGCTCATTTCATAGCCGCCGTTGGCGGTAACCGGGCGCTCAGGCGCATGCGGGAAGAGGAAGCGGATGGGCGGGCAGCCTGAAAGATCGAATTCAGGAACCAGCGGCACGAAGCTGGAGCCATGGTCGCCGAGGCCGTGCATCCAGATGATGGAAACGGTCGGGTTCTGTCCGGTTTCGACTTCTTCGTACTCCAGAAAGGGTTTGCTCATAGTGTTTTTCTCTTGGATTGTGGAGGGGATGCGCTTGTGTTGCCGGTTTATTCGGCTTTCTGGCGGATGGCAGCCTTTGGTCGAAACGCCTTGCAAACGGAGTCATTGGTTTCGATATACGGCCCGCCAATGAGGTCAAGGCAGTATGGTATCGCAGCAAAGATGCCGGCCACAAGTTGCTTGCCGTCCGCATCCTTCACGCCTTCCAGCGTTTCACGGATGGCATTCGGCTGTCCGGGCAGATTGACGATCAGCGCGGCATGATCCGGTGTCTCGCGGATCACGGCGATCTGGCGCGACAGGATGGCGGTTGGCACAAATTGCAGACTGATCTGCCGCATCTGCTCGCCGAAACCCGGCATTTCCTTGGTGCCGACGGCCAGCGTCGCGTCCGGCGTCACATCGCGGCGCGTCGGGCCGGTGCCGCCGGTAGTGACGACCAGGTCGCACCCGATTTCATCCACCAGTTCGATCAGCGTGCGTTCGATGCGGGCGCGGTCGTCGGGGATCAGGCGCGTTTCAATTTTCCACGCACTGGTCAGCGCCCTGGTGAACCAGTTGCGCAGTGCAGGGATGCCCTTGTCCTCGTAGGTGCCGTCGGAGGCGCGATCGGAAATGGACACCAGTCCGATCAGCGCTTCATCAGGATTGGTTCTCGTCTTCTTGCTCATCTTTTTCCCCCGTTGCGCCATGCGGCGCCGACAATTGCTTGAGTATCCTGAAAATTTCGCGATAGGCTTTAGGCGGTCTGCTCTCGGCCTGTTCCTTGCGCGCATTACGAATCAGTGCGCGCAAATGCTGCGCATCAACGCCAGGATGCTGCGCCACCAGATCGGTTAGCGCCTTGTCGTCTGCCAGAAGACGGTCGCGCTGGCGTTCCAGCGCGTGCAGCGCGGCGGTTTCGGCCTTTGAAAGCCCTTTCCATCCATCCATCACCTTCTGGATGGATGCGATCTGTTCCTCGTTGAGTGCACGCATTTTCTTGCCGATGAACTGCATCTGGCGGCGACGGCCTTCGTGTCCCTTGATGCGCTGGCATTCCAGAATGGCATCACGAACATCGTCCGGCATCGGCACACGCATGACGCGGTCTCTGGGCTCGGCGACCAGTTGCTCACCCATCTTTTGCAGCGCGATCATTTCGCGCTTGAGCTGCGACTTTGACGGGCCGTCGTACTCCTGCTCGAATTCGTTGGATTGGAAGCCGGTGGCTCCCCGGTTGGCATTAACCATCGTAGATAGACATAGGAAAGTGGAATCGACTGCTATCATACCCGTTTTGCCCCTTACAGAAGAAACCGGCCGATGAGCAATTCCGTCTTTACCCATACCCAGGAACAACTGAAACAATTCGCCCAGGAGGTGCTGCAGCATGCACGCGCCGTTGGCGCGACTGATGCTGCCGTGGACATTACCGAGGGCAACGGCCTGTCGGTCAGCGTGCGCAAGGGGCAGGTTGAGACCATCGAGCAGAACAGCGACAAGGGAATGGGCGTCACGGTGTATGTCGGGCAGAAGCGGGGTAATGCCAGCACTTCCGATTTTTCGCCGCAATCCCTGCGATCCGCCGTCGAAGCCGCGTATCACATCGCCCGGTTTACGGCCGATGACGACGCAGCGGGTCTGCCGGACGAAGACATGCTGGAGATGCACCCGCAGGATTTGAAACTCTGCTACCCCTGGCAGCCGACGGTGGCCGAAGCGATCGGGATCGCGCAGCGGTGCGAAGCGGCGGCGTTTGCGGTCGACAAGCGCATCCGCAACAGCGACGGCGCCAGCGTGTATGCGCAGCAGTCGCATTTTGTCTCGGCCAATACGCGTGGCTTCATGGGCGGCTATCCCTATTCACGCCACTCGATTGCGATCGCGCCCATTGCGGGCAAGGGCGCCAACACGCAGCGCCACGACTGGCATTCCGCCCGGCGCC
>CAZAWA010000033.1:0-19771 GCA_964488675.1 uncultured Oxalobacter sp. | reverse complement strand
GTGAAAAGGGGTCAGAGTAATTTTCGCTGCGCGAAAAAAAACTGCTGACCCCTTTCACTGCTGACCCCTTTCACTGTACTGACCGCGTTTCACTGTACTGACCGCGTTTCACGGAGTCGACCACGCATCGCCCGCCACCACGCTCACACGCAGGCCCGGGACCCACGCCATTCGCATGGGAATCCGAGCGTCCAACACCTGGTACTCCGGGGGAGCATTTTTTCTCCGGCGCGTGCAGCATGGATGAGCGGCATATTGGACTGCATACTCCCTGAAAACAGGTGCTTTTCAGGCTTAAAATGGCCCCCTCTTTGCGCCCATGCACTTGAGGCAGGCCAAAACCAGGCTGGCGAACCGGTTTTTGGCCGACTAATAACGCGACGCGTTATTAGTCGCTGCTATTGGTTCTGCCCGCCCTTGGGCAGCAAGTCGCTGTAGGAAACAATCGATGGGCCCTTGCCCTGCTTGGCCTTGTACATCGCGTGGTCGGCATGCTTGAGGATCTGCCGGACATCCTCCCCATGGTCGGGGTAGACGGCCACGCCAATGCTGGCCGAGATATGGATGCTCTGGCCTTCAATCTCGAACGGCAGTTCAATTTCCTGCAAGACCTTTTGCGCCACGGCCAGGGCGCTTTGTTCGCTGTCGGTGCCGGGGAGCAAGATGACAAATTCATCGCCGCCAATCCGGGCCGCCGTATCCGATTCGCGCACGCAGCCGCGTAGCCGGGCGGCGACCTCCTTGAGCAACAGATCGCCGATGTCGTGGCCAAAGCGGTCGTTGACCGGCTTGAAATTGTCCAGATCGATGAACAGCAGCGCCAGATTCGCCTGATAGCGCTTGGCCGCCAGCACCGACTGCCGCAGGCGGTCGTTGAACAGCGAACGATTCGGCAAGCCGGTGCTCACATCGTAGTGCGCGAGATAGTAAATACGGCTTTCGTGTTCCTTGCGAACGGTGATGTCCGAAAACACCGACACGAAACTGGTCACCCGACCGGCGTCGTTACGCACGCTGTTAACCGAAAGCCAGCAGACATACGGCTCGCCATTCTTTCGGCGATTCGTCAACTCCCCTTGCCAGCGCCCGGTTCGCACCAGCGTGCGCCACAAGTCCCTGGCCAGCGCCGGCTGTATTTCGCCGCCGGTCAACATTCGCGGATCGCGCCCCATGACTTCCTCTGCCTGATACCCGGTAATGGCGGTGAAAGAAGGGTTGACCGCGATGACCCTGTTGTCGCGATCCGTCACCAGCACCGCTTCGTTGACGACATCGAACACCGCCACCGCCAGCCGCAGGGACTCCTCCTCGCGATAGCGCTCCGTCCGGTCCCGCCGACTGCCGCGGCGGCCCATGTGCACGCCATTTTTGCCGTATACCGCCTTGCACGAATGCGCTATCCAGCGAATTTCGCCATCGCGCCTGAGAATGCGAAAATCCAGCTCGCCGGCATCCTCCTGTCGTTGCGAGATATAGTGCATGTGGATGTCCATCAGGTGGCGATCTTCCGGATGGATGATGGTGGTCAGCAGCTCCGGGGTGGCGGTGAATTCCGCCACCGAATAGCCGCTTATCTGTTCGCACGAGGGGGACATGTAGATGATTTCCTTGTCCGGCCCCTGCCAGTATTCCCAGCTTTGCGCCTGATCGGCCACAGTGCGAATCCACATCTGGCTCAGGCTGAAGTCCCTTTCGGCCACCTTCCTGCGCGCGATTTCCTCCTGAAGCAGGAGATTCAACTCCAGTATTTCGATGGTGCGCTCGCCCAGCGCGGCATACAGTTCTTCGATCGTGGCATCCAGCGGGTCATCGTTGGCGGCCGGCACAATCCCGGTCTGCGCGCCGGCACGAATCGCGAGCACTTCCCGCGCCAGCGTGCCATCCGCCCCGGACACATGCAGCGCCAGCCAGCGCAGCAGGAAATCGAGCATCAGCGGCAACTGAATTTCAACCCGGGTGATGAGAAAGCGGGTAATGCGATCGATATGCCGGGTAAAGTCCTGATGCGCCTTTTCGTGAACGGTGCGGTGCCGCTCGCTGATCGCGAGGGCAGCCATCAGATCTTCTTCGGTTTCAAAGTTGATGATGGCGCAACTGCGCAAATGGCTCAGATCAATCAGGAGTTCGTCGATCGTGGCCCCCGCCTCGCAGCGGCGGCGAACCTCATTCGCGATGGCAAACAGTTCCCGGTGCTGGGCGTCGATTTCCGCCAGGCCGGTGGCCAGATCCTCGCTCCAGTCCAGGGCAGGAAGAGTTGTCTGCAGCGCAGTGTCGCGCATAAGGATTTCCGGTAGAAAATTCCACGAAGGGATTTGCGAGTATAGCAAACACCCGGCTGGCAAGGCAGAAATGCGCGCTAAAGGAAGCCGCGATTAAATCAGTGCTTCCCTAAATGTCGCCCCAGTCAGCCGGATTGTAAACTCTGGCCGCACCGCCTCCGGTTTGCTTGGTCTGGTACATCGCCAGATCCGCATTTTTCATGATCTGGCCAACCTCTTCACCGTGCTCCGGAAAAATCGCCAGTCCGATGCTCGCCGAGATCCGGACGGCATGATCTTCCAGCACAAACGGCTGGGATACCGCGCGAAGCACTGCCTCGGCGACAGCCGATGCCTCCTGCACTGCCTCGATGTCGGGCAGCAGAACCACAAACTCGTCACTCCCAATCCGCGCAGCCGTGTCGCCCTGACGCAGGCAGGCCTGCATCCGGCTGGCAAATTCCTTCAACAGCAAATCGCCAACGCTGTGCCCAAGCCGGTCCTTGGCCTGCTTGAACCGGTCAATGTCAACAAACATCAGGGCCAGCTGACCCCCTTTTGGCCGAGCCGCATCCACGGCGAGCTGCATGCGCTCGCTGAACAGCGTCCAGTTTGGCAGTCCGGTGAGATGATCGTGATGAGCGAGATAGTGGATGCGCCGGTCTTTTTCCTTGCGCTCTGTCATGTCGGAAAAAACCAGCACGAAATGGGTGACATCGCCGAAATCATCGCGCACCGCGTCGATAGAAACCCAGGCTGCATAGAGTTCGCCATTCCTGCGGCGGTTGATCATTTCACCTTGCCAGCGCCCCATGGCCGTCATTTTCTGCCATTGCGCCCGAACCAGTTCCGGTGGCGGCACCTCGTCTGCCAGCACACCCGGATCCATGCCGATCACTTCCTCGGGTGCGTAGCCGGTAATTTCGGTAAAGGAGCTGTTCACAATGAGGATGCGGTTGTCCGCATCCGTCACCAGCACCGCTTCATTGAGCGATTCAAACACATTGGCCACCAGCACCATCGAATCACTCCGCGTTTGCCGCTCGGTGATGTCGCGGTTGCTGCCCCGACGGCCGATAAACTGATGGTCATGATCGTACAGCACCTTGCAGGCATGGATGATCCAGCGCGTGTCGCCATCCTTGCGCACAATGCGAAAACCCAGCTCCTCCTCGCCCGCTTCCTGCACGCTGATGTCGGCGCGGTGACCCTCCATCAGATGCTGATCATCGGGATGGATGATGCGGTAAAGCAGCTCGGAATCGGCCACAAATTCCTCGGCCTTGTGGCCGGTGATGCGCTCGCAGGAGGGTGACATGTAAATAATGCTGCCGTCCGCTCCCTGCAGGTATTCCCAGCTGTGGGTGTGTTCGGCCATCAGCCTGAAGCGCGCCTTGCTTTCGCTTAGCGTGCGCTCGACCTGTTGGTGCCGCTTTATCTCGGCTTGCAGTTCGAGGTTCAGATCCAGCATGCCAAAAGTCCGATCCCCCAGATCGCCAATGGCGCTGTTAAGGCGCTCCACCAGGGATTCCCGGAAGGGTTCCTGCTGCGCCGCCGTCTGCTCCCGCGTGGCGGCGCCGCTCGAGGCCTGCACTGCCTCACCCATTCGCCGATCCATGTAGGCGATATGAAGCAGCAGCCATTGCGCCAGAAACGCCAGCAGCAAATCAGCGGCGGCATTCGGATTGGCTGCGGCCAGACCGCTGGCACGCTCGACAAGCCGGACAAAATCCCGATGCGCCCTCAGATGTGCCTCCAGATGCGGCTCGCCTACAGGATAGCGATTCATCAGGTCTTCTTCGGCCTGAAAATGGTAGGTGGTGTATTGCTGCAGCTCGATCAGCAATTCGGTCATGTCCGCCGGAGAGGCACCCTCGGCATGAAGTTGGCTCAACCGATGGGCTATTTGAAACAGCGTTTGGTGTTGCTCATCGACATCGGCGACCCCGGTCGCCAATCTTTCATCCCACGCAATCGTCAGAGAAGGAGGTTTCATGCTGTTCGTTGGATGAAGAAACCCTTCGGCCTGCAAAGACCCATGGTTTCTTGACGGACTCAAGAATCAACCTTTGCATTATAAATCTGCCAGCGCCTTTTTGCAGTACTCATTAAGCAACTGCTTTGTCAAATTATTCATGGTCCTGTTTTTTTCCTGGCCCTGAGGATGCACCCAGCGCCTGCCGGTCGGCATGGTAGCTGGAGCGGACCAGCGCGCCCACTGCCGCGTGCGCGAAACCCATGGCGCGCGCTTCCCGCTCGAACATCCTGAAAATATCAGGATGCACATAACGGCGCACCGGCAAATGGTCGCCCGAAGGCATCAGGTACTGACCGATGGTCAGCATCGAAACATGGTGCGCACGCAGGTCGCGCATCACCTGCAAAATTTCCTCGTCGGTTTCCCCCAGACCCAGCATCAGGCCGGATTTGGTGGGAATGTCGGGACGAAACTCGTGGAACCGTCTAAGCAATTCGAGTGAATGCGCATAATCTGCACCAGGTCGCGCTTCGCGATACAGGCGCGGCACGGTTTCCAGATTGTGGTTCATTACATCGGGCACTTCGGCAACCAGCGTTTCCAGAGCGCGATTCAGCCGTCCGCGAAAATCTGGCGTCAGAATTTCTATCTGTGTCGCGGGCGACAGCTCGCGCACCCTGCGGATGCAGGCGGCAAAATGGCCAGCCCCGCCATCACGCAAGTCATCGCGATCGACCGAGGTAATCACGACATAATTCAGTTTCAGTGCAGCGATCGTTTGTGCCAGGCTCTCCGGCTCGTTCTCATCCAGCGGGTCGGGCAGGCCGTGGCCGACATCGCAAAAGGGGCAGCGGCGCGTGCATTTGTCGCCCATGATCATGAAAGTGGCCGTGCCCTTGCCGAAGCATTCGCCGATATTCGGGCAGCTCGCCTCCTCGCAGACGGTCACCAGCTTGCGCTCGCGCAGGACTTCCTTGATTTCGTAAAAACGGGTGGCGTGCGACCCAGCCTTCACGCGTATCCAGTCCGGCTTTGCCAGCCGCTCGGCCGGCACGATTTTGATCGGAATGCGGGCGGTTTTTTCCGCGCCCTTCTGCTTTTTTGAGGGATTGTATTCGCTGGTCATTGCCGCTCCAGTTGTTGCTGCAGGTGCTTCACCAGCCCTGCCTGCGCTTCCCGCAAGGGGAGCGTGACTCCCATCGTTTTCAGATCGACGACCTCCAGACCCGCATAACCACACGGGTTGATGGCGGCGAAGGGGGACAGATCCATCGCAACATTCAGGGCCAGACCGTGATAGGTGCAACCGTTGCTGCGCACCTTCAGTCCCAGCGCGGCAATCTTCGCACCCCGCCAGCGCCCGGACGCATCCGTCTGCGCGATGTAGATGCCGGGCGCGCCATCGCGCCGCTCGCCGCTCAGCCCGCTGTCCGCCAGCACGCCGATCACCGATTGCTCGATGCGACGCACGAATTCGCGCACGAACATTTTTTCTTCCGGCCTGCGCCGCTTCAGATCCATCAGCAGGTAAACCACCGCCTGCCCCGGCCCGTGATAAGTGACCTCTCCGCCCCGATCAGTCTGCACCACGGGAACCGCATTCGGATTCAGCACATGCGACACATCGGCCGCCAGCCCCAGCGTGAATACCGGATCATGCTCCACCACCCAGATTTCGTCCGGCGTTTGCGGCGTGCGCGCATCGGTAAAATCGCGCATCGCAGCATAAACCGGTTCGTAAGCAACGCGCCCGAGGTGGCGGATCTGCATAGTCCGCTGGCTAAAGCACGATCTTGACCATCGGGTGCGAACTCAGCGCGCGATAGAGGTTGTCGAGCTGCTCGCGACTGGTGGCCCGCACCGTAGCCGTCAAGCCGAGATAATTGCCTTTCGATGATGTGCGCGCCCTGATTTTGCCGACATGAAAATCCGGGTCGTGCACAAGAATGAGCTCAATCATCGTTGCTGCAAAGTCGTCATTCGTCGCGCCCATTATTTTGATCGGAAAATCGCTGGGATATTCAATCAGGCTGTCGGCACGACAGGCGGCCTGGATCAGGTGATCTTGGGTCATATTTTCATTTCATCCAGAGTTGAATCGAGTCCCATGCCCGCCCGAACAAGCTGGCGGTATTCACGGATTCGAGTGCTACTACCGGCAATTCAACCATCGACTTGCCCTCCACCGTCATCTTGAGGGTGGCTACTCGCCTGCCGTCCTGGATCGGCGCCAGGAGCGGATCGCGATGCTCCAGGACCGGCTTCATCCGCAACGCCATGCCTTTGGGTACAGTGACATACAAATCGCGCTTGAACCCGACATTGACCTGGCCTTTCGACCCTTTCCAGACCTCCGGCGTGGCAATCACCTGACCCCTGGAATACAGTTTGACCGTCTCGAAATTCTGGAACCCCCAGTTCAGTAGCTTGAGGCTTTCCTGCGCGCGCATCTGGTCGGATGAGGCGCCCAACACAACTGTCAGCAAGCGGCGCTCGCCGGATCCTGCCGTCCGCCTGGCTGAAGCGATCAGGCAATAGCCGGCCGCTTCGGTGTGTCCGGTTTTCAGGCCGTCAACGGTCGAATCAATCCACAGCAGACGGTTGCGGTTAGGCTGCTTGATCTTGTTGTACGAAAATTCCTTGGTGGAATACATCTTGTAAAAAACCGGATGGTCGGCGATCAGGTGCGCCGAGAGCAGCGACAGGTCATAGGCAGATGAATAATTTTCCTTGCTCGGCAAGCCATGCGAGTTGCCGAACCGCGTTGATGCCATGCCCATGCGTGCTGCCTCACGATTCATCAGCGCAACAAACGCTTCCTCGCTGCCGGAAACCGCCTCGGCCAGCGCGACCGCCGCATCGTTGCCGGATTGAACAATCAGACCGAGCAACAAGTCGCTGATAGCGACGGGCGTTTTCGGATCGATGAACATTTTCGAGCTGCTCGGGTCGACTTTCCAGGCGCGCTCGGAAACGCTGACCGTCTGTTCCAAGGACAGTTTCCCGTCGCGAATGGCGTTAAACACCAGATAGGCCGTCATCAGCTTGGTGAGCGAGGCCGGCTCGACCCGCGCATGCGCCTCATGCGAGGTGATCACCTGGCCGCTGGCAAGATCGAGCAACAGCCATGCCTTGGCAGAAATGGCCGGCGACTGCTGAACTTGCGCATGGGCTGTGGACAGGGAAAGGGCGAAAGCAAACAGCAGGGCGTACAGTTTTTTCATGGTGGGCGTGAAGCGGCGTCGAACAACGCGATTCCGCTTATTTCATGTGAACAATCGAGTGCGAAAGGCTATCACGAAACGAGGGCAATCAAAATGGCATTGCGGCAATAAAACGCTGTGGCGCGCGCTCACACCCGAAACATCGTCGTGACGATATTTCTGAGGTGGTGCAATTTGCGGTTGAACAGGTGATCGCCATCCGGAATCACGATCACCGGTATGTCCTGTGGCCGCGCCCATGCCAGCGCATCCGCAAGCAGGATGGTGTCATCGATTTCCCCCTGAACCAGAACCGTGCCGGGCGGCACATTCGGCGGTTCCCACTTTCCTGCGGTCGGGCTGACCAGAATCATGCGGCATGGCAGATCCCCTTGCGTCGCCATGCGCAGCTGCAAATGGGCTTGCACGAAGGTGCCGAAGGAAAACCCGGCCAGCACCACCGGCAGTGACGGAAATTCCTGTTTCATGTACGCCAGCAGCAAAGCCATGTCATCCGTTTCCCCGCGGCCTTCGTCGTGCTTGCCCTGACTCTGGCCGACGCCGCGAAAATTCATGCGCGCAACCGCATACCCCAGCGATACGAATGCACGGTTAAGCGTCTGCACCACCTTGTTTTCCATGGTGCCGCCATACAAGGGGTGCGGGTGGGCAATCAGCGCGATGGCTACGGGCGCCGCTTCCGGAAAATCCAGGGCGCACTCGATGTTGCCTGCCGCACCGGGCAGAAGGAATTTTTGTGTTTGTCGAATCATTGCTCTATTTTCTAAATCTTCAGCCGCTTTACGACCTGTCCCTTGCCCACATCCGATCGGATAATTTCCTCAACATCGTCCTTGTTCTTGTACGAATACCAGTGCCCGTCCGGATAGACTACCATTACGGGACCCTCATCGCACCGTCCCAGACAGCCGGTGTAGCTGATCCTCACCTTGCCCTTGCCTTTCAGACCCAGATCCTTGACCAGATCCTCGGCATGCTTTTGCGCCTTGTTCGATTTCTTCCCCATGCAACAATCGCCATCACTTCGCTCGCGGGTGCAGAAAAAGACATGTTTCTTGTAATAGAGATCTTCACTCATGGCACTCTCCTTCATTCAGGCGGGATTGCGCTCGCACCGGAATGATACACCTGTCGCCTTTTTCATGTCAGCACCCTTCCAGCCGCCCTATTCTTTGCCGCCCATCTCTTGCGACAGGTGCAGCAGGAACCAGAGCGCCAGCAGCGGCCAGCACAAGGCCAGCATTTGCGCAGCGCCGCTGAAGTTGAGAAATTTCCCCTGCGACCAGCCTTTGAGCGTCGCAATGAAATAATGATTGGAAGGAACCAGGTTGACGATCGCCAGACAAACCAGCAGGGCCGCAATCGCCAGCCGCCGCTGTACTGGCGCAGGGGTGAAAGCCAGACCGGACACCATCATCAGGCCAACCAGCATGCCGCCGAAGGCGCCCGGTGTCACCCAGGCAAACGCATTTTCCGGGCCGAAGAACAAGGCAATTGCCAGCGACTTGGCCGCCAGCGCGCCCAGCAACAGCATCGTTGCCAGCCGGCCCCAGGGCGCACTCTTCCGGAGCAGGCAAAGAAAGGTGAGCAGCGCGCCCGTCATTCCGCACGCGGTGATAATCGTTTCCGACAGCCAGTATTGCCAGGCTTGCCCGACATTCAGGTTTACCGCCTGCCGCAGCCATTCCCCCAGATCGACTGGCGTCGACATCCATGCGGAAAGCCACCCCGACAACGCGACCGCAACTTGCCCGTGACCGAACAGATAGGATTGCGGGTAAATCTGCGCCAGCGGCCACAAGGCCAGCACCACCAGTATTCCGCTTGCTTCCTGCCGAAACCAGCGCTGTCCAAGGCGATGAATCCGCCCGTGGCCCAGAAAACTTGGCACCAGCAGCACACCGGCTATTGCGCCGACCAGCACCCCGGCCGCATTGGCAGCCAGATCCAGATTGGACGATACACGACTGGGCAAATAAGTCTGCACCCCTTCCATGGTCGCGGAAAGCAGCACGCCGACAACAACCGCCAGCAGCGCGGCGTACTTGCCCTTTACCGTGGGGTAGAGCGAAAATACAGCCAGCACGCCCAGGGGGAAATAGCCCAGCACATTCGTCGCAACATCAAACCCCGTCCAGTAACGGGGCAACGGCGCAAACAGATAGGCCAGCGGCGAAACCCCCATTTCGCGCCATCCGGAAAACGGGTAGCAACTTGCATAAACAATCAGCAGCAGGTAAGCCAGCAAGCTGGCTCTGGAAAACGACGAACCGCGCGAGGCATACATTTTATTTACTGGATGGGCGTGTCGGCCAGCCAGGCCATGATGTCGGCAATAATTTCGTCGCTGGCGGCTGCCATGGCAATTGCTCCGCCCGCCGCATCCGCCGTCGCTGCCGCCGACTGGCGAACGAAAGTTTTTTGCGCGATCAGGCGGCGCCCGCGCAGCACGGTAGCCCTTGCCGACACCTGTGCTGCGCTTTGGCTGACACTATCAAAAACTTGCGAAAAATTTTCCATTTCTATTATCAGCATCGGCACGCCGACTGCGCCATCCGTCGTCGACAGAACCGGGCTGCCTGACTGCGCCATTCGTGCCCTCAGCCGCTGCTCGAACAACCTTGCCGGCGGCATGGCCCAGCGACTTTGGGCGAACGAGCGCAGCTGCCGGTCGTTCGCATAAGCGAGCCGATATGCCATCCGGGTGCTGTCCAGCCAGACCGGCGCGCTGACCTCGGCCACGCTGACGGCGGGCAACGCCTTCAGGCCGGACGACTGCCCGCGCATCGGCCCAAAGTCATACTGTGCCGGATCGGCCGTCCGTGGCGCAGAACAGGCCGCAAGCAGCACGGCAAGGAGCACCGGCAGCAGCGACTTTCTTGTTGAGTTTTCCTTCATCGGAAATCCTTATCTGGAAGGGGCAACGAATCCTGGCTCACCCGGACCTGGCTGGGGCGGTGGCGGGCCAAACAGGATACTTTGCGGATTCCGGCCGACCTGCTCGACCGTGCGATCCACCGAACGCAGGGTATGGCGCATCTCCCTTTCCAGGCCGCCTGCGACCGACTCCAGACGCGCGGCGGCGTCACCGATTTTTTCCATCGGGCCATCCTGAGCGTTCAGCTTTTCAAGCGAGGTTTCCATCTGCTTCGGTATTGCGCCAATTTTTTTGGCCGCCGCGCTGACATCATCGAACGCGCCCAGCATCCGCTTCTGATTGGACTCTTCAAGCAACACATTGAATCGCTTGGACAGCAGTTCCGTCTGCTCGAGAATCTCCAGCCCGCGCGTCTGAATTTTGTCCAGCAAGCCGGGGCGCATTTCAATGCGCGCCATCTCGTCTTTGGCGCTCGGCACCTTGGCTGGCTTGCTGCCATCATCATCCAGCTGGACATAAGCGATGCCGGTCACGCCCTGATAGCCCAGAAACGCGTAGGTCGAATGCATGATCGGCGTTTCCTTGCTCACACTGATGTGAATCAGAATTTGGCCCGGCACCAGCGGGTCGAAGGCGATCCGGTCGACGCGTCCAACATCCAGCCCACGGTAACGGACGGCCGCCTGCGGATTCAGGCCGGGTATGGGTATCTGGGTCGCAATCTCGTAAGGAACCCGCTCAACCCGGTCGCGGTTCAGCCAGACACCCATCAGCACTGCTGCCATTATCAGGGCGAGGGTAAAAAGTCCTGCCAAAAAAGCGTGCGCCCGGTTTTCCATACGGCTTTCCTCAATGCTCCTGTCAGCTTGTTGTGTGCATGGCCTGCTGTGCGCGCATGCCGCGAGAACCCATGAAATATTCCTTGATAAACGGGTGCTCGACGGCAACCACTTCAGCCGGCGTGCCCTTGACGATCACGCGCTTTTCGGACAATACCGCAATTTGCTCCGCCAGCGCAAAAATCGTGTCCAGATCGTGCGTGATCATGATGACCGTCAGGCGCAGCGTGTGGTGCAGCGAATGAATCAAATCCACAAAGCTGTCCGACAGCGACGGATCGAGTCCGGAAGTCGGCTCGTCCAGAAACAGCAACTCCGGCTCAAGCGCCAGCGCGCGCGCGAGCGCGGCGCGCTTGAGCATCCCGCCCGAAAGGTCGGACGGCATTTTGGTGGCATCGCCGGTCGTCAGGCCGACCATCTGCAGCTTGAGCAGCACGGCATCGCGGATCAGGTCTTCCGGCAGGGTGCGAAATTCGCGCAGCGGCAGAGCCACATTGTCAAACACGGTCAGCGCCGAAAACAGCGCACCGTGCTGGAACATCATTGCCCAGCGGGTGCGCAGGGACATCAGGCGCAGGCTGTCTGCCTGATTGATGTCCACCCCGAACACCTGCACGGTGCCGGCCGCAGGCTTGTCCAGCCCGATGATTTGCCGAACCAGGGTGGTCTTGCCGGAGCCGGAGCCGCCGATCAGCGCCATGATCTCGCCCTGCCGCACCGTCAAATCCAGATTTTCATGCACGACATTTTTCCCGAATTGCGTGCGCAAGCCCTTGACCTCGATGATTACCGGACTTTCTGTCGTCATCGGAACCCCACGCTCTTGAACACAATCGCAAACACGGCGTCCGCCAGAATCACGACCGTAATCGATGTCACCACTGACAGCGTCGTGTTGTAGCCGAGACTTTCCGTATTCGGCTTGATGCGCAACCCGAAGTGGCAGGCTACCAGCGCAATCAGGCTTCCGAAAACGAAACCCTTGCCCAAGCCAATCCAGAAGTTCGCCAGCGGCACCGCATCCGGCAGTTTCTGCACAAAATAGGTGGGCGACAGTTGCAACTCTGCCGTGGCTGCAGCCATGCCGCCGATCAGCGCCATGATGTCGGTCCAGACAACCAGAAGCGGCATGGCGATGGCCAGCGCGATGACTTTGGGCATGATCAGGCGAAAACCATGCGGCATGCCCATTACCAGCATCGCATCCAGTTCTTCTGTCACGCGCATGACGCCAATTTGCGCCGTAATGGACGAGCCTGATCGTCCGGCCACCAGAATGGCCGCCAGCAGCGGCCCCAGTTCGCGCACGATGCTCATGCCAAGGATGTTGACGATGTAGATGTCGGCGCCGAAGATGTGCAGCTGCTGTGATGAAAGATACGACAGCACGACGCCGATCAGGAAGGCGACCAGTGCGGTAATGCCCAGCGCCTGATACCCGACGCGATAGACATTGGCCGAGATTTCCTTCCAGGGGCCGAGATGCGGTTTTCGCGCCAGTTGTCCCAGATCAATAATGAACTGTCCGATCAGGGACACGATTCCGATGACATGATCTGCTGCATTGGCCATCCATTCCCAAATCGCAATCAGCACGGCGCGGTGGCCGCGCGGTTTGGGCAGATCCAGCACGCCCGCCGTTTCCAGCCGCTCGAACAACTCCTCCTGCAGCGGCGTAGCCGTCAGCCTGGCGGGGCGCTTTCTCCCCCACTGGTTCCACAGCCACTGCGCGCCGATATGATCCATGGACACAATGGCCGACAAATCCCAATGGGCATTCGATGCCGCCGCAAGCGTTGCGGTGGCGGCGTCCAGCGTCGTCATCACGCCCGGCGCAGCCAGTTGCTGCACCTGCCAGGCGCCGCTGGCGGTCACCGTGCCGTCGGCGTATCCCAGTCTGGGCGTGAGTGAGGGGTCTGTCGGCATGGAACCAGGCGGGTGAATGAGCTCAGAAGATTATATTCGCGCTCAAGCGGCTTCCCTGCGCTTTGATTGAAAATACAACAGACCTGACACGAGCAATCGTGGTGCCGTCTGCGCATTCTCGATACAATCAACAAATGTACAGTTCACAACGAATTGCCGAACAGCTGGCGTCTTTTGCTACCGCCATCGCCGTCGAAATCGTGCCGGAAACCGGGTCGACCAATTCCGATTTGCTCATGCGCCTGCCCACGCTGGCAGCCCCAACGCTCCTGGTTGCGCTTTCGCAGACGCACGGGCGCGGACGGGCCGGGCGCGTCTGGCTGTCGGCGCCGGGCGCTTCGATGACCTTTTCGCTGGCGTGGAAATTCAGGCTGCCGTTGCCGTCGCTTTCCGGGCTTTCCCTCGCGGTTGGCGTCGCCGTTGCCCAGACACTGGAAAATTACGGTGTGCGAGCCGAACTTAAATGGCCCAACGACATATTGGTAGGCGAGGGCAAACTGGGTGGCATCCTGATAGAGACCGCCGAAACCCCAGACGGCACCTGGGCGGTTGTGGGCATTGGCCTCAACCTGGCACTTCCCGACAGCCTCGAAGCGCGCATCAGCCAGCCGGTCGCCGAGTCGCGCTGGCTGGCGCAACTTGATCGTAACGATTTGCTCGCTGCGCTGCTGAATCGTCTGGCGGAATCCTTTATCCAGTTCGAGGCGGAGGGGTTTTATGCTTTTGCTGATCGCTGGAACAAATTTCATGCGCATTCGGGTCGTGAAGTGCGGCTGGTCGAGGATGATCGTGTAAGGTATGAGGGTGTGGCCGTTGGCGTGGATGATTTTGGTCGTCTGCTGCTTGATACGCCATCGGGCCGCATTGCGGCAGTTGCAGGCGATGTTTCATTACGGACGACCGGGAGATAATTCATGCTGCTGTTGATTGATGTGGGTAACACGATGATCAAGTGGGCGCTGTCGGATGCGGCAACGGCGACGCCAGGCAAATGGCTGGAAAGCGGCGCGGCGGCTCACAAGGACACGGACCACCTGCGCGAATCGCTTCGGGATCGCCCCG
The DNA here is from genome assembly GCA_964488675.1 of uncultured Oxalobacter sp. Lineage (GTDB taxonomy): Bacteria > Pseudomonadota > Gammaproteobacteria > Burkholderiales > Burkholderiaceae_D > QZKY01. The sequence continues at coordinate 5,606 of CAZAWA010000033.1, read as the reverse complement.
TCTCGCGCGCCCTTGTCTCCAATGTGGCTGGCAAAGCCGTCCGTGAGCGCCTGCAAGCCCTGCTGCAGGCCTGTCAGCCCAATCCTGTCATCCCCGAATGGTTTGCTTCCACGGCGGAGCATGCTGGCGTGCGCAACAGCTACCGCAATCCGGCACAGCTTGGCTGCGACCGCTTTGCCGCCTTGATCGGCGCGCGCGCGCTGTTTCCCGGACAAGCGCTGATCGTCGCGACTTGTGGAACGGCAACCACGGTCGATGCGCTCACGCCAGACGGCCTCTTCATCGGCGGCATGATTTTGCCCGGGCTGGGACTCATGGCGTCCTCGCTGGCGCGCGGCACCGCCCATCTGCCGCAAGTCGCGCAACACAGCCTGAGCTTCAACCCGTTTGCGCTCAACACCAATGACGCCATCATGAGCGGTTGCATTGCCGCACAAACTGGCGCCATCGAACATGCCGCCAACCTTCACGCCAGCAAATCCGGTCAGGTGCAGTGTGTGCTGTCCGGCGGCTCGGCCGCGTCCATAGCACCGCATCTTTCCGTCAGCCACCAGATCGTCGATAATTTAGTCCTGACAGGCCTGCACGCCGCAGCCATAACATCCTAGTCCTGGTCATCCATGCTGAAGCTCCTCTTCTGGATTCTGATCGCCGCCAATGGCGCACTGTTTGCGTTCCGGATGGGCTATCTGGATTCGGTCGTTGCCAGCAAAAGCGAGCCGGAAAGGGTGACCAACCAGCTGAACGCCGACAAACTCAAGCTGATTGTCGACAGCAAGCCGGTTGCGCCCTCGGTCCCGGCGCCGGCCGCTTCAGCGCCTGCTCCGGCTGCCCCTGTTTTTGCGCCCACGCAAGCCTCTGCACCGCCGTCGCCGGTCAGCGTGCCCCCGCCAGCCAAGCCGCAAAAGCTGGTCGCCTGTACCGAGGTTGGCGATTTTGCGCCCAGCGACACCAGGAGAATCGAGGCGCGGCTGGCCGAGCTTTCGCTGGGCGAGCGACAGACCCGGCGCAACATTCAGGAAATCGCCACCCACATGGTTTTCATCCCGCCGCAGGGCAGCAAGGAAGGCGCGGACAAGAAGGCCGGGGAGTTGCGAAACATGGGCGTGAACAATTTCTTCATTATTCAGGACAATTCCAAAATGCGCTGGGGCATTTCGCTGGGCGTGTTCAAGAGCGAAGCCGCCGCCAAGAGCCATCTTGCCAACCTGAACAAGAAAGGCGTGCGCAGCGCCCGGGTCGGGGCGCGCAGCGTCACCAACACCCGCGTGGCTTTCGTGTTGCGCGATCTGGACGAAAGGAGCCTGAACTCCCTGGGCACAATCATGGGCGACTTTCCCGACCAGAAAGCGCGGGAGTGTGGCAAGAACTAGGGTGACGCTGATTTACTCGTCGGCCCCCAGCGCCCGACCACATAATAACGCGCCGCGTTATTAATCGTCAAAAATCCGGCATTTTAGCCTGGATTCTGCCCGCCAAACCCCTGGTTTGCTCAAATAATAAGCAGCTTTACCTTTTTGGGATGGTGGATTTGTGAGGGTATAGGCCGAAATACGGTAATTGATCATAGCTGGCGCGCCGGAGAAAAATTACTGTCCCATGTATGCGCTATTTGCCGCTTCTTTTTTGCTTCCATCGAAATTTTTATCGGCGGTGGCTGAAAATCAGGTATTTTCACGCATAATCCGAGATTGGCAAGGCAACCCCACTTATCTACTCATATTTACAGGCACCCATGAAATTCCAGATCATTCCCGTTACTTCGTTTCAGCAGAACTGCACCCTGATGTGGTGTGAAAAGACCAACAAGGCTGCCGTGGTTGATCCGGGCGGCGACATTCCGCGCATTGTGGCAGCGCTTGAAAAGCAGGGCCTCACGCTGGAAAAGGTGCTGGTCACGCACGGTCACCTCGACCATTGCGGCGGCGCCAAAAAACTGGCGGACCAGTTTGGCGTCCAAATCGAAGGCCCGAATCAGGCTGACGAGTACCTGCTGGAATCCCTGGCCACCGCACAGACCCGCATGTGGGGTTTGCCCGCCGGCGACCCGTTCACCCCGAGCCGCTGGCTGAATCAGGGCGACACCGTGACGGTTGGCGAAGAGACCCTGAATGTCTTCGAATGCCCAGGCCACTCGCCCGGCCATGTCGTGTTTTTTCACGGGCCGAGCAAAGTTGCCATCACCGGCGATGTGCTATTTCAGGGGTCCGTCGGCCGTACCGATTTGCCCAAGGGCAGTTTCAAGGACCTGGAAAATTCGGTGCGCACCAATTTGTATACGCTCGGCGACGATGTGCAATTCATCCCGGGACACGGCCCGACCTCGACCATCGGCAATGAACGGCGCGGCAACCCGTATGTGCCGGACAAAAAATAATTATACCCCTGCCGGGGAGCGGCTATCTGCCCGACTTCCCGGCAACCCGCCTCTGGCAATACCTGCCATTTCCTAAATGATTCATCAATTTGCACGCTGTTAGCTACAGGTTGGACGCATTAGCCGGGTGTGCAGCCTCTTTCCTGCCGTTTCGGCAATAGTCGTATTTCCCACAAAATTGTTTTGATCTGCCTCAAACTTTCGTTGACTGCCCCAGTCGCCACGGGTACAATTCGCGGGTTTGGGTTTGCGCGGAAGCAGGAAATGTTTCTTTCGCGGTAGTTGGGGCAAGTCCTGGTTTTTGCGTGCCTTTTTTGCAAACTGGCAAGAAAAGAAGGTGATTTATGGCGCGCATCATCGGGTTACAGTTGCTAACGGCGATTGTGGTTGCGCTGTTGGCAATGTTGCTCGGTGGTAAACACGCGGGAATTTCTGCGCTGCTCGGAGGATTGAGTTGTGCTTTGCCCAATGCGCTGTTTGCCGTGCGCCTTTTCATGAATGAGCGCAAGCCCAGTGGTGCCAGCCCAACGACCTTTTTTGTTTGGGAGTTCGTCAAAATCGGCTTGACCATGGCTTGCATGGTTGCCGTAGGCTGGTTGTACACGGATGTGAGCTGGCCAGCATTTGTTGCGGGCATTGTTGTAGTACTGAAAAGTTACATTTTTTTATTGTTCAGAAACCGATCATGAGCGCAGCAGCACCAACCCCGTCAGAGTACATTGTCCATCACCTTGGACATTTATCCACCTCGAAACAGACAGGAATTGTTGACTTTTCCATCATCAACATTGACACCCTGTTCTGGTCCATTTTTGTAGGCGTCCTCGGCTGCCTGGTTATGTACATGGCTGCACGCAAGGCGACGGCCGGTGTGCCGGGCCGTTTTCAGGCGCTGATCGAAATGATCGTGGAAATGGTCGAGGAGCAATCCAAGTCCATTGTGCACGGCGATCGCTCCTTCATTGCGCCGCTGGCGCTGACCGTTTTCGTCTGGGTCACCCTGATGAACTCGCTGGACTTCCTGCCGGTCGACATGTTTGGCGCGCTGTTCAAGCTTTTCGGCAATGACCATGCCTACCACCGCGTGGTGCCGACCGCCGATCTGAACGGCACCCTGGGCATGTCGCTGGGGGTGTTCGCACTGATGATCTTTTACGGCGTCAAGATCAAGGGTCTGGGCGGCTTCATCCATGAATTGTTTGCCGCGCCGTTCGGCATTGCGATGGCGCCGTTCAACTTCATCCTGAATATCATCGAATACAGCGCCAAAACCGTGTCGCTCGCGATGCGACTTTTTGGCAACATGTACGCCGGCGAAATCCTGTTCATGGTCATCGCCATGCTCGGATCCATCGGCAACGCCTACGGCATCATTGGCCATGTGATCGCTGGTGCGGCCTGGGCTATCTTCCATATCCTGATCGTGCTGCTGCAAGCGTTCATTTTCATGATGCTGACGCTGGTGTACATCGGCCAGGCACACGAGGCCCACTGATTTCCTCTGGCAGTTCTAGCAGTTCCGTTTTGGTTTGTTTTTTGTTTTAACTCATTAACTTTGAAGGAATTATCATGATTTCTAATGTCGCTTTTGTTGCTCTGGCTTGCGGTTGGATTATTGGTCTGGGCGCTATTGGTGCCTGTATCGGCATCGCAATCATGGGCGGTAAATATCTGGAAGCTTCTGCGCGTCAGCCAGAACTGATGAATGCCCTGCAAACCAAGATGTTCCTGCTGGCCGGCCTGATCGACGCAGCGTTCCTGATTGGTGTCGGTATTGCAGTCATGTTCGCGTTCGCCAATCCGTTCAAATAATGATTGCGGCGTAAAGCCAGTATCTTTTTTGAATTTAAACCGTTGGCACTGTAATTTTTAGAAGGAAATCGCCGTGAACCTAAATGCAACTTTGTTTGCGCAGTTCGTGGTCTTCTTTGTTCTGGCGCTCTTCACGATGAAATTCGTGTGGCCGCCTTTGATGAAAGCGCTCGACGAGCGCGCACAGAAGATTGCGGACGGTTTGGCCGCTTCCGATCGTGGCAAGGCAGAGATGGCTGCCGCTGAAAAGCGCATCCAGGCCGAATTGACCTCTGCCCGCGAGGAAGTCCAAAGGCGCATTAACGATGCCGAAAAGCAGGCTCAATCAGTCGCTGATCAGGTCAAACAGAATGCTCAGGCAGAAGCAGCGCGCATCATCGAGCAAGCCCGCGCCGAAGCTGAACAGCAGGTGCTCCAGGCTCGTGAGGCATTGCGTGCCGAAGTGGCGACACTCGCTGTCAAGGGAGCGGAGCAAATCCTCAAACGCGAAGTCAACCCGGCGGCCCATGCTGACCTGTTGAAGCAACTGGCAGTCGAGTTGTAATCATGGCTGAACTTGCTACCGTCGCCCGACCCTACGCCGAAGCGCTGTTCCGCGTGGCCAAAGCAGGCAATATGGCTGTGTGGTCCGGCCTGGTGTCCGAGATGGCACAGGTCGGCGCACACCCGGATGTCCGTGCGCTGGTGTCCAATCCGAACATCTCCGATCGCCAGATCGTCGACACACTGCTGCTTTTGTTGAGATCGGATGTCTCGAAAGAGGCAAAAAATCTCATCGAGGTTCTGGTCGAAAACAATCGCGTGTCGCTGCTGCCGGAGATTGGTGTGCAGTTTCATGCACTGAAAAATGCAGACCAGGGCGCGGCCGATGCACAGATTTACAGCGCTTTTGAGATATCTGACGCGCAAGTGGCCGCACTGGTTTCTGCTTTGGGGAATAAATTCGGTCGTAAGCTGAATCCGACGATCATCATCGACCCTGCCTTGATTGGCGGAGTTCGTGTTGTCGTTGGCGATGAAGTTTTCGACACCTCCGTTCGTGCCAAGCTGGATCAGATGCACGCCGCCCTGGTTTCGTAACGCCGCCGCCTGAACACGGCGCAAGCCGACAGAATATTATTAGGAGTTAGTATGCAACTCAACCCGTCTGAAATCAGTGAACTGATCAAGAGTCGGATTCAAGGGCTCGGTGACTCAGCCGAGATTCGCAATCAGGGCACGGTCGTTTCCGTGTCCGACGGCATTTGCCGCATCCACGGCTTGTCCGACGCGATGCAGGGCGAGATGCTGGAGTTTCCCGGCAACACTTTCGGTCTCGCGCTGAATCTGGAGCGCGACTCGGTCGGCTCCGTGATTCTGGGCGAGTACGAGCACATCTCCGAAGGCGACACCGTCAAGTGCACGGGCCGCATTCTGG
>CAZAWA010000032.1:16708-20295 GCA_964488675.1 uncultured Oxalobacter sp. | reverse complement strand
TGTTCGAATCACTCCGTCCCGACCAAGTTCATTGCACTGCAAGGCCAATCCGTCTGGATTGGCCTGTTTTTATGTGGGAAAAACGCCCGCTCGCGCGGCCGCATCGTTTTCTTCCTCAGCCCTCATCCTGCCAGCCTCGCTTTTCACGCTGACTGCGTCATTGACATTGACCAGGCCTTTCTCAGCGTCTCGCATGGCCTGCAACTGCTTCATCCGAAGAAATTGTCCAATGTCCACATCGTCCTGCACGATATGATCGCGCAGCCATTTCCTGAGAAAACTTAATGTTTCCCTGTCGGCCTTGGCAGGTTCGTCCAGCAGCTTCTGGGTAATGTCGAAAATGGAAATGAAGAGGTCTGCATGCTGCTTGCGATGATCCTCCAGGCGCGGGTATCCGTACTGTTCCATGATCGCCTCTTCACTCTGAAAATGCTCTTCGGCGTAAGCAACCAGGCTGTTAAGTATCCGTTCGATTTCCTTGCGGTTAGCGCCGTGGAGATGCTTGTCGTGGTATTCGTTCACCAGATCAAACAGCTTGCGATGCTCGGCGTCGACCTGTTTTACGCCAATTTCATAATCACTGCGCCAGCTAAGAAATGCCATGTCCTGTCCTTGAAAATTTTGTCATAAACCCTCTGCCAAATGCTTGAACGCTTAAGACTTCAGCGTCAACCAGATAGCCCTCTCGCTCCACTGCGTTACCCAACCAGCCATCTGTTCCGCCGGCATCGGGCGGGCAATGCCATAACCCTGCATGAACCGGCAGCCAAGGCTCACCAATTTTTCGCCTTGCTCCAGCGTCTCGACCCCTTCGGCAATAACGGTACGGTTGAAAGTCTGCGCCAGTTGGATCACGCTGACGATAATGGCCAGATCCGTCACATCGGTCAGCATGTCTTGCACAAAAGTCTGGTCGATCTTCAGGATGTCAACCGGCAATGTGCGCAGGTAAGTCAGCGAGGAATACCCGGTGCCAAAATCGTCCAGCGAAATGCGCGGCCCCAGCTCGCGGCATGCTGTGAGCGTATTGACGGCCTGACTCATGTCGGACATGGCAGCCGTCTCGACTATTTCCATGATGAAGCTGCCCGGATCCACTTTCGGGAATCGTTTCAGCGCCTCGCTCAAGCGCGCGGCGAAATTGTGCTGCAACAGATGACCCGCCCCAATGTTAACGCTGATGCTCCACGCCAGACCTGCCGACCTCCAGGCTTGTAGCTGACTTAGGGCCGTCTCGATCACCCATTCGCCGACGGCTGTCTCGAGATCGGTTCCCTCGATATCGTGGAGAAATTCTCCCGGTAACAGCAGCCCCTGCTCCGGATGCTGCCAGCGAATCAGGGCTTCGGCGCCAAACACATCACCGCTAACCAGATCAACCTTGGGCTGGTAATACAGCACAAATTCGCTCATATCCAGCGCGTGGTGAATGCGCTGCACAGCCTGATAACGATCTCGAACGCTGCGGTCCTGGTCTGCATCAAAAAAGTGATAGCGGCTCTTGCCAGCCTGCTTGGCCTGATACATGGCCTGATCGGCCTGTCGCATAAGCTGATCCGCGTCAATCTCTGCCTGCTGTGGATAGAAGGTGAGCCCAATGCTGGCTGAAACCTGGCACACAACATCGCCAATCTGGGCCGGCTCAGACACTGCGGCGAGCAGGCGGCCAAGCATCGGCACGCTGGCTTCGCTGTCTGCCAAATCAAGCAGCACGGCAACAAATTCATCACCGCCCAGCCGCGCAAGCGTGTCTCCCTCGCGCAATGCCTGCTTCATCCTGTCGGCAAGAAAGACCAGCATCTGATCGCCTATTTCATGTCCGTAGCGATCGTTAATCGGCTTGAAATCATCCAGATCAAGATAGGCCACAGCCAGTTTTTGTCCGCGCCTTCTGGCCTGCGCCATCGCCAGATTCAGACGATCTGCCAGCAGCACGCGGTTGGGCAAGGAGGTCAGCGAATCATAGTAAGCAATGCGCTGCAGCTCCGCTTCATGCATCTTGCGCTCGGAGATGTCGGCGAAACTGACAAGGCTGGCCCAGATCTGCCCGTTTTCGTCGATGACCGGGGTTCCCTGAATCTCCAGCATCGACATGCTGCCATCGGGTCGCCGGATCACCATGTCATCGATATGCGCCGACACGCCGCTCATCCCCATCACGATAGGCATCTCGTCGACAGGATAAGGCTCCTGACTGCCCATCTTGTAGGCCTTGTAGACCTCGGACAGGTTTTCCCGGCTGGCATCCGGCATGATTCCGCGCCCCAATAGCCTCTGGGCCGCCTCATTGACCACCAACGGTTTGCCGGATGGCGCCTCCACCATGAAAATGCCAATGGGCAGCGCCCGCAAAAGCGAGGAGAGCAGATTGTTCTGCCGTTTGAGTATCGCCTCACTGCGGTTGAGTTTCTCCTCGGTGTGCTTGCGCTCGGTGATGTCCGAGTAGATGCCCAGCACACCAGTGATTTCGTTGCGGCTGTTCCTGATCGGCACTTTGGATTTGCTCACCCACATAGTCCAGCCGTCCGGTGTGGTTTGCACCTCTTCATAGAACAGCTTGGAAATCCCGGTCGCCATGACCTGCCGGTCATATGTGCGATATATGTCGGCGTGCTCGGCCCACACCATCTGATAGTCATTCTTGCCAATGATTTCATCTGGGTGGTCTTTGCCCGCATCTTTTGCAAAGGCCGGATTGCACCCCATGTAGTTGAGATCAATATCCTTCCAGAAAATTCTCAGTGGAGTCGAGTCAATGATTGTCTGGAGCAGCGCCCTGGATTCCCTCAACTCTTCTTCTTGCTGCTTGCGCTGCGTGATGTCCTGAATGGCGCCAGTCAGCCTCAGAGGCGCGCCATCCGATTCAAACTGAAAAACGCCCCTGCCATGCAGCCAGCGCGTCTGGCCGTCGCTCGGGCGGATGATGCGGTACTCCTTGTCAAACGGCAGGCGTTCCCTAACAATATTCTTGAAGTAAGCCTGCATCTCCGCTCGGGATTCCGGTTCAACCAAATTCAGCCAGCCCTGAAAACTACGCTGGTAGTCTGCCGCTATCCCGAAAATTTCGTCGAGAATATCTGTGCTTGTCCAGACATCCTTTCGCAAATCAAATGCATAACTTCCCAGGTGAGCGATCCGCTGTGCTTCATGGAGCGACTGCTGGCTGGCGTTAAGCAACGAAAGTGCGCCCATCTTGCGTTGCATGGTGCGCCCGATCATCCAGCCACAGAACACCACCACCAGAAACACGGCCCCAAAAACGCCGGCCACCCAGGCTTGTTGGTGCAATTGCTCAAGTGAAACCAGCGCAACTGCCAACACGATTAGCACAAACGCGCCGCCATATAGCAACAGGCGATTGCGTCGCAAGAACATGGAGGGAGTGCGAAGATTTTCTTGCATCTGTGCTTTATCAGCCAGGCTTTCTTAACGGATACCGGCCTGCATATAAATCATCTTATAGCTGAGGCAGCCCATTTTAACCCGTAGCACAATCTGTGCCTGTTGCCCTTTCGCAATATTTTACTTCTTCGGACATGCAGGAACCCCCTCAGCCTGCTTAAGCTTAAGCGCACCTTTTCATCGAA
>CAZAWA010000032.1:7868-16608 GCA_964488675.1 uncultured Oxalobacter sp. | reverse complement strand
CCATATTTGCTGCAATCCAGTCAACACATGGCAAAAACCCCGAACAAACTTTGATATTGGATAATGGCAGCGCCCATCCCATAGCCTCTACCCTCAGGTAACATGCAAGCGAACGGGTGATTGGATGAGGTCAAACGCCACGCGCATGAACGCACATAAACGGTCAAAGTGGAAACCCGATGCCGTAATTAGCCTCAGCCAAAAATTTCTTTCCGTTTAACCATATATTAAGATATTATTGCCATATGGCAATAATAATTCATCGCTAGGGACAATCATTGACAACCAGTGAAGCCAGTTTTCGCTCGAGCACAACCGTTGCATTGGATGCAATGTTTGTCATTGATCACGCGAACATGCGCTTTATCGACAGCAACGATACGGCGTGCCGGCTGTATGGCTACACCCGTGAAGAGTTTCTCGCCTTGACTCCGGGCGATATTGATGGCGTAAGCGGGAGCCAGACAAAGAATATGTGCGCCCACGCCATCAACAGCCGAAGCACCGTTATCAAGCAATCCCTTGCCAGAAGCAAGGATGGAACGACCCTGCCAGTGGAGGTGCAGTGTCAGGCTTTTTTTCTCGACGAGCGCTGGGTCATCTTGCTGACTGTTCGCGATAACACGACGCATCGCAATACCGGGACTGAACTTCAACCATCGGCGTATTACGATCAATTGACCGGCCTTCCGAACCGCCAGATGTTTTATCAATCACTGGATCATGCGCTGCTTCAAGCCAAGAAACAGGGCATGACCATATCGCTCCTGTTCATTAATGTGGACAAGTTCAGACAAGTAAACGACTCTCTGGGCTATGCGCCAGCCGATCAGTTGTTAAAGCAGATTGGCAGCAGGCTCATCAACAACCTGAGGATCAGAGATGTCGTAGGACATTTGGGAGGCGACGAATTTGGTCTCATCCTTTTCAATTCCGCCGACTCTCAGGGTGCTGCCATCGTCGCAAGCAAAGTGCTGCAGGAATTGAATCGCCCGTTTGATATAAGTTCAAGCGAGGTGCGCATCACCACGAGCATCGGGATTTCAACCTACCCGTCCGACACGGATGATGCCACGACAATCATCAAGTACGCGGACTCGGCAATGCACGAGGCAAAGCGCGAAGGCGGCAACATCTTTCGCTATTACACGGCAGAGATGAACACCCGCATGCTAGAGAAGCGCGAACTGCATCACGCGCTGAATTCTGCCATCGCAAATGATGAGTTTGTTTTGCACTACCAGCCAAAAATACACATCGAAACGGGTAGATGGACCGGGGTTGAAGCACTGATCCGCTGGAATCGTCCTGACCACGGCCTGGTTGCGCCCGGACTGTTCATAGCGGCACTGGAAGAAACCGGCCTGATCTCTGCAGTAGGAACATGGGTCATCAATTCTGTTTGCAGGCAAATTGCTGAATGGGAGAAATCAGGCATTGGCCCAATCAGAATTGCCATGAACATTTCAGCCAAACAGTTCCAGCAGGATGGCCTTGTCTCGTCCCTTGTCGAGGCCACGCAAGAAAATAAAATTGACCCGTCCATGCTGGAAATTGAGATAACGGAAAGCCTGCTGATGTCCGATGTCGACAGGGCCAGCTTTGTATTGGCAGCGCTTAGCAATCTTGGCTTGCATATAGCGATTGACGACTTCGGAACCGGTTTTTCCAGCCTTTCATACCTTCAGAAATTCCGGGTTGACAAACTCAAAATCGACATGGCATTTATCCGCAACATCACCACGAACGAGAACGACGCCGCAATAACTTCTGCCATTATCGGCATGGCGCACAGCATGAACCTGCAAGTGATAGCGGAAGGCGTCGAAACAAAAGAGCAACTGGAATTCCTCCGCCAGAAAAAATGCGACCAATTTCAGGGTTATCATTATTCGCGGCCGCTGCCCGTGCGCGAACTGGAGGCGTTATGGCAAAATGCGACCGCATCCTCTGCCTCGGAAATCAGCCCTTAAACTTTCTTGCCAGACCCGTGCGATGAAATCGTGCGCGGGAAGAGAGCAATAAGCGAAGCGGCCGTAGCCAATATCTCCTGAGACATTTCGACTCTGACCCCAAATTTTTGCGAGTATTGAATGGCCGTCTCCATAGGCCTATGGCTGGCCGTCCTGTAACACATGCTGTACCCGCACCGCTGTCGAGCGCGGATGCACTGTCAGGCCACGCATCTGCACATTGGCACGAGTGAAGGCCGCGCCAAACAGCAGTATGAGCGAAGAATAATTCACCCACATCAGCAACAACACCAGCGAACCGGCTGCGCCATAGGTCGATGCAGTTGCAGTAGTCGACAGATAAAAGGCGATCAACCCCCTCCCCAGCGAAAACAGCAAGGCCGTTACAAACGCGCCCAGCCACACATCACGCCAGTCGAGCAACACATCCGGAAGCAGGCGGAAAATGGCCGCAAACAGCAATGTCACCACAAAAAGGGATATGACGCCGTCCAGCCCCAGCAGCAGGAAGCCCGGTATCGGCAGCCAATCCTGGGCGAATACCACCACCGCGCGAACGATGACGCTCAGCAGCAGGGATACGAGCATGACAAAGCCGATGGCGAGCACCACCGTCAGCGACAGCATGCGTGTTTTGACATAGCTGAACAGGCTGTTGCGCGTCGGGCGCGGCGCCACGCCCCATATGCTGTTAAGCGAGACCTGCAATTGCGCGAACACTGTCGTGGCACCCAACAGCATAGCAGCAACGCCCGCCAATGTCGGGAAAATGCCGCTTTGCTCGATGCGGCTGGCCGCGACGGCTGTCTGCACCGCCGAAGCTGCTTTCGCCCCGATCACGGCATCGAGCTGTTGCGCAAGCTGTCCCTGCGCGGCGTGCTCCCCCAGCACCAGTCCAACAACGCTCACCACAACGATCATGATCGGTGCGATGGAAAAAACCGTGAAGAAGGCCAGCGCCGCAGCGTGGATGAATGCTTGCGCGTCCAGCCACAGCCGGATCGTCGCCTTTAGAATCGCAAACCAGTATGCCGCCCAGTTTTTCAACATGGTATCTCCTGTTTTTCGGAAGCAACTTGCCATGAGTGCCACTGCGAACAGGTTAGCAGACCGAAGGTGGGTTAAACGGTGTCTGCTCCGGCTATCCAGTTGGCACAGCAACCCATGCGCTCACCAGAATAGCGCCCGATCGCGCAAGTGCGCCGCGACAAAATGCGTGATTCGCGGCGGCGGCTCTCCAATGTGGAATGATCGCACCTTTCTGTAGATGTGTTTGTCGGAGGCGGTTTCGCGCTCATGCTGGCGCAGATGCTCCAGCCACGATTCGACCATGAAACACTCCAGCACATGTCCAGGGTCGTGCATGTCGGTGAACATCTCCCACATGAAAGCACCGTCTCGCCGTCGAAGGCGGCGAACATGGTGCATTGCCCTCTCAAAATGTTCCTGTTCTGCAGGATTGATGCGATACTCGATCGTCACCATGACCGGCCCGCGATCCATTTCCTTCTCGTCGCGAACATGCGGCGTCGTCCAGTGCGCTGTCGGCGTCAAGTCAAGAACCTCGTGCGGCCCAATCTGGAAAGGCCAGGTTGCAATAATTCCGGCAAGAGAACACCCTGCGGCAAGCATCAGCACCATTGGTATGCCGACCCACGAAGCAACCTGTCCCCACAAGGCACTGCCGAGCGCCATCCCGCCCATGAATACGACCCAGAAAAATGCCAGCCCACGCGCGCGAACCCAGGCTGGCAGTGTGGACTGTGCTACCGCCATCAGCGACGAAATCACGCCTATCCATGCCATCCCCGAAAAAAACATCGCCGCCATGCCGGTGGCGGCATTACCGCTGTACGCCAGCGCCAGCATCGCCAACGAAAACAGCGCATTGGCGCCCGCAACGATCCAGTCGCGCGAGATACGCACCCGTAGCAGAGGCAAAAGGAAAGCGCCGGCTATCGCGCCGGCACCCAGCGACGCGATGAACATCCCGAATGTGTCAGGGCCGCCCTGAAACTCCTGCCGCACCAGCAAGGGAACCAGCGCCCAGGATGCGCTCGCGAAAATGACAAACGAACCCAGACGAATCAGCACCGTCCTCAATTCCGGCGAATGCCGCGCATAACGGGCACCAGCGCGCAACGCGCCAAACAGCCGCTCGGCCGGCAAATCGCCGCCTGCCACATTCCTGCGCCAGCGGTAAAGCGCAATAATCACGGTGAGGAATGACACCGCGTTAAGGATAAAAACGACGCCAGGTTCGGTCACGGCAATAATCAGCCCCGCCAGCGCCGGGCCGACCGCACGCGACACATTGACAGCGACGGAATTCAGGCTGACAGCAGCATGCACCTCCTCCTTCGGCACCAGCTCCGGGATGATCGCACCCCAGGCCGGCATCATCATGCCGGAACCAACGCCGAGCGCAAAAGTCAGCGCCAGCAACAATCCGGCATTGGTCGCACCAGTCAGCGTAAAAATCCCGAGCAAGGCAGCCGCAGCCAGCATCCAGATTTGCGTCACGATCAGGTATCGCCGCCGGTCAAAAATATCAGCCAGCGCACCCGCAGGCAGTGCCAGAAGAAAAATCGGAAAAGTGCTTGCCGCCTGTACCAGCGCGACCATCAGCGGATCAGGGGCGAGCGATGTCATCAGCCAGCCAGCGCCGACTTCGTGCATCCATGTGCCGATATTCGAAAAAACGGATGCGATCCAGATTTTGCGGAAAACCCGGTGGTGCAAAGGCGCCCACATTGTCTGCTTTGCTGGCGTTGTCGACTGGGTCATGATCCTGTTTTGACATTCGCGACGATGCGATCTTTGCGCCGCGAAGATAGAATAGGGGTTGTCCTCTGACATTTTAACCTTGGAGCCTCCGAAATGAACCCCGCCCTGAACATATTGCTTGAGCACCGCAGCTATCGCGACTACACAGATCAGCCTGTGAGTGATGCCGAACTGGACGCCATCATCGCCGCCGCACAACGCGCACCTTCATCCATACACGCGCAGATGACCTCGCTTGTGGTGGTGCGTGACCCGGCAAAACGGGCAAGGATTGCGGCAATTGCCGGCAATCAGGCGTGGATCGCAAAAGCGCCGGTCTTCATCTGTCTGGTGGCTGATTTCGCCAAAACCAAGGCTGCCGTGGAGTACGCTGGCGAGAAACAGGTGATACACGAAAGCGTCGAAGGGTTCGCGGCAGGCGCAGTTGATGCCGGCATTGTCCTGATGACCCTCACAACCGCAGCCCGCGCGCTGGGGTTGGGCGCATTGATGATTGGCGGCATCCGCAACGACCCGCAGGCGATGATCGAACTGCTGGAACTTCCGCCGTTGAGTTTCCCTTTCGTCGGGTGCTGCGTCGGGCATTTTGCGTCCGAACCGCCACTCAAGCCGCGCCTTCCGGTGTCAACCTTCCGCCACGATGAAAAATGGCACGGCGTACCCGACGCTGCGACCATGGACGCTTACAACGCCGAACTGATGGATTACTGGAAATCGATCGGGCGGACGGACGGACAACCCTGGACGATAAACACGGCCAATCGCTACCGGCAGGTTTACTTTCCCAACACGAAGCTGGCCGCCACGAAGCAGGGGTTCAAGTTCGACAAATAGTGGTTATTGCTGTTGCTGAGTCAGCCAGAAAATAGCTGCATCGGCTGGCGGCATACGGCGTTTTGGAAAACCGGGGTCAGCAGTCAAATATCGCTTGAGATATTTCGACTCTGACTCCCGAGTTCACCTCCGTCATGCAGGCTCAAGCCTGACTTCAGCTGCACTTTGATCCAATCTGAACAGGCGGGCAAGGCACGGTGCCGTAGGAGCAAAAAACGCAGCAATGCCCTTGCTTTGGCTTTTGCAGGGTTTTGCATTTAGGGCACTCGTGAAACCACATGCAACTATCTTCCGGCATGGTCAAGGTTTCTGCATGACCACAGACAGGGCAAATCAGCCGTGATTCAAGAATTATTTTGTTCACATCGTCGCCCCGGAATTGAACAGACGCCTTTGAAACCAGAATGCCACATTCACCAGCGCTATCATCACCGGCACTTCAACCAGCGGGCCGATGACAGCAGCAAATGCCGCGCCCGAGTTCAGCCCGAACACCCCAATCGCCACCGCAATCGCCAGTTCGAAGTTGTTGCTCGCAGCAGTAAACGCCAGCGTGGTCGTCTTGCCGTAATCGGCACCGCCCTTCTTGCCCATGTAGAACGACACCAGAAACATGATGACGAAATACACCAGCAGCGGGATCGCGATACGCACCACATCCATCGGGATTTGGACGATCAAATCACCCTTCAGGCTGAACATCAGCACGATGGTGAACAAGAGCGCAATTAGCGTGATTGGACTAATCTTCGGCACAACAATGGCGTGATAGCGCTCTCGTCCCATGATTTTGACGCCAACAAAACGCGTTGCTGCGCCCAGAATGAACGGAATGCCCAGATAGATAAACACGCTTTCGGCAATCTGGCCAATGGTGATGTCAACCAATACGCCCTGCAGACCGAACAACGGCGGCAACACCGTGATGAAGAACCAGGCGTACACGCTGAAGAAAATCACCTGGAACACGCTGTTGAACGCGACCAGCCCTGCGGCATATTCGGTGTCGCCGTTCGCCAGTTCGTTCCAGACGATGACCATCGCAATGCAGCGCGCCAGCCCGATCATGATCAATCCGATCATGTATTCCGGCTTGTCCGGCAGAAAAACGATGGCGATGAAGAACATCAGGAACGGGCCGATAAGCCAGTTCTGCGCCAGCGACAGCCCGAGGATGCGCTTGTTGCGAAACACCTCCCCCATATCCTCATAGCGCACCTTGGCGAAGGGCGGATACATCATCAGAATCAGGCCGATTGCTATCGGTATATTGGTTGTGCCGACCGTGAACAGGTTGATGAAATTCTTCACTCCAGGAGACATCCAGCCGAGCAAGATGCCAAGCGCCATCGCCGCAAAGATCCACCAGGTCAGGTGACGATCAAGGAAGGAAAGTTTTTTCATTGCCGCGCCAGACGAAATTCCGCCGGAACAGGATAGGTCGTTGCTCATGGATTTTTCGCCTGATTTAACTTGGCTTGATCGCCTCTATGTTTGCCGATACCACGAACTCCTCCGCCCTGCTGCCCGGCGCCCATTCACGGATGAACTCGCGGCTCTCTTCGTTCGGCACGATGCTGATTTGCCCGAACCCTGCCGAACGCAATGCCTCTTCCAGATCGCTGATCAGTGCTGCGCCTGCCACGCAATACGACAGCAGCGTCAGATTCTGCTTGATGTCATCCGGCAATGGCGCGGTTGCAACCACATCCGAAATGGCGAGGCGGCCACCGGGTTTCAGCACGCGGAAGGCATCTGCGAACACCTGCGGCTTGTCGGGCGAGAGGTTGATGACGCAATTGGACATGATCACATCCGCCGTATTGTCGGGCACTGGCAGGTACTCGATTTCGCCAAGTCGGAATTCCACATTCGGATAGCCGCCGCTGACTGCGTTCGCCCGTGCTTTGCTCACCATCTCCGGCGTCATGTCCACGCCGATCACGCGGCCGCCATCACCCACCTGACGCGCAGCCAGAAAACAATCGAAACCGCCGCCGCTGCCCAGGTCCAGCACCACCTCGCCCGGTTTTAACGCGGCTATTGCCTGCGGATTGCCGCAGCCCAGCCCCATGTTCGCGCCTTCCGGCACCGAGTTCACATCCTGTTGCGAATAGCCGAGAAATCCGGCAGAGATCGCCTTGACCACCTCCTGCGGCCCGCCGCTGCAACAGCTCGTCGCGCGCTCGCGCCCCTCTGGCGATATCGCCACCTGACGATAGGTTTTGCGAACCGATTCGCGAATCGTGTCGTCCTTCAATTTGTCCATGTGCCCCTCCGCAGGAAATATTGTTCATGCCACCAGAGAACCGATGCGATCCATCTCGGTTTTCAAGGCTTCCTTGTCGCTTTTCAATGTGCCCAGCGGCAGCGCCAGAAAAGCTTCTATTCGCGCGCGCAATATGCGGTAAGCCTGCATGAAAACGGCGTCAATTTTGGCATCCGTGCCGGTTGCGTGCGCCGGGTCTTCCACACCCCAGTGCGTGCGCAGCACCGGCCCCAGATAAGCGGGGCACGCTTCTCCAGCGGCGGATGAACACACGGTAATCACGATGTCCGGCGTGGCGGGCAGATTATCCCAGGACTTGCTGAAATATCCCTCGGTGGCAATGCCCTCGCCCGCGAGCAGCGCGAGCGAACGCGGATGAACATGACCGGCTGGCTGGCTGCCCGCGCTCATCGCTCGCCACCCGACGGGCGCAAGATGGTTGAAGGTGGCCTCGCCCAATATGGAGCGACAGGAATTGCCGGTGCAGAGAAAGAGAATATTCATGGTCTGGCAGCCGTTGATTTCGAAATAATTGGCGGAAGCCGTGTTGCCGAGCAGGGCGAAGCCGAGCGCAGATCGGCGCACTGTTCCGGGTTGCCTGCGCAGCATTCCTCGGTCAGGTAGGCAATCAGATCCAGCATCAGCGGGATGTTGGCGCGATATCGCTGGAAACGCCCCTCCTGCACGACAGACAGCAGACCCGAATGGGTCATGCCCTTGAGGTGGAACGACAGGTTGGTCGGCGGCAAGCCAAGCACAGCAGCAATCTGTCCGGCAACCATGCCCTCCATCCCGCATCTGACCAGCAGACGGTAAATGTCGAGCCGGATGCCGGAAGCCAGCGATTCGAAGATTTGAGTAGCCGTTTGATTTTCCA
>CAZAWA010000032.1:0-7768 GCA_964488675.1 uncultured Oxalobacter sp. | reverse complement strand
AGCCGGATGCCGGAAGCCAGCGATTCGAAGATTTGAGTAGCCGTTTGATTTTCCATGTTTTAATTATACAAGGATTGTTGAAATGATGTGCAGGCCAATGTCAAACGCAAACCACCATTATCGATTAAAGCATATCGGAGTAATGAGTCCAATAAAAAACGGCAGCGGATTACGCTGCCGTTTGCCGTTTTTATGAATTAGGCAATACTTCGCTACAATCCTCAGCCAGCCATGCACTTACTTGACCGGCTCTACTTCTTTTTGATATCTGGGCGAGCGGGGCCCATGCAAAATGCCATTCGGCACAGCGGCACTCAAAAGACGATTGCTGGTCAGTCCCGCAATCGGATGACCTTGATCAACGGCCGTCTCAATAATCTGTCTCACGGCAGCCTTGACCAACAGACCGACCAACCCGCCGCCGCCGCCGCTGTCGCCTTCGGCGCTAGAAGCCGTGGCAGCGCCCGCCCAGAGGGTCTTGCCGGTGCGGAGATCGACCAGCCTGGCTTCGGCGGTGACCCGCGTTTCGCTGGAGATGACAATGTATTTTGTGCCGTATTCCTTGATGTTGATGTACAGCGCCGCATCGGCTCCGAAAATCTCGCGCAGTTTGTTGACCGGCACACCATGAATGTCATTCGGTGTCGTCAGGCCATTTTGCTTGAAGGTTTCGTCAACCAGCGTCACTGGGAAAACATAGTAGCCGGATTCTGCCAGCGGCAAGGTCGCCTGAGACATCAGGCTGTATGTCGCCTTGACATCGGGCGAATTGTTAATCGGCGGCAAAACCAGAATTGACGCCGGGCGCGCCTCCTTGAATACCGTGTAATCATACGGCTGCCGGGTCACACACCCTCCAAGGATTGCCGCAGCGGCCACAAGTGCTGCGAGACGCAGCGTGATGGAATGATTTATTTTCATGGGGTCGTTTTCGGTTTTTGTTTGTTCTTCAGAAGAAAGTCCAGGAACGATGTGGCCTCAGGAAACTGCTGCCTTTCTGCCAGCAAATGCTGCTCAAACTTGTCGGCGTGCCCCGTCTGTCCATAAAGCATGCCCAGATGAGCCTGCAGACCAGGCGGGACAGATTTTCCGGTTGACTTGGCTTCATCACGAATCCTTTCCAGATGCTGAATGCCGTCCTCAGGGCCCTTCTCGCCTTTGAAATAATTGTATTGATGGGTCTGAAAATCACCCCAGTGGTACAGGGATTCCGGTTTGGTCACACAACCTGACAGTATCGCCAGAGCACAAACAGGAACCAGCAATCGTTTTATGACTTGATGAATCATGGGGAGCCTCGAAAAAATCAGTTAGCCGGACGCCAGGCGCCAGCATCAATGCCGTTGGCCAGTCCATCGACGGCCTGGCGGATGGCAAGATCAAGCACCTTGCCGTTCAAGGTGGCGTCATAACTTGCGGTGCTGCCAAAACCGATGACTTCGCGATTCGACAGTGAGTATTCGCCCGCGCCCTGCGACGAATAAACGACTTCGGAGGTTTCGACATCCACCACATTCAGCGTGACCTTGGCATAGGCAATTTGCTCCTTGCCGCGACCAAGGATGCCAAACAACTGATGGTCACCCACCACCTTCCGGCCGAATTCAGTCACATCGCCTGTGACGACATAGCGGGCTCCCCTGATCGATTGACGCGTTTTTCCGATCTGGGCTTCTTGCCGGATTTCGGACATGTTGTCCCGATCGAGCACGGCAAAGCGGTTGGTTTGCTGAAGATGAGAGATCAGGATGGTTTTCGCCTGGCTGCCCAAACGGTCTACACCATCAGAAAAAACACCACGCATGAAACTTGACCGGTTGTCGAATTTGCCCACGGAAATTGGCTGGCGGGCGCCAGTATAGGTACGGGTCGCCGCAGCCGTCTGCTGTGGTGCGATGACACGAGACTCTTCGGTCGCCGCCCAGGCATTCAGCGAGCAAAGCGTCAAAACCACAATGAAGAACTTGACTGTCTTATCCCCAAACACATTGCCTCCCAGATAAATAAATTACAAAATTTGTAGCATCTCGGGAGCGTATCATATTTGCAAGTCGGAACAACAACATTCGTGGGCTCGAATGGGAAAATCCAACGCGCTTTGAAGGGCATTCTTGCCATTCGGCAAAAAACCGTGGAACAAAAATGGTTTTGTTGCGTCAAAGCATTAAAATCCCGCCCTGATGCAAATGACCCAACAAACCCTTTATTTTCGCGAGTGGCTGATCTATGCCGCAAGCGTCGTGGTGCTGGGCGGGTGGCTGGCGTATTCCAGCTACCACGGCCATTTGCACACGGAAGAAATCGAGAAACAGCGCCTTGGCTCCCAGACAACCGTCATGGACGAAATGATCGCCCACCAGTTTGCGGCGATTGGCGATACGCTGGCCATTCTGCAAAAGGAAATCTCCGCCGGGAAAATGCAGGCTGAAAATAGCGACGGCACCAATGATCGGCTCAAGGCGTTTGCTGCCGCCATGACCTCCGTGCGCACCATCATCATTCTCGACAAAGCCGGAAATCTTCTGTCCTCCAACCAGAGCGCACTTTTTGGCCAGAATTTTTACAACTGATTCTATTTCCAGACGCCGCTGAAAAACCCCAACCCTGACACCTTGTACATCAGCCCGCCTTTCAGGACCTCGCTCGGGGCCTGGACCATGAATCTGACGCGTATGCTTGTCGGACCGAAGGGTGAATTTGCGGGCGTTGTTTCGGCGTCATTAGATCCCGACGAACTCAAGGTGCTACTCAACGCGACCCGCTATTCGTCGGACATGTGGACAGAGATTGCTCATGGCGGCGGCGCTCTGTACATGATGCAACCGGAACAAGGAAATATTCTGGGCATGGATTTGAATGTTCCAGGTTCGCTTTTCACACGGCACATGGAAAGCGGTCAGGATGCAAGCATCCTGACCGGCACCTCCTACGCCACCGGCGGAGCACGCATGATGGCGGTAAATCTTGTGCGCCCTTCGCACCTGAAAATGGATCACCCGGTTGTGGTCGCAGCGTCAAGAGATCTGGATTCCATTTTCGCCGAGTGGAAAAAAGAATCCTTGTTGCATGGAGGCCTGTTCACCTTGCTTGCCATGGTGAGTGCCATCAGTCTGTTTTTATCGCAAAAACGGCGTCAGACCGAGGAACGCGATAGACAGGCCGCAGCGCTGCAATTGAATGAAGCGAAAGAACGGCTGGAAAATTTCTTTAGCATTGCCCCGGATCTTCTTTGCATTGCCAGTCTTGAAGGCCAGTTCCTGAAACTCAACCCATCCTGGCAAACCGTGCTGGGATATCCGTTAAGCGAACTGGAAAATGCGCGATTTCTTGATTTCGTGCACCCCGACGATGTGGAGGCGACCATCCGCACGATGTCCGCGCTGAGCAAAGGCGAAATGATCACCGGATTTACCAACCGCTACCGGCACCGTGATGGCAGTTATCGCCATATCGAATGGCGCACCGCACCTCACGGCAACCTCTTGTATGCTGCAGCCCGCGATGTCAGTGAACGCATGCGGCAGGAAGACGCCATCCGCCGCCAGGCTTTCTATGACGACTTGACGCAACTGCCCAATCGCGCCCTGCTGCTTGAACGCATTCAGCAGGAAATTGCCCATGCCAAGCGCGACCAGAATCTGCTGGCGTTGCTTTTCATCGACCTCGACAAGTTCAAGCCGGTCAATGACGAACACGGCCATATCGTGGGGAATTGGCTGCTGCAAATGGCGGCCCAGAGGATCGCGCGCTGCATCCGCGAGTCCGATACGCTCGCCCGCCTCGGCGGGGATGAGTTTGTTGTCCTTCTCCCCAAGCTGTCCTCGGCAAGGGACGCCTTGCCCACCGCCGAAAAATTCGGGGGGGGACTGGAACAAGCATTCGTAACTTCAAACGGCTTATCGCTGGAAATATCATCAAGCATCGGGGTCGCGATCTATCCCAACGACGCAACCGGAGCGCAGGAATTGCTACTGGTAGGTGACGACGCCATGTATCTGGCTAAAAATGCAGGGCGCAACCAGGTCAAGGCTTTGGGAGAATTGACCTGACCCATGCCACGCATCGATCGCGCATACAACTGCGAATATTTCCGGAAGCAGACTGAACCTGTGCGGGCTGCTGAAAATTTTCTTCAAAACCGCCTGATCGGGTAAACTGAGGGTGAATAAAGGCTTGCTGGTGCCGGTATGAGGCGAATTATTTCTATTTCTTAACTGTCATGAGGGGTACAAGATGAACCTTTATTTCGCCAGTGACAAAAAAGATTCCCCCAATACGGCATCGCTCAAGGACTTGATGAAAACACCCCCGATGACTGCCGAACAATATGCAAAGTTTATCCGTGAACGAACGGAAAAGCGGCGGATGATCGAGTCAGCACAGGAAGAAAAGCAGGAGTCGAAGAAAGACTCCTGGTAGCGCCATCCTCGCCACGCATTCTTCAGAAATCAAGCCCCTTGGACTTGGCCAGCATAAAAAAACCGTCCGCCTTTTCTTGAGAAAGCGCGGACGGGAACGAGCCCTTCAGCAGAATGAGCAGCAAATGGCGGACTAGATGTGCAAGGCCGCCAATATGCCGAGCAGCATCCCGACGCCGGCAACACCGATTGACCCCCAGTTGAGCCACTTCTTGCGCGTCAGCAAGGTAATCGCCGCCAGCGCGATGGAAACCTGTATGGCCGTTGTTGCCTGCGCCCAGCGGTGATGTTCATGCATGCGCGCTTCAGATTTTTCGTCCCAGCTCTTGGATTCGGCCTCGAGTTTTTGGGCTTCGACCATGATCTCGGCCTTTTCCGCCTTGTAGCGCTGCACCTCGGCCTTGTATTTGTCCCTGTCAGTGCCCGGCAACTCCGTCGCCAGCTCGGTCAGATTTTGCTTGGTCGACTTGGCCTGATAGTAGTTCCACTGGTTGGATGCCTCCGTCTTCTTGATGGCTGCGTTGTTCTTGAACATCGCGGCATCGGCCTGCGTCAATCCGCCCATATAGCCAAACAGTGCGCCGACCGTGGCGAGAATTGCAGTCATGACCGCTATGCGGCTGGAAAAATCGTCGCCGCCATGCGCCACATGCTCCATTTCGTGGTCGTGCGGACCGTGCACATGAAAACCATGTCCTGACATAATTTACTCCTTGTTAACTGGTTAATCCGTTGATGAAAAATCGCGAGTTTACTCGATTTTTACGACAGGTCAATTAATGCGTTTGATGCGATCCAGCGCGGGCGCGCCTACTGTTTTTTTCGCCTTGAAATAGGCCGTCAACGCATCCAGATCGAGGATGCCATCCTGCACCCGCTTTCCCTTGGCCAGCACCGTAAAACTGTCCCCGCCGGATGCAAGGAAGCTGTTGACCGTCACACGATAGCTCTTCGTCAGGTCGATCGGCTCGCCATTCAGTTTCATCGAATCGGGAACAACGCGCCTGCCCTTTCCGGGCGCGGCCCCCTCTGGCTGGCTGGCATCCCAGGTATAGGTGAAACCGGACGACACCGACAGCACACGGCCGCCACCCGGCTGCGGAAGCTCCCACTGCTGCTCCAGCAGGCGCAGGATTTGTGCGCCGGTCAGATCCAGCGTGACCAGATGGTTATTGAACGGATGAACGCTATACAGGTTGCCGTAGGAAACACTCAGGCTGCGCGTCAGGTCGGTGCGGATGCCGCCGGGATTGACGAACGCAATCTGCGCTGCCTTCGCGCCGTAATCGCCATCGGTCGTCGCCGCCAGATAGGCGTCGGCAATCACATCGCCCATTGAACTCTCACCTGCCGCATTTTGCTTTCGTTCAAGATAGCCAGCAATACGCGCCACCACCACTTCGGCCCGCTTGGCGGTCAGCCTCGCGTACCGTTGCACCAGCGCATCGAGTTCCGGATCCTTCGCCAGCCGCGCATAGCCCTCCGGCACCGGCAGCGGCTGACCGCTGGCGTCCTTGAATACGATGTCGTTGACGGCCACATGGTTGGTCGCATTTTTCTTCAGCACCTTGTTCGTCACCGGGTCGATGGCCAGATCGATTTTGGTCGCCATGCGGCCGTAGTGCCCGGCTTGCGTCATCAACTTGCCGTCCGGCCGCTTGCAGATGAATTCCTCGTGCGTGTGGCCCGTAACCACCACCTGAACGGCCGGATCGAAGCGATCGACAATCTTGATGGCGTCACCGTTGAAACCGGGACAGTCCCTGTTGTTGATCGCCCCGGCCGTGGTGGCCGCGCCCTCGTGCAGCAGCACGATGACAATCTCCACACCCTGACGCCGCAGCACCGGAACAAGGCCATTCACGGTCGCCGCCTCGTCCGCAAAGCGCAAGCCTGCCACACCCGCAGGCGTCACGACTGCCGGGGTGTCCTTCAGTGTGACACCGATGATGCCAATTTTTACGCCGCCCAGCGAGCGCACGACGAAAGGCGGAAACAACGGGTCTCCGGTTTTCTCGTCAATCACATTGGCCGACAAGTAGCGGAATTTTGCGCCGCCGAATTTGCCGTTGTTCATGCAGGTATCCATACCGACAATTCCGCGCGACCGATCTGCCGTTTTCGGAAAACAACCGCCGTTCTGCATGCGCAGCAATTCGCTTCTGCCTTTGTCGAATTCGTGGTTGCCAACGGTCGACACCTCCAGTCCGAGCAGGTTCATCGCATCGATGGCCGGCTCGTCGTGAAACATGCCGGACACTTGCGGCGATGCGCCGATCAGATCACCGGCTGCCACCACCATGGTGTTGCCCGGATTTTGCGCCTTCAGGTTTTTCACCAGCGTGGCAAGGTAAGCGACGCCGCCCGCTGGCACTTTCACCGGCCTTGCAGTTTTCGGATCTTCGACCGTCACCGCGCTACCGGGCGGCAGCAGGTTGCCGTGAAAATCGTTGAAACTGATGAACGACACCGTCACGGCCCTGTCCTGAGCGTCAAGGCTGGCGCAAGACGCAAGAACAAGACTTGCAGAAACCAGCAGCGTTCCCAGGACGGAATGCCTGACTTTCGACATTAAATTCTCCTTGTTTTTTAACTGCGGGTTATTATCCCTCATTCCTCGTTATTGAACCCAACCGGGAGAACCAACCATGACCCTGACGATCCGTTCCGCCTCTTTCCAGCACAACAGCCTGATGCCGGCGCGCTACACCTGCGAAGGCGACAACATCTCCCCGCCGCTGATATGGAACGCACCGCCTGCCGGCACCAAAAGTCTGGTACTGATCGTCGACGACCCGGACGCACCCGATCCGGAAGCGCCAAAAATGACCTGGGTGCACTGGGTGCTGTACAACCTGCCGCCCGCAGCAGGCAGTCTGGCTGCAGGCGTGACGGAGGTCGAGTTGCCGCACGGCACGCTGGTTGGCATCAATGACCGCAAGAATGTCGGCTACAACGGCCCATGCCCGCCCATCGGCACGCACCGCTACTTCCACAAACTGTATGCGGTGGATATCGTTTTACCCGACCTGCATGCGCCGACCAAGGCGGAAGTGCTGGCGCGCATCGAGGGGCGCGTACTGGCGTATGCCGAGACGATAGGCTTGTACAAGCTGCAAAAGTGAGTCGAGAGGAAGAATCATCTTATACTCCATAGGAGTAATTTTTCTCCGGCGCGCCAAATATGACGATAAGACAGATTATGGCGCATACTCCAGATAAAATTGGCGTTTTTTGGAAAAAATGTGCCTGTTTTCTGTGCAAAATGGCTTTATTGCAGCTCCAAATCCGACTCAAAACCCGCGTTCAGATACGAAGTGCAACGGGCGGGGTTTTTAGGGGTGTTACGG
>CAZAWA010000031.1:0-20616 GCA_964488675.1 uncultured Oxalobacter sp. | reverse complement strand
CATCGGCCAGTCGACCCGCATCTACAACCGCGCCACCGACACGGTCAGCTTCGGCCGGGTTCCGGCGGGTTCGGTCGTCGTCGCCGGCAGCCTGCCATCCGACGACGGCAAGTACAGCCTCAACTGCGCAGTCATCGTCAAGCAGGTCGACGCCAACACCCGCGCCAAGACCAGCATCAACGAACTGCTACGCGGAGACTGAGGCAGGACGCACGGCATCGGCGGGCGGCGGGGCAGGGCGGATCACCGCCACCTCGAACGGCAACACGGCAGCAAGGGCATTGGGGCATCATCCGTCATGGCAACCAGGAGGGCATTATGGCTATCGAACGCCTGTTCAAGCTGATGCAGGACAAAAAAGCATCAGACATGTTTTTTTCTGTCAATTCGCCGATTCACATCAAAATTGACGGAGAACTGATGCCCATCAACGACCAGAAGATCGATCTGGCCGGGATCCGTGCGCTGCTGTCGGAGGTGGTGTCCGAAGAAAACATGAAGCGCCTCATGCAGGAAAACGAACTCAACATCGGCATTCCTGCACAAAACATCGGCCGTTTTCGCCTCTCCGCCTTTTGCCAGCGCGGCACGATCTCTGCCGTCTTCCGTTACATCCCGAGCACCATCCCGGAAATGGCGGCGCTGAACCTGCCGCCGGTACTGACCGAGCTGATCACCGCCAAGCATGGTCTGATCCTGATTGCCGGCGCGACCGGATCCGGCAAATCAACAACGATCGCCTCCATGCTCGACCGTCGCAACACCCTCCAGACCGGCCACATACTGACGCTGGAAGATCCGATGGAATACCTGTTCCGCAGCAAGAAATCCATCGTCAACCAGCGGGAAATCGGCACGGACACAAATTCCCTCCCGATTGCGCTGAAGAATGCGCTGCGCCAGGCGCCGGATTGCATCCTGATCGGCGAAATTCGCGACAAGGAAACGATGGCCGCGGCCATCGCCTACGCGCAATCCGGTCATCTCGTGGTCGCCACCTTGCATGCGAACAACAGTTACAACGCTCTCAACCGCATCATCGGCTTCTTTCCGCTTGATGTACGGCACTCGCTGCTCCAGGATCTTGCCTCAACGCTGCGTGCCGTTGTGTCTCAGCGCCTGATCCCCGCGGTCAAGGGCGGCCGCATCCCGGCGGTCGAAGTTATGCGCAACACGCAATACATCGCCGAACTGATCGAAAAAGGCAACATCGAGGCGATCCGCGACGCGATCGAGAAAAGTCTCTCTCCCGGTTCACAAACTTTCGAACAGGCCCTGATCAAGCTGATCCGGGAAGGAACGATCACACGCGATGATGGGCTGCTGTTCGCCGACTCCGTCACCAACCTGTTATGGCAACTCAATAATGGCCAGTCACCGGACAAGGGGCACCAGCCAGAATCTGCGTCAACAAAGGCGGGGCCCGCAGATGCACCAAACTTTGCCGAATTCAAGATGAAGGTCTGAACAGGCGATTCCATATTGCGCCTGCGCCGACTCGCTCAGGCGCCCTGTTTGGAGGCGTACTGTGTAGAAATCGTGACCGCACGAGCGTGCATGTGCGGTCGAACCTTTTTCTGGGCGGGTCGCGGCGTCGGCTTATGATCATCCCTTGCCACCCAAAAGTCAGCAGTAACTGACCGATTAAGGCATACTCTCGGTTTCGCCATACTTTCCCTTGCGCATCATGAGCAAAACCCTTGCCCTGGCAGAACAACTTATCGCCCGCCCCTCGGTCACGCCTGATGACAAGGGTTGTCAGCAGTTGCTGATTGAGCGCCTCGCGCCAATCGGCTTCCGCTGCGAAACCGTCGAATCCAAAGGCGTCACGAATCTGTGGGCGCGGCACGGCACGGCGCAGCCGGTAATTGTCTTTGCAGGGCACACGGATGTGGTTCCGACCGGGCCGGCTGAAAAGTGGCAGTCGTCACCCTTCGTGCCGACCCAGCGCGACGGCAAGCTTTACGGACGCGGCGCAGCCGACATGAAAACTTCGATCGCTGCCATGGTTGTCGCCAGCGAAGAATTCATTGCCGCGCATCCCGAACACAAGGGTTCTATCGCCTTTCTGATCACCAGCGACGAGGAAGGCGTTGCCACTGACGGCACCGTGATCGTCTGCGACCGTCTTAAGGCTCGTGGAGAGCAGATTGACTACTGCATCGTCGGCGAACCGACTTCGACCGGTCAACTGGGCGATGTGGTGAAAAACGGGCGGCGCGGATCAATGTCTGGCAAACTGACGGTCAAGGGCATACAGGGACACATCGCCTATCCGCACCTTGCGCGCAACCCCGTTCATCAGTTCGCGCCCGCGCTGGTGGAACTCGCCGCCGAGCAATGGGATGCCGGCAACGAATATTACGACCCGACAAGCTGGCAAGTGGCCAACATCAATGGTGGAACAGGCGCATCCAATGTGATTCCGGGCGATCTTGTGATCGATTTCAATTTCCGGTTTTCGACCGCCAGCACTGCGGAAGGATTGCAAAAGCGCGTGCATGCAATACTCGACAAGCACAAACTCGAATACTCGATCGAGTGGAGCATCAGCGGATTCCCGTTCCTGACGCCCCGCGGGAATTTGAGCACAGCGCTGTCGGCGGCGATCAAGGCAGAGACCGGCCTTGATACCGAACTCTCGACCTCCGGCGGCACATCGGACGGTCGCTTCATCGCACAAATCTGCCCGCAGGTAATCGAGTTCGGCCCGTTGACCGGCAGCATCCACAAGATCGACGAACATGTCGAGATTGCGCACATCGATCCGCTGAAGAACATTTACCTTCGCACGCTGCAAAACCTGTTGCTCTGAAAGGATCTGTCATGACCACGCCCGCGAACACTTTCGTTTCCATCCGTGACTTGCTGCGTTACGCCGTTTCGCGCTTTCAGGATGCCGGCCTGTACTTCGGTCACGGCAGCAGCGATGCCTACGATGAGGCAGTGTATCTGATTCTGCACACGCTCAGCCTGCCGATCGACCGGCTTGACCCGTTCCTCGATGCGCGCCTGCTAAACGATGAAATCGCCAGCGTACTGGCTGTCATAGAGCGCCGCACGACCGATCGCGTTCCTGCCGCTTACATCACGAAGGAAGCCTGGCTTGCCAACTATCGCTTTTTCGTCGACGAACGCGTGCTGGTTCCCCGCTCCTTCATTTCCGAGCTGATTCCGGATCAGTTCGCACCGTGGATCGGCAACCCGGACGAAGTTGAGAGCATACTCGAACTCTGCACCGGTTCCGGTTGCCTGGCGATCATGCTGGCTGAAGCCTTCCCCAACTCCGCCGTCGAAGCCGTCGATATCTCGCCCGACGCGCTCGATGTCGCCGAAGTCAATGTCGCCGACTACGAGCTGGAAGACCGCATCGATCTGGTGGAATCCGATCTGTACAACAGCCTCGAACCGCAGCGCTACGACATCATTGTGGCGAACCCGCCCTATGTGAACAACACCTCGATGGAATCGCTGCCGGATGAATACCGGCACGAACCCCATGACGCGCTCGCCGGTGGTGCGGACGGGATGGACATCGTCCGCCGCATCGTCAACGAAGCGGGAAAATGGCTGACCCCGGAGGGCATTCTGGTGGTTGAAATCGGCAACGAATACGACAATGCCATTGCCGCGTTTCCCAATCTGGAGCTTGTATGGCTCTCCACCAGCGGCGGTGACGATCGCGTGTTCCTGATCGAGGCGAAGCAGTTGCAGGTACAGTCCGGTTCAAGGAATGACGCCAAGTTTGGAGCGTGACACCGCTGCTTTCATTGCTTTTTACAAGAAAATCCGGACTCACCGCTGCGAAAAATGGGTTCAGAGTAATTTTTTGCTCCGCAAAAATTAACTGCCAACTCCATTTTTCCGCAGCTAACACCCACGCACTTCTTCAATGATCCGATTCATCCAAGTAAGTCTGGCGCGCGGCATCAAGCCGCTGTTTGAATCCGTCGACCTTACCCTCAACCCTGGCGAAAAGATCGGCCTGATCGGCCCCAACGGAGCAGGCAAGACCAGTCTGTTCGCCTTGTTGCGCGGCGAGCTGCATGCCGATCAGGGTGACCTCGACTACCCCGCCCGCTGGCGCGTTGCCTATGTAGCGCAGGAAACCCCGGCGCTGGATCGCACTGCGCTCGACTATGCCATCGACGGGGACACCGTGTTGCGCACGCTGGAAGCGGAGCTGACTGCGCTTGAGGCACAACCGGACAGCGCGAAGAACGGTATCCGCATCGCCGAACTGCACAGCGCGCTGGCGGACGCCGATGCCTACACCGTCAAATCGCGCGCCGAACAATTGCTGATCGGCCTGGGCTTCTCGCTGGAAGAAATGACGCAGCCGGTTTCCACCTTTTCCGGCGGCTGGCGCATGCGCCTGAACCTCGCGCAGGCGCTGATGTGCCCGTCAGATCTGCTGCTGCTGGACGAACCAACCAACCATCTGGATCTCGATGCCATCATCTGGCTGGAAGACTGGCTCAAGCGCTATCCCGGCACGCTGCTCGTGATTTCGCATGACCGCGATTTTCTCGACGGCGTGGTCAATGTCATCGTCCATATCGATGAAAAGAAACTCAAACGCTACAGCGGTAACTATTCCGCCTTCGAGCGCCAGCGCGCAGAGCAAATCGTACTGATTCAGGCCACAATAGAAAAGCAGAACCGCCAGCGCGCGCATCTGGAGTCGTTTGTGCGCCGCTTCAAGGCGAAAGCATCCAAGGCCCGACAGGCGCAAAGCCGCATGAAGATGCTCGAAAAAATGGAAGCGCTGGCACCGCTGCGCGCCGCCGCCGAATTTTGCTTCGAGTTCCGCGAGCCGGAAAACGCGCCCAATCCGATGCTGCTAATGGACGGCGTCAACGCCGGTTACAAACTCATCGACGAACACGGCGACAAGATTGGCGAGAAAGTCATCGTCTCCGACATCAAGTTCGCGCTGCAACCCGGCCAGCGCATTGGCCTGCTGGGCGTGAACGGCGCCGGCAAATCGACGCTGATCAAAACCCTAGTCGGTGAACTGCCACCGCTGTCAGGTACCATCACCAAAGGCAAGGGGCTGAATATTGGCTATTTCGCGCAGCACCAGATCGAGATGCTGCGTCCGGACGAGTCGCCGCTGTGGCATCTGGCGAAGATTGCGCCGGACGCGCGCGAGCAGGAATTGCGCAACTTCCTCGGCAGCTTCAACTTTCCCGGCACGATGGCAACCAGTTCGATCGCGCCGTTTTCCGGCGGCGAAAGAGCGCGCCTGGCGCTGGCGATGATCGTCTGGCAGCGCCCCAACCTGCTGTTGCTGGATGAACCGACCAACCACCTTGATCTGGAAACGCGTGAGGCGCTGACGGACGCGCTGGCACAATTCGAAGGCACGCTGATCGTCGTGTCGCACGACCGCCATCTGCTGCGCGCCACCACCGACCAGTTCATCATCGTCGCCAATGGCCGCCTGCAGGATTTTGATGGCGACCTGGACGATTACCGCGACTGGCTGTTCCAGACCAAGCTTGGCAAAGGCACGGAATTGCTACCCGCCCCGAACCCGCCATCGAGTTCACCCTTATTAACCGCCCCGCCGACATCCGTCACACCGCCCGACCGACGCGAACAAAAGCGGCAGGAAGCAGAAGATCGCCAGCGCCTGTCCGCCCTCAGAAAACCGATCGAAGCGCGCATCAAGCGGCTGGAAGAGCAGATCGCCAGACACAACGCCAAGAAGGCACAGATCGATGCGCAACTCGCCAGCCCGTCCATTTACGAGCATGAGAACAAGGCGCAACTGAAAATATTGCTGACCGATCAGGCATATTGCACCAAGGAACTGGCGCAACTGGAAGATGAATGGCTGACCCAGCAGGCCGCGCTGGAGGCAATTGACGGCCAATAAATATATACTCCATGGGAGCATTTTTGTTCCGGCTCGCCGAATATGGATATAACGACGATAATTGCACATACTCCATGATTTTTCTGCTTGAAAGGCTTTGATTTGCCTATTATTTGTGCAAATATGGTGTTTTTAAAGCGTAAAAATGATCTCAGCAGGCAAAAAATCGGCATTTCAATGAACTAATAACGCGTCGCGTTAATAGTGGCATTCACACACAGGCAGTAGCTTCACCGGAAACGCCAGCCTACAATGGCTTTCCCGACAAACGCAGGAATCTAACATGACAAACGGTAAATCCTGGGCGCTGATCACCGGTGCGTCCAGCGGTCTGGGCATCGATTTTGCGCACGAACTCGCGGCGGAAGGACGCAATCTGGTGCTGGTCGCCCGCCGCGAAGACCGGATGCGCGAACTGGCAGCCAAGCTCGAAGCGCACCACCCGATCCAAACCCGGGTGATCGCCATGGACCTGTCGCTGCCCAGCATCGGCACAGAGCTTAAAGCCCTGCTCGACCGGGACGGCATCGTGGTCGATACCCTGATCAATAACGCCGGATACGGCATTTTCGGCGAGCTTGCCGAACAGCCAACAGAAAAAGTTCTGAACATGCTGCAACTTAATGTCGCCAGTCTGACCGAGCTGACACATGTGTTCGCCGCCGACATGATGCGGCGCCAGCGCGGCGAGATTCTGCTCGTGGCCTCGGTGGTTGCCTATCAGCCTACGCCCAACTATGCCGCCTATGGTGCCAGCAAAGCTTTCGTGCTGAGCCTGGGCGAGGCGCTGCATGAAGAACTCAAGCCGCACGGCGTGACGGTAACGGTGCTGTCGCCCGGCGCAACAGCCACGGAGTTTTTTGACATCTCCGGACAGCAGTCCACCCCGATGAAGCGGGCATTCATGATGCCCAGCCGACCCGTTGTGCAGATCGGACTGGCTGCCATGCGGCGCGGGCGGGCATCGGTTGTATCCGGCTGGAAAAACACCTTGATGGCATGGGGCACGCGGCTATTGCCGCGCATCGTGCAGCGCAAGATCGCGCACCGGGTACTGCGAAAAGGCTAGGGGCATCGCGTTTTTGCAACACTCGTAAGCAGTAACGGCCATTGCAACCAATAAATTTTGCGGAGCAGTAACTTATGAAGTAGATTGCCGCCAGTACCGAACCGTGCCGCCGGCACGAATTTTGGTTCTTTCTTTCACTGGAACGCCATCGATGACTTATTTTGTCTGGACCAACATCCTAAGCACCGGCCACGCGCGAATCGACGAGGATCACCGCAAACTGTTCGAGATGATCAACGCGTTTTACAATGCCATGGAACAGAACCGGGGCAAGGAAGTGACTGGCCGTGTGCTCGACAATCTGGTGAACTACTACCGCGTGCATTTCAGGCGTGAAGAAGAGGCCATGCAGCGCATTGGCTACGACGGATATCTTGAACACAAACTGGCACACGAGAACTTCATCAGCGAAGTCGACCTGCTCAAGAAAAACTTTAACAGCGGCGCCACCATCAACCCGGTGTATGTCGGAAAGATGCTCACCGACTGGTTGCGCAGCCACATTGCGACCATCGACACAAAGCTGGCAGCCGTTCTCGGCCAGGATCTGTAGCTGTCGGCTGACTCGAATAAAAGATTTTCATCCAAAACGCCTTGCGACGGACAAATATCCTGCTAACCCGTCACCTCCACCCGACTGCGACCCACCGTCTCAACACCCCTGTTTGCCAGCGCATCCGCACGCTCGTTGCCGTCATGACCAGCATGGCCCTTGACCCAGCGCCATTCGATCCTGTGTCGCGCCTGCGCCATGTCGAGCGCCTGCCACAGGTCGACATTCTTGACCGGCGATCTTGAGGCGGTTTTCCATCCGCGCGCCTTCCAGCCGACGATCCATTCAGTGATGCCCTTTTGCACATACTGGCTGTCAGTGTGCAGGATGACCTCGCACGGGTGCTTGAGCGCATTCAGCGCCTCGATCACGGCGGTCAACTCCATGCGGTTGTTGGTCGTGTCCGGCTCACCGCCAAGCAATTCTTTTTCGTGTTTGCCGGAAACCAGCAGCGCACCCCATCCGCCCGCGCCTGGATTGCCCTTGCAGGCACCGTCGGTATAGATTTCAATTTTCCGCATTTTTATTGTGTCTGTTTTTTCCTGCGACCGGGATGTTGATAACCTGCGGCTTCCGTTTTGCCCAGGCGGGCCCTATGAATGTCATGCCGCGAACGCGCTTGATTGCCTGCACGATATAGGCACCGCCCAAATACGGCCACCAGCGGTTCCCGGCCTTTTCCATGAAGGTATAGCGGCTAAAAGCACTCGGTGATGCGCATGGCGGCCGGTAGCAGCCAAAATGTCCGCGATTGACCTCCATGCTCAGCAATTTGAGCCAGTCCTTCAATCGGCTAAGGCCGATAAATTCGCTGTTCTGCGGCAAAAAATGCGCCCCGGTCACGCGACCGAAGGCCTGTCGTACACCCCAAAGACTGGCGGGATTGAAGCCGCAAATAATGACCTGGCCCTCCGGTATCAGCACGCGGGCAACTTCACGCAGAATCTGATGCGGTTCGGCCGCAAACTCCAGCACATGCGGCAGAACAACCAGATCCAGGCTGTCCGACGCAAACGGCAAATCGCAGTAATCATGGATCAGTGTCAGCGGTCTGGCCAGGCGCTCACAACCGGCTGCCGCCGATGCGCGCATATCGCTCAGCCAGCGGTGTTGCATCCGGTTGGCACGGAGTGCATCAATTTGCGGCAGGCCAATTTGCACCGCATTCAAACCAAAAATGTCCGCCGTAAGCACATCGAGACGCGCCTGCTCCCAGTCGCGCACATAAGATCCGGTCGGCGTGTCGAGCCAGTCGCCGAGCGTTATAATCGGTTTCATTTCTGACGGATTTTCCATGCCTTCACAATCTGCAAAACCGCTCTCCGTTCTCTGCATCCCGGCCTTCAGGGACAATTACATCTGGTTGATCCACAACGGTGTTCAAGCCGTTGTCGTTGATCCCGGCGAGGCTGCTCCGGTGCTGGCCGCACTCAGCGAGCATGGGCTTGCTCTGGCCGCCATTGTACTGACTCATCGGCACGATGACCATATCGGCGGCATAGCAGCGCTTTTGCAGCGGTTTGCCGTGCCAGTGTTTGGCCCGCGAAATGAAAAAGTACCGACAGCCGGCGTCACCAACCTGGTAGCCGAGGGCGACACTGTCACCGTGCCAGCGCTGCCGCTGCGCCTGAAGGTGCTGGACACCCCCGGCCACACCATCGGACACATCGCTTACCTCGCCGAAGCGCATCGCTGGCTGTTCTGCGGCGACACGCTGTTTGCGGGTGGCTGCGGACGACTGTTCGAGGGCACGCCGCAACAGATGACGGAATCTCTGGCGAAATTCACCGCCCTGCCGGACAGCACGCTGGTGTATTGTGCGCACGAATACACCCTCTCCAACCTCCAGTTCGCGCTCGCAGTGGAGCCGGGCAATCAGGCGCTAAAGATTCGCCTGGCGGATGAGCAGGCAAAACGCAACAAGGGACAAGCAACCGTACCCTCCACAATGGCACTGGAGAAAGCCACCAATCCTTTCCTGCGCTACAGGGAACCGGCCATTATCGATGGGCTGCTGGCCGGCGGTCACCTGGCCCAGCGGGAGCCGGTTGCATCGTTTGCGGCCATCCGTGAGTGGAAGAATAGCTTTTAAGGCCATCAATGACCTATTTCGCCTGGGGCAGCTACCTCAATACAGGGCACGAAATGATAGACGACGATCACCGGCAGCTGGTCGGGATGATCAATGCCCTTTACGACGCGATAGAAAACAAGCAAGGGCAGGATGTGATGGGCAAAGTGCTGGACAATCTGATCCTTTATTGCAAGGTGCATTTCCAGCGTGAAGAGAACGAAATGCAGCGCATCAGCTATCCCAAGTATCTGGAACACAAACGGGAGCACGAACTGTTTACGCTTGATGTGAAAAAACTCAAGCAAAGTTATGACAGCGGGATCCCGCCCAACCCCGTCCATGTTGGGAAAATGCTCAGCGACTGGCTGCGCAATCATATCGTCGTGACCGACATGGAACTGGCAAGCGCCATCAAGGTGGCGAAATAGTTTGGCAAAAGAGGTTTTGTCGGCCTTGATGCAAAGCCAGCCTCACGCATGGCTGCCGGAACCATAACCCAACGCTCAACCCAGATGAGCAATGCTCTCTTGCCGTGCCCCCGCATTTGCTGAAAAACCACTAACTTTGCGCAATTTCACACTCATGCGCCCAATTAACAGTCAAAACCGACATTCGCGCAGACATCCGCTCCATCGCTATTGACAGCGACGCGTACGGTTGGCTATTCTCCAACAGGCTGGCTATCAAGGGCGGGCATCCGTTTTTTATTGCCCTTATGGCGCCGGCCGTTTACCAAGGCCGAGAACTTATCCTGTGTTGTACACGCCATGTTTGCCTAGCCAAAGCCTGATTCAGGAAAACGCGCCCAAATGAGCAACAAATACGAAGCTGTGCTCGAATCACTGCTGCCACTCGCGGAGCAAGGCGATGCTGACGCCCAGTTCAATCTTGGCGGCATGTATTACCATGGCCGGGGCGTGCCCAAGGATTATCAGCAAGCTTTCGCGTGGTTTCGCAAAGCCGCCGAGCAGGGGCATGTTGATGCGCAGCGCCGCCTCGGTTTCATGTTCGAGGAAGGCAAAGGCGTCAAAAAAGATGACTCTCAGGCGGTCGCTTGGTACCAGAAGGCCGCCCTTCAGGGCGACGCCAGGGCGCAAAACAACCTCGGCGTTCGCTACGCAAAAGGCCAGGGCGTGCCCAGGAATTTCAAGCAGGCAGCGGCATGGTTTCGCGAAGCGGCCATTCAGGGGCACGCCAACGCACAAATCCACCTGGGCTACCTCTACGCCAAAGGTCACGGCGTACCGAGAGATGAAGCGCAGGCCGTCGCATGGTATCGGAAAGCCGCCGATCAGGGAGAGGCGCGGGCGCAAAACAACCTCGCCGCCCGATACGCTCGCGGTCAGGGCGTACCAAGGGATGAAGTCGCGGCCGTTGAGTGGTATCGAAAGGCCGCCATTCAGGGACATGCCAGAGCGCAGAACAACCTCGGCGTCAGATACGCCAAGGGCGATGGTGTCCCGCAGGATGACCGGCTGGCCGTTTCATGGTTCCGCAAAGCCGCCATACAAGGCAACACCAACGCGCAGGTTCACCTCGGCTACATGTACGCCAAAGGTCAGGGTGTCAAGCAGAATTTCACCCAGGCGATTGCCTGGTTCCGCAAGGCGGCCGAATCCGGAAGCGCAGACGCACAATACAGTCTTGGCAGTTTGTATTTTCACGGTCAAGGCCTCCAGCAGGACGACCTGCAGGCGTTCAGCTGGTGTAGCAAGGCGGCAGAACAGGGGCACGCCGATGCCCAATACAATCTGGGCGTGCTGTTTTACAACGGCAGAGGGGCCAACAAAGATGACCGGCAGGCGATCGCCTGGTGCCGCAAGGCAGCTGAACAGGGGCATGCCGAAGCGCGAATTTCCCTGGATTTGTACCGACTTCGCGCAGCCAGCAACAAGGCAAAATCTGGCGAACTGCCGGTAGATCATTCTCGCATCGCAAGCTGGGCCTGAATCCGCCCATCGACAATTTACACAACCTGAAACGCGGTTTTTTTACTTACATCGAATCAGGAATCGTCTTTCATGTGCCTGGACAAATACACGCTCTGCGCAATAATGAACGCAAACATCAGCCCGATCCCGCCAAACAGTTTGAAATTGACCCAGGCGGATGTCGAAAAATCCCCCCAGAAAGCAACATAGAGATTGATGATGCCCATCAGCGCCAGAAACGCAACCCACGCATGGGAAAGGCGCGCCCAGACTGGATCGGGCAAACTGACCTGCGATTCCATCAATGCCCTGATCAGATTCTTGCGAAATACAGCCTGGCTCACCAGCAGGGCGAACCCGAAGCACCAGTAAAGAACGGTCGGTTTCCATTTAATGAATGTCTCGCTGTTGAAATAAATCGTTGCGCCGCCAAAGACGACTATCACGACCAGCGAGACCCAGAGCATGGCATCCACTTTTTTTCGTCTGGCGAGCAAATATCCAATCTGCGCAAAAGTCGCCACAATTGCAACGGCGGTCGCAAGCATGATCGGCGCCTGTGCAGCAGAAATGACGCTGCCCGATGCGACGCCCGAAAATGCCTTCGTTACCAGTGACTGCGCCGCATCCGGATTATTTTCGCCCCACCTGAAAATGCCAAAAAACAGGAGGACGGGGAAAAGATCAAACAGGAATTTCATTTCTGATTCGGCCTCTTGGCAGATGGCGACGCCTCAAATCGAAGCGCGGCGGAGTTGATGCAGTAGCGCAGCCCGGTGGGCGCGGGGCCATCCGTAAATACATGCCCGAGATGCGCGTCGCAAACATTGCAGACGATTTCCTTGCGGATCATGCCGAAGGAATAATCGATATGCTCTGCGACATTGTCAGGATTAAGGGCTTCAAAATAACTCGGCCAGCCGCAACCGGATTCAAATTTCGCGTCCGATGCGAACAACGGAGTGCCGCAACAAACGCAATAATAAATGCCGGGCTCGTGGTGATCCCAGTAACGGCCGGTAAAAGCCGGTTCCGTGGCTGCATTGCGGGTGACCTCATATTCCATGGCTCGCAACTGTTCTCGCCACTCGGCATCGGTTTTTTTGATTTTCTTTGGTTCCATTTTCGTTCTCTCAGGAAGAACAGCTTACTTTCAAGCGATGCGCCCAGTCTGGCGGCCGCTCGGCGTATTTCTGGTTTTCAGGCTGCTCGTCAAACGGCCGTTCCAGAATATTCAATAACTTGCTCACTTCGAAAAAATCCTTGTGCTGCGCTTTTTCAATCGCATTTTGCAGCAGGTAATTGCGCAAAACAAATTTCGGATTGACGGCATGCATCGCCACCTTTCGCGCGACACCGTCACTGCGCTCCCGATCAAGACGGCGCCTATATTGCGCCTCCCAGGCATCAAATGCAAGCCGGTCGATAAATAAATCGCGCACGGCCTCGGATGAAACCGCATCATCCGGACGCCACTCACCTAGCAACCTGAAAAAAAGCGTAAAATCGACCCGGCTCTCTTGCATTAATGAAAACATTACATCAAACAGGTCGCTGTCTTCCTCCATCCGGGTCTGCAAACCGAGTTTCTGGTGCAGCAGACCATCAAG
The DNA here is from genome assembly GCA_964488675.1 of uncultured Oxalobacter sp. GTDB lineage: Bacteria > Pseudomonadota > Gammaproteobacteria > Burkholderiales > Burkholderiaceae_D > QZKY01. The sequence continues at coordinate 7,495 of CAZAWA010000031.1, read as the reverse complement.
CGCCACCATAAAGGTCGGCCTGAAAAGCCCCAGCGCTTCTTGTGCATCCTCTGCCTTGCCTATCAGCGGGAGCAGGGCTTCTGCCAGCGCATGGCAGTTCCAGTGCCCCACTTGCGGCTGCCGATTGTAAGCGTAACGCCCCTGGCGATCGGAACTGTTGCATACATGCCGCGCATCAAAGCCATCCATGAAACCGAACGGCCCATAATCCAGCGTCAGCCCAAGAATCGACATATTGTCAGTATTCATAACACCATGCATGAAACCGACCGCCTGCCACTGCGCGATCAGTTTTGCTGTCCTGCGAGTAACCTCCTCCAGCAGCGCCAGATAAGGATTGCCTGCGTCGCGCAAATGAGGATAATGCCGCTCGATGACATGATCGGCAAGAATCTTCAATTCGTGGGGGCGATTGTGATGAAACCAGTGCTCGAATGAGCCAAATCGCACGAATGTCGGCGCCATGCGCGTCACCACGGCAGCCGTTTCCATCCTTTCGCGCTGAACCGGCTGATCGGATCCAACGATGCACAGCGCCCTAGATGTCGGAATGCCCAGCGCGATCATTGCTTCCGAGCACAGAAATTCCCGGATTGATGAGCGCAACACGGCCCTGCCGTCCCCCATGCGCGAATAGGGTGTCAAACCCGAACCCTTGAGCTGCAATTCCATCTGGCCATCCGCTGTCGCCACCTCGCCCAGCAGAATTGCGCGGCCGTCTCCAAGTTGACCGGCCCATTGTCCGAACTGATGCCCGGAATAAACCGCAGCCAACGGATCCGCGCCGGAAAGAACGCGATTGCCGGCGAAAATCGAAACCATTTCCGGATTTGTGAATTCCTCCGGGGTAAGGCCGATGGAAAAAGCGGCGGGACGACTTACGGCAACCAAGTATGGTTCCGGCAAGGGGGCTGGCGGCAGACGCGTGTAAAACGCGTCCGGCAAAGCGGCAAAAGAGTTTGAAAAAGGCAGTGTCCCCACTTTGGGTGAGATTCCTGCTGGCAAAACCGGCCTATTCATCGCTTGTGTCACGCTGCACTGTTTGGCTTGCCGGATAAAGCGCGGCGCGCTTTCCCGAACCATTGCGTGCATTCTGACAGAGAATCAGCGGGCCTGCAGAAGCCATCTCAATTCAGCAAATCAAACACCGCGATGGACTCCACATGCGAAGTATGCGGAAACATGTTGATCACACCAGCCTTAGCCAAACGATATCCGCCGCCATTCACCAGCAGTCCGACATCGCGTGCCAGCGTGGATGTGTTGCACGAGACATAGACAATTCGCTTCGGCTTCAGGTGCCGATGCTCTGCTCCAAGATCGACCAGTGCCTGACAGACCCCCATCGCGCCATCGCGCGGCGGATCGATCAGCATGCGATCAAATTTCCCCATCGCAACGAGATCTTCCGATTTCAGCTCGAACAGGTTGCGCACAAAGAAAGCCGTCTTGTCTGCCAGACCGTTCGACAGCGCATTTTCCTGCGCTCTTTGCGTGAGGGTCGTGCTACCTTCGATGCCCGTCACCTCCCGCGCCTGCGTTGCAATCGGCAGCGTGAAATTGCCCAAACCGCAAAACAGATCTGCGATACGCTCGTCAGGCTGAACTTCCAGCAATCGCAATGCACGCGCCACCAGCACACGGTTGATCTGATGATTGACCTGCGTGAAATCCGTTGGTTTGAACGGCATGGTGATGCCAAATTCCGGCAATGTGTATTGCAGCGGATCATCCGGAGGATAAAACTGCGTTGCCGTATCCGGCCCTTTCGTTTGCAGCCACCACTGCACCTTGTATTGATCTGCGAACGCTTTCAGCAAGGTTTCATCCTGATCGGTAAGTGGCGCCATGACACGAAGCACCAGGGCCGTCACCAGCATACCGTCAAGATCGCCGATTGCCAGTTCAATCTGCGGCATTTTTTCCACGATCGACAACGATTCGACCAGCCGTCGCAACGGCACCAGCATTGCTGACACATGCGGCGGCAATATTTCGCAGCCTTTCATGTCGGTGATGAAGCGCGATTTTTTCTCATGGAATCCGACGAGGATGCCACCTTTTTTTGCAACGAAATGGACTGACAGACGGGCGCGGTAACGATACCCCCAATCAGAGCCGTGTATCGGGCGCAGCATCATGTCCGGCCTTACCCGCCCGATGTGCCAGAGATTGTCTTCGAGTACCCGCTGCTTGATCGCTACCTGCGCCGATGATTCGAGATGCTGCATCGCGCAACCACCGCATATTCCGAACCAGTCGCATTTCGGCTTTACGCGCAAAGAGGACTCGCGAATCAGCTCGGTCATTCTGGCTGCCTCCCAGTTTTTCTTGGCTCGCAGGGGCTGGTAGACGACCGTCTCGTTTGGTAGTGCGCCTTCGACAAAAACAACCTTGCCCTGCGAACCATCTTCGTTTTGCAAACGACCAACACCCCGCCCTTCAATGTCGAGGGATTCGATAAAAATGATGTTTTGTTCCATGTGGGAGTGGTGAATTGATCAGCCTGAAGTCGGTGCGAAGAAAAACAAAATGGGGCTCACGGCAATTACAGGAGCTGGTCTTTCCTGAAACCATGAGCATCCAGGGATCGCTTCAACTTGCTGAGCGCCTCCTGCTGGATCTGGCGAACGCGCTCGCGCGTGACGCCCAATTCTTCCGACAGGGTTTCGAGAGTTGCTTCGTCCCCGTTGCCGAAGCCAAAACGCCGCATAATCACGAGGCGCTGCTTGTCTGTGAGCGTCGTCAGCCAGTTGCGAACGAGAGATGCCGTCTGCTGGTGTTCGAAATGCGAATCAGGCGAACTGTCATCATTGTCCGAGAGGATGTCGATCAGGCTTGATTGAGAATCTTCCGCCAGCGGCGCATCCAGCGACATCGGATGCTCGGAAATCGCAAGGATGTCCTGCACCTCATCGACCGGACGGTTGACGAGATAGGCAATGTCTTCGACGGTGGGTTCCTTGCCATCGCTCTGACGGGACTCAAGGTGATATTTTGCGCGCAGTATCTGGTTCAGTTCGCGCACAATGTGCGTCGGCAACCGGACTGTGCGCGCCTGGTTCATGATCGACTGCTCAATGCTCTGGCGAATCCACCAAGTGGCGTAGGTCGAAAAACGAAAGCCGCGCTCCGGTTCGAATTTGTCAATCGCTCGCATCAGACCGAGATTGCCCTCTTCGATCATGTCCAGCAAACTAACGCCTCGATGGATGTAATTTTTGGCGATAGACACGACCAGTCGCAAATTGCTCTCGATCATTTTCTGGCGCGCAGGGAAGTCGCCTTGCCTCGCCAGCGTTGAAACGCGATTTTCCTCCTCTGCGGACAGCAGCGGGTGGGCGCCGATACGGTTCAGGTATTGCTGGGTCGCGTCCGTCGAGAGTTCAGCCGTCAGCGCCGATTTCACCGTATCTTCGGATGCGCGCTCCTCATCCGCGTCCTCGGACAGAACGGCGGCGGATTCACGGCTGCCATCCTCGTCCAAATCGTCCGACGGTTCCTCGTCGTGCAGTGGCCTGGGGCGCTTGCGCGTCATTTCGCCGGAAGAAATTTTGACGGATCAACCGGCTTGCCGCCCTGCCGACGGATCTCGAAATGCAGCTTGACGGCATCGCTGTCAGAGTTGCCCATCTCGGCAATCTGCTGACCCTTTGACACATTGTCTCCCTGCTTCACAAGGACGAGCTTGTTGTGCGCATAAGCTGACAGCAAATTGTCCGTATGCTTGACGATCACCAGATTGCCATAGCCACGAAACGCTCCTGCGTATATCACTCTGCCGCTGGCCGCAGCATTGATCTTCTGCCCCATCTTGCCAGCAATGTCGATGCCTCTGCTCTTTCCTTCGCTGAAGGTCGCAATGATCTTGCCTTCGGCGGGCCATTGCCACGATATGGCATCATCCTCGCTGGCAGTGGCTGGCGGCACAGCGAGCCTTTCAGACGCATCAGATCTTGTTGGTGCGGCTGCAGGTGCGCCCTGATCCTGATTTTGCATCGCCGCCAGATTTGCATCGGAATATGGCTGCTTCTCGCCACGAGGCGATGTCTTTTTGATCGCAAGCGGCGAAGTGGCCGCGGACGAAAGCGGCATGACCTCTACCGTACTGGGAGCAACGCTGTCAGCCTGCGCATCAACAGCGACATCCGATGCACCTGGTGGTGCGACGCGCAACACTTGATCAACCTTGATGTCATTCGGATTGGCCAGATTGTTCCAGGCAACGATATCGACCGGCCTTTGCTTATGCATCCTGCCGATCTGACTCAATGTCTCGCCCCGCTTCACAATATGGTAGCCGGGTTTTCCGGCGAACATTGCGGCAGGCCTGACCCCCGTCGTGCGGTCGACGATGGGCGCTGTGTGGTGTATGGAACTGCAAGCAACCAGCAACCCGAGAAAAGGTACCAACAACAAGCATCGTGATTTTTTCATTTCATCGCATCCCATCGGTTTGAAACAACACCGCCATCACACCGTTCCCGCCAGCAGCGGCACAAAATGACACTCCTCCAGCACCATCCGGTTCCATTCTGACGGACCCGCCCGCTCGATCAGCTGCAAGGACTGCTGCTTGCCGCCTATCGGCGCAATCAGGCGGCCGCCAACGGCCAACTGTTCGAGCAGAGTTTGTGGCACATCCAGACCGGCAGCAGCCAGTATGATGCCGTCAAAGGGCGCAGCCTGCGGCAAGCCAAGCATACCATCTCCGAAATGCAAGCGAATGTTCGGAACACGCAGTGGTCTCAATCTGTTCTTGGCCAGCTCATGCAAAGCCTTGATGCGTTCAACAGAATACACCTCCCTCGCCACCATGGACAGTACCAGCGCCTGATAGCCACAACCCGTGCCAATTTCCAGCACGCGATCCAGTTTTCCCTCGTTGCTGTTGTCACGCAGGATTTCTATCATCCTCGCCACGATGTAAGGTTGCGAAATCGTCTGCTGGTAGCCGATCGGCAGCGACGCGTCAATGTACGCCTGACTGGCCAGTGCGGGGTCAAGGAACAGATGGCGCGGGGCGGCTTCCATCGCCGCCAGTACTCTGGCATCCATGATGCCCTGCTTCGCAAGCCGCTCCACCATCGAGCGGCGCACCGCGTCCGACACCAGCATGCCGGAACCGGATACCAGCGAACCTGGCGCAGCAGAAATCGTTCCGGACGCGTTTTTCAGTAATCCCACCGAGGGCTGTTTGCCCGTCGGGGACATACCCCTCACAGCATTTCGCGAAGCTGTTTGCGTTGTCGCAAGCTTGCCCTGCCTTGCAAGCGCTTGCGCTCCCTTCCTGGAACTGTGGTCTACAACCGAAGACAAAGGCAAGGGAAATTGCCTGGTCTTCTTGCCGCTCATGACAGGCCTTTGCCCAAGGCTGCCAGCTGCGCCTGCTGCGTCAGGTCAATCTGCAGCGGCGTGACCGAAACATAACCATTTGCCGTCGCATGGAAATCCGTACCCTCGCCACCATCTCTGGCCGCGCCTGCAGGCCCTATCCAGTACATTTGCCGGCCATAGGGGTCTGTCATCTGGATCACGCCTTCTGACTGATGGCGCTTGCCCAGCCTTGTAGCTGTGAGCCCCTTGATACGATCGTAAGGAAGGTTCGGAATATTGACATTCAGCAGGAAAGGTCTCGTCATATCATCGAAACTGCGCTCAACGATTTCACGGGCATATCTTGCCGCCGCCTTAACCTCGCCCCAGCCCTTGTCCACTTGTGAAAAAGCGAACGACGGAATTCCGAACAAGTAGCCTTCGGTTGCCGCCGCCACCGTACCGGAGTACAAGGTGTCGTCACCCATGTTCTGCCCCTGATTGATGCCGGAAACAACCATATCTGGTTTCCATGGGAGCAAGCCGGTTAATGCAATATGCACACAGTCCGACGGCGTGCCATTGACATGGTAAATATTGTCTTGTGCGCGAATCACGAACAACGGTCGTTCAAGCGTAAGGGAGTTGGACGAGGCCGAACGGTTGCTGTCAGGTGCGACAACGACAATTTCCGCTATCGGCGCGAGTGCTTCTGCGAGGGCGATGATGCCGGGAGCCAGGTAGCCGTCGTCGTTGCTGATCAGTATGCGCATGATTGGTTTTATCCGACGCGAAGCATCATGGATTTGAGTGGTTGGGGGTAATCCTATTGCAGCAGCTTGAGTATTTCTGCCAGTTCGGCGCGCACCTCGGATGGCTCAGGAAGATCTACCTGATCATCAACCGATTTGCGCGCGTCGAGCTTGTTTCTGGCGCCGTTGATGGTGAAGCCCTGCTCATAGAGCAATTCCCGGATACGACGGATCAGCAGTACCTCGTGGTGCTGGTAATAACGGCGATTGCCTCGGCGCTTGACTGGCTTGAGTTGCGTAAATTCCTGCTCCCAGTAGCGCAACACATGGGATTTGACACCGCACAAATCGCTGACTTCACCAATGGTGAAGTAGCGCTTTGCCGGGATCTGCGGCAGGACGACCGGATCTGTCTTATGGAATTTTTCGGTCATTTCTCGTCTCAGGCGACGCTCCCAGTCGCATCGCTGCCGGTCTTCTCCACCATCGCCTTAAGCTTCTGGCTGGCGTGAAAAGTCACGACACGGCGCGCGGCAATCGGTTAGGGGCTGTGTGACTCGCAGGAAGATGATGACTATGACCGATATCCCCAACACCAATACCGACATGCGCAGCGAGGTGCTGCTGGATGCGCCCGATCGCGTCGTGAACGCGCGTGAGGTGTTCGGCGTCGATATCGATATGGAGATTCCGGCCTTTTCCGAGGCCGATGAGCGGGTGCCGGATAATGATCCCGCCTATGTGTTCGATCCGGATACGACGCTCGCGATCCTGGCAGGCTTTGCGTATAATCGCCGCGTGATGGTGCAGGGCTATCACGGCACCGGCAAGTCGACTCATATCGAGCAGGTCGCGGCGCGGCTCAATTGGCCGTGCATCCGAATCAATCTCGACGCGCATATCAGCCGTATCGATCTCGTCGGACGTGACGCGATCGTCCTGAAGGATGGCCAGCAGGTCACCGAGTTCAAGGAAGGCCTGTTGCCTTGGGCGCTGCAGCGCCCCGTCGCGTTGGTGTTCGACGAGTATGATGCCGGCCGTCCGGACGTGATGTTCGTCATCCAGCGCGTGCTGGAAGCGGACGGCAAGATGACGCTGCTCGATCAGAACCGCGTGATACGCCCGAGTCCCTGGTTCCGCATGTTCGCGACCGCCAACACGGTGGGTCTTGGTGACACCACCGGGCTTTATCATGGCACGCAGCAGATCAATCAGGGCCAGATGGACCGCTGGAACCTGGTCGTAACGCTCAACTATCTGCCGGCCGCGACCGAGGCACAGATCGTGCTCGCCAAGTCGGGCGAATATGATCATCCGGGTGGGCGCGAGGAAGTCGCGAAGATGATCCGCGTGGCCGAGCTGACCCGGCAGGGCTTCGTGAATGGCGACATTTCGACGGTCATGAGCCCGCGCACGGTCATCTCATG
>CAZAWA010000030.1:0-20782 GCA_964488675.1 uncultured Oxalobacter sp. | reverse complement strand
CCGCATCGTCGCGCACTTCAAGGACCGCCGCTTCGTGCCGCTCGGCCCGCTCGACATGCTCGAACTCAAGGCCGGCCTGCTCAACTACGGCAAGTAGGACGACTCTCGCCGCCCGCCCCGCCGGCAACTAACGGCTACTGACCTCCGAGTTGCAGCGCGGTTCCGCCGCCGTCATGGCGGATCGTGCGACCGGAACTGACATCAGGTTGCCACGCAGCGTGCGAATCAGGATCCGCTCACATTGCTCGGCAAGAACCTGCGCACGGACGCCGGACACGGCGAGCTGCTGCGCGTGCTGGAAGCACCATCCGATCTGCGCGAGGCGCAGTGGGTGGTCGATGAAGCCAGAAGCCTGATTGCCGAAGGCCTGATGCGCAGCGACATCGCAGTGCTGTACCGATCGAATGCGCAATCGCGCGTGATCGAGCATGCTCTGTTCAGTGCTGGCGTCCCGTATCGTGTGTATGGCGGCCTGCGCTTTTTCGAACGCGCCGAAATCAAGCACGCGATTGCCTACCTGCAGTTGATAGACAACCCGCACAACGATTCTGCCTTTTTGCGCGTGGTGAATTTTCCGACGCGCGGCATCGGTGCGCGCTCGATCGAGCAACTGCAGGATGCGGCAAAGCAGCGCAACATCTCGCTGTATGAGGCGGTGCCGTTTGTGGGCGGCAAGGCCGGAACGGTGCTGGGGTCGTTCGTGAAGCTGATCGAGGGTGCGCGCTTCGAGACACAGGCGTTGCCCCTGCCGGAACTGGTGCAGGTGGTGCTGGATCGCAGCACCTTGATCTCGCATTACCGCAACGAAAAGGAAGGCGCGGATCGCATCGAAAATCTGGAGCAGCTGGTCAGCGCCGCGACCCTGTTCCTCTCCGAAGAGAACCTCGACACGGACGCCCCTGCGCAGATTGGCCCGAAGGCGCAGGCGACGGACACGCCGTTGATTGCGACAGATGAACTGCAGATCATCGATGCCGATGTGCCGCTGTCGGAAGTGATGTCGCCGCTGTCCGCGTTTCTGGCGCACGCCTCGCTCGAGGCAGGCGAAAATCAGGCCCAGGCCGGGCAGGATGCGCTGCAACTGATGACGGTGCATTCGGCCAAGGGGCTGGAGTTTGATGCCGTGTTCATCACCGGGCTGGAGCAGGGCCTGTTCCCGCATCAGAACAGCGAAATGGAAGCGGGCGGGCTGGAAGAAGAACGCCGCCTGATGTATGTCGCCATCACGCGCGCCAAGCGGCGGCTGTACCTGAGCTTTGCGCAGACGCGCATGTTGCACGGACAGACGCGCTACAACCTGCGTTCGCGCTTCTTCGACGAACTGCCGGAAGATTCACTCAAATGGCTGACACCCAATGTGCAGACCAATGTCTTTGCCCAGCGAAATCTGGTCGCCGACTTTGCACCGTCACGGCAGAACAAGGTGGCGACCAAGGTCAGCGAAAAAAGCACCGGCTGGCGCATCGGTGAAACGGTGCATCACGCCAAGTTTGGCGAAGGCGTGATCGTCAACATCGAAGGCAGCGGCGAGAATGCGCGCGCGAACATCAATTTTGGCAAGGCGGGGATGAAGTTGTTGGACTTGAATATCGCCAAGCTGGATCGTGTTTAAATCTTGAGCATTCAGCGGCATCATCAAAACAATCTCCTGTCGGTCGAAAGAACACTTTGAAATGTTGAGTTGAGTTAGCATTGCCAACATAGACAATGATAGGTAAACGTGGAATTCCAATCAAAGGTAAATCCGAAATTTTTCATTTAAATATTTATTAAAAATGCCTATAACAAGCAAAATGATGCCATCCATGGATGAAGGCGGGTTAAATTTTTTTAAAAACGCTGCATCACTTTCGAAGTGTTATCTCGAATACGGCTGTGGGGGTAGCACGATATTTGCAGCAAATGTTGCTCAAGTTCCGGCCATCATTTCAGTAGATACAGACAAAAATTGGATTGAAAAAGTTAAGTCCTCAATCGAGAGTGACAGACCAAAGCTATATATTGAGCATTGTGACTTTGGATCGGTAGGGGATTGGGGAATGCCAAAAACGAGAGAGAAGATAGACGATTTTTGGCAATACCCTGCACTACCCTGGCGCATAGCCAAAGAAGAGAAGCTAACACCAGATACAGTATTGATAGACGGTCGCTTCAGAGTTGCCGCATTTCTGTACACCCTGCTTGCTGCAGAGGTTGGTACCACAATTCTCTTCGACGATTATTTGAACCGACCGCAGTATCACATCGTAGAACAATTTTGCTTGCTGTCGCAACGGCACGGTCGTATGGGTGTTTTTGTTGTCACAAAAGAATTTTCCTATACCGAAATCACAAAAAAAATCATGCAATATTCCCTGCACCCACATCTCTAAGCTCTAAGAAGCGTTGATCAGAGCCCATTTTGCCGCGAACAGTCAATTGTGTAAGGTGGTGTTAAATCTCAGCCCTACCGTTCCTGCTCACTTCCTCGGATACACGCACCGCATAATTGCCTCGTTCGTCGGCAGGTTCAGGCAGTGGCGCTTGTCGCCGCCTTTGGCGCGTGCGGGTTCGGCGCTAATCACGCGCAGCTTCTTCGGCTTCGGCGCGGGTGCAATGTCCGCTGGCGGCGCGCTGACGGTTTGCACTGCGGGAGCCGGCGCAGGTTCTGCTTGCAAAACGGCAGAGGGTTGCACTGTTGGCGCAGGCGTTGATGCTGGCGCGGATTGTTGTTGCGCAGTGGGCTGCACTGGTGCTGCCACAGTTGCAGGCTCATCCGGTATGCCGTGCGGGATCTTTGGCATGACGATTTTGCGCACTTCGGGCGCTGTCGCCGGTGCGGGTTCCTGCTGTGCCGCAGTGGCTGGCGTCGGCGCAGGCTCATCCGGTATGCCGTGCGGGATTTTGGGCATGACAATCTTGCGCACCACCGGCTTGGTGGTTGGCAGTTCCGATTGCTGCACTTCGGCTTGCGCGGTCACGGCTTCGGTTTTCACGACCGTGCTGTTCGCTGCGGCGACTGGCGCGACGGAGTTTTGGCGCGGCATTTTTTTCGACAGGTCGGCCACCAGTTTTTGATCGACGCTGGCGCGATCGATCGCCTCTGCCTTTTCGACATTCATCCAGGACTCGCTGTATTTGCCGAGAAAGAACAGCGCGATGGCACGGTTGGCGAAGGTGGTCGCATAGCTCGGGTCGAGCTTTTCAGCCGCATCGAACCAGGGCATCGCGCCTTGCAGGCGCTTGGCCTGCTCGACGGGATCATGCGTCATGCCAGCCGCCGCATAGGCGTGCGCGAGCCCGATGTCTGCCAGCAGGCGCGGGTTTTGCGGGTCAAGCGCCAGCGCCCGCGCGAACAGGCGCACCGCAATGTCGTGCCTTTCCTGCTGCGTCATGGCGACGCCCAGACCCCAGTAGATTTCTGCGTTGTTCGGGTCCAGAAGATAGGCCTGGTTGAAACTCTGTATGGCGACTTCCGCATCGCCCTGTTTGAGTTGTTTCCAGCCGCGCTGGGTAGCGAGCCGGGCGGCCGCTTCTTTCGAGCCGGACTCCCTGACTGCCGCCTCGACAAACTGGCGATCGGCTTCGCTCAAGCCCCGCGACCGGTACGGCTTTTCGCCGAACAGCGGCTGTTCGTGGAAGTTCTGGGCGCTGACGGCAGAGCAGGTCAGCAGCAGCGCGGCGAGCAGATATCGCATGGGCATTCTCCGAAAAATGAAGTTCATATCGCAGATTAGCCGAAGACGGTGCGTATGGGAAGTCTGCTGTTGCTACGATGGCAAAAATGGCATACTCATGGGGAGCATTTTTACTCCGGCGCGTGTGATATGGCGTTCCGTTAATTTAAGGCACATACTCCCGGAAAAACGACCATTTTACCGTCTATTTTTGCCTATATTTTGTGCAAAACAGCCGTTTTTGCGTCACCCCAAGCCTCTGGGCTGCCGTTTGGGGGCAAATAATAACGCGTCGCGTTATTAGTGGTGCGGCGAGCAGGCGGCGTGGATCAGGTCGCCTTGCGATCCAGCATCGCGCGGGCGATGGTGCCGGCATCGACGAATTCCAGTTCCGCGCCGACCGGCACACCGCGCGCCAGCCGGCTGACCTTCAGGCCGCGCGCCTTGAGCATCTCGCTGATGACATGGGCGGTCGCTTCGCCTTCGTTGGTGAAGTTGGTGGCGAGTACGACTTCCGTGACGATGCCGTCCGTGGCGCGGGCAATCAGTTTGTCGAGGTGGATTTCCTTCGGGCCGATGCCGTCCAGCGGCGACAGGCTGCCCATCAGCACGAAGTACATGCCTTTGTAGGTCAGCGTCTGCTCGATCATCAGCTGGTCGGCGGGCGTTTCTGCCACGCACAGCAGGGTCGGATCGCGCTTCGGATCGACGCAGGTTGCGCACAGTTCGTCTTCGGTGAAGGTGTTGCACTTGGCGCAGTGGTGGATGTTTTCGACCGCATGGCACAGCGCCAGCCCGAGCCGCTGCGCACCGTCGCGGTCGTGCTGCAGCAGGTAATACGCAATGCGCTGGGCAGACTTGGGCCCGATGCCGGGCAAGCGCCGCAGGGCATCGGTCAGCAAGTCGAGGCTGGAGGGGGCTTTCACCGATGGGTAGCGAAAACTAGAACGGCATCTTGAAGCCGGGCGGCATGGGCATGCTGGCGGTCACGCCTGCCATCTTTTCCTGCGAAGTGGATTCGACCTTGCGCACCGCATCGTTGAGGGCGGCCGTCAGCAGATCTTCCAGCATTTCCTTGTCGTCGCTCATCAGCGACGGGTCAATCGAGACGCGCGAGACATAATGCTTGCAGCTCATCAGCACCGTCACCAGCCCGGCGCCGGACTGGCCTTCGACGATGGTCTTGGCCAGTTCTTCCTGCATTTTTTCCATGTTGGCCTGCATGGCCTGGGCCTGCTTCATCAGCCCTGCGAGTTGGTTCTTCATTTTGGTTCCTGTGTTGTCTGTGTTGTTTATGCGGGTTTTATCGATCCGGGGACGATGCTTGCCCCAAATTCACTCATCATGGATTGCACGAAGGGATCGTTCTGTATGGTTTGCTCGGCCTGGCGTTGTCGCTCTGCGCGTTCGTCCGTTGCCTTCTTGCTGGCGGTCTGGTCCACCTTGCCGATTTCGGCGGTAACGCGCACGGACTGACCGAAGTGCGCAGTCAGCGCGGTGCCAAGCCGCTCAAGATTTGCTGGCGTGGACAGGGTCTCAACCGGCGATCGCAAATGAATTCTGACGCCGCTGTCGGTGGTCTCCCACTCGACCAGCTCGGTTTGCTGCGCAAGTTGCTGCACGACGCCGCGCACGGACAGGGACGCAGCCAGTTGCGGCCAGTCTCCGTCCCAGTCCAGTTTTGCCGTCGCCGCGCTGGCGAGGCTTGACGGTGAGCGCGCTGACGGCGCAGCAAACGGCGTTTCGACAGTTTTCGGCGTTGCTGTGCCAGCGGCCCTGGGCTTTGCGCGCGCCGCTTCGAGCGCGGCTTTGGCAGGGCTGGCGCTTGCAGCTCGTTCGGGTGGCGGTTTGGATGACGAAGCAGGCGCTGGCACCTGCTTCGCCGGCACAACACCACCATCATCGTTCGGGCGGAAGGCGAGCATGCGCAGCAGGGACATCGTGAATCCGGCGTATTCGTCCGGCGCGAGATTAAGCTCGTTGCGGCCATGCACGGCGATCTGGTAGAACAGCTGGATGTCTTCGGGGTTGAACAATTCGGCCAGGCGCAGGATGTCCTCGCGCTCCGGCAAGTCATCCGGCAAGGCGGAAGGCGCAGTCTGTGCCAGCGATATGCGGTGCAAAAGCGACCCCATGTCCTGCAAGGCAACGCTGTATGACAGGCTGAGCGCGGCCATTTCATCGGCTATCTCGATCAGCCTGGCGCCATCTTTCACGGCCAGCGCGTCGAACAAGCGAACCAGAAAAGATTGATCCAGTGCGCCCAGCATGCCTTGCACCGCCTCAAGCGTGACCTTGCCCGCGGCGTAGGCGATGGCCTGGTCGGTCAGTGACAGCGCATCGCGCATCGATCCGCGCGCGCCCTGTGCCAGCAGTCGCAGGGCAGGCGTTTCGTACGCAACGCTCTCCTGCTCCAGAATGTATTCCAGATGGCCGATGATCTGCGGCGGCGGCATCTGCTTGAGGTTGAACTGCAGGCAACGCGACAACACCGTAACCGGCAGCTTTTGCGGGTCGGTCGTCGCGAGGATGAACTTGATGTATTCGGGCGGCTCTTCCAGCGTTTTGAGCATCGCATTGAAAGCATGCGTGCTGAGCATGTGCACCTCGTCGATCATGTAGACCTTGAAGCGCGCATTGGTTGGCGCGTAAACTGCCTGCTCCAGCAATTGCTGCATGTCCTCCACGCCACGATTGGATGCGGCATCCATCTCGATGTAATCAATAAAACGATCTGCATCAATGGCGGCGCAGGCTTCGCACACACCGCAAGGTTGCGGCGTTATGCCTTTTTCGCAATTCAGCGCCTTGGCAAGGATGCGCGACAGCGTGGTTTTGCCGATGCCGCGCGTGCCGGTGAACAGGTACGCGTGGTGCAGGCGCTGACTGTCGAGCGCGTGCGTGAGCGCACGCACGACATGCTCCTGACCAACAAGCGTGTCAAAGTTTTTTGGACGGTATTTGCGGGCCAGGACGAGATAAGACATTCCGCCATTCTATATCAAACAGAGTGCCGGACGAGCCCCTCCCTCTGCAAGGGAGAGGGTTGGGGTGGGGGTCGAGGGCGTGAAGAAAGGCGCGACAAACAGCAAGCTTGTAACCCTCATCCCAACCTTCCCCATGGCAGGGGGAAGGAAACACACTACGCCCCCGTCTCCGTCTCGATTCTCAACGGCCCGTCGCCACTATAGCGATCCAGCGCCAGATAAATCACCGGCGTGATGACCAGTGTTATTGCCTGCGAAAAAATCAGTCCGCCAACGATAGCCAGACCCAGCGGCTTGCGCAGCTCCGCGCCCGCGCCGAGGCCGAGCGCAATCGGCAGCGCGCCCATCAGCGCAGCCAGCGTCGTCATCATGATCGGTCTAAAGCGCAGCAGGCAGGCGGTGCGGATGGCGACTGCGGGTTGCATGCCGTCATTGCGTTGCGCGTCGAGCGCGAAGTCGATCATCATGATCGCATTTTTCTTGACGATGCCAATCAGCATCAGGATGCCGATGGTGGCAATCAGCGTCAGCTCAATGCCAAAAAGTCGCAGCATCAAAAGTGCGCCGATTGCGGCTGAGGGCAGGCCGGCGAGAATGGTGATTGGATGAATGTAGCTTTCGTACAGCACACCGAGCAGGATGTAGATGACGACGATGGCGAGCACCAGCAACGCGATCTGGCTGCCTTGCGAAGACTGGAACACGGCGGCGTCGCCGGAATAGGAAGTGATGATGGTCGGCGGCATGCTGAGCGACGCCTTGATTTCTTCAATGCGCTTGCTCGCGTCGCCGAGCGGCACATCCGGCGCGAGGTTGAAGGTGATGGTGACGGCTTCGAGCTGTCCCTGGTGGTTGACCGAGATGGGCCCGGCGGCCCGGCGCACGGTCGCGAGTCCGGTAAGCGGCAAGAGCGAGCCGGACTTGCCGCGCACATAGATGTTCGAAATGTCGTTTTCGTCCTGCTTGCCGGTGCCGCTGCTTTGCAGAATCACCTGGTAACTGTTGCTGCTGGTGAATATGGTTGAAACCTGCCGGTCGCCAAACGCGCTGTAGAGCGCGCTGCGGATATCCTGCATGCTGATGCCGGCTTCGTTCGCGCGGTCGCGGTTGATGTCGACGATGGCGAGCAAGCCCTTCATCTGCGAATCGCTGGTCACATCGCGCAACAGCGGGTCAGCGCGCATGATTTCTTCCATCTTGCCGGCCCAGTCGTACAGGGCTTCGGTCTGGACACTCTGCAACACATACTGGTAGCGGCTCTTGCTTTGCTTGCCGCCAAGCTGGAGGTTTTGCTCGGGTCGGAAATAGACATTGAGGCCGGGAATGTCGCGCGTCTTGCGGCGCAGACCTTCGAGCACCTCGGTCATCGACTGCCGCTCTCCGAGCGGCTTGAGACCGATGAACATGCGGCCGGCATTACCTTCGAGCGAGCGGGCTGCCACGCTGTCCACATTGGGGTCGTCGGCAACGATCGCGATGGCTTTCTGGACCAGGCTGGCCATCATTATGTAAGAGGCGTCCTGCGGGCCTTCGATGGTGGCGCGGATCTGCCCGATGTCTTCCTCGGGGAAGAAGCCTTTCGGGATGGTGATGAACAGCAGGCCGGTGCCGACAAAGGTGGCGACTGCAACACAAAGGGTGAACTTGCTGTGCGCCAGGCACCAGTCCAGAATGCGCTCGTAGAACTTCAGCGACGCGTTAAAGGCGCTTTCAAAATGGCGGCTTACCCAATTGTCTTTTTTATGCGATTCCTGTTTCAGAAAACGGCTGCACAGCATGGGCACCAGCGACAGCGACACGACTGCGGACACCAGGATCGAGAGCGACACCACCACTGCGAATTCCTGGAACAGCAGGCCGATCACGCCCGGCATGAAAAAAATCGGGATGAACACGGCGACAAGGGATAGCGAAATGGAAAGGATGGTAAAGCCTACTTCGCGCGATCCGCGCAGCGCCGCTGCCATCGGGTTCAGGCCCATCTCCATGTGGCGCACGATGTTTTCCAGCACCACGATCGCGTCGTCAACCACGAGCCCGACTGCAATCGTAATCCCGAGCAGTGAAATGTTGTCGAGGCTGTAGCCCAGCCATTGCATCAGCGCGCAGCAGCCGATCAGCGAAATCGGCAGCGACAGCACGGGAATGACGGTGGCGGTCAGGCGTTTCAGGAACAGGAAGATCACCATCACCACGAGCGCGATGGTCATCATCAGCGTGATCTTCACATCGTGGATCGATTCGCGGATCGACTTTGAGCGGTCGTTCAGGACATGAAGATTGATCGAGGACGGCATCTGTGTCTCGATCAGGGGGATGCGTGCGCGCACTGCGTCGACCACGGCGACGGTGTTGGCGTTAGGCTGGCGATTGACGCCGAGGATGATCGAGGGTTCCTTGTTGAACCAGCTGTTGTTCTTGAGTGATTCGGCGCTGTCCACGACATTGGCCACATCCTTGAGGCGGATTGATGCCCCGTCCCTGCTTGCGATGATCAGGTTGGCGTAGGCGGCAGCGTTCGGCAATTGCTTGTTGGCTTCAATGGTCAGGCTCTGGTACTGACCGTCAAGCACGCCGACCGGGCTGTTCGAGTTGGCGTTTTTCAGGGCTGCCGCCAGATCATCCAGCGTCATGTTGCGTGCGGCAAGCTGCTCCGGACGCGCCTGGATGCGCACTGCGAATCGGGGCTGACCGAATATCTGCACTTGCGCGACGCCATCGATGGTCGAAAGCGAAGGGGCGATCAAGTTTTCGGCAAAGGCGGTGACTTCGGCAAGCGTGAGTGAAGGCGAGTTCAGTGCAATGATCAGCACGGCGGCATCGGCCGGGTTCACCTTGCGGTAGTCCGGCATCGTGGTCATTTCGGGCGGCAGGTTGCGCTGTGCGCGCAGCAGCGCGGCCTGCACATCGACTGCGGCGGCGTCGATATCGCGGTCAGAGTTGAATTCGAGCGTGATCGCGCTGTTGCCGATCGTGTTGGTCGAGCTGATGGTCGCGAGTCCGGCGATCATCGAGAATTGCTTTTCCAGCGGGCGCGCAACGGACGAAGCCATGACTTCGGGGCTGGCGCCGGGTAGCACGGCGGTGACGCTGATGATGGGCGTGTTGTAATTCGGCAGCGCAGCAATCGGCAGCTTGGTGTATGCAAACAGGCCGATTGCGACAACCGCAATCGACAGCAGCACGGTCATCACCGGGCGGCGGATGCAGAGTTCGGAGAAGTTCATGGTGCGGATGAACTGGCCGCGGGCGCCTCACGCACCTTTGCGCCGGGGCGCAGGTTTTGCGCACCCTCGATCACAACGCGCATGCCCGCGCCGATGCCGCTAACTGCAGTGAAGCCGCTCTCAGTCGTCAGGACCGAAACGGATTTAGGTTGCACGGTACCGTCTTCCTGCACGACATACACGAATTGCTCTTTCGGGCCGATGACCACGGCTTGCGCGGGTACCACGACTGCATCCGGCAACGAACGCGACACCATACGCACACTGACGAAGGAGCCAGGCCACAGTTGCCGTTCCTTGTTGTCGAACTGCGCTTTCATCTTGATGGTGCCACTTTGCTGATCGGCCGCATTGTCGATGAATACCAGCGTGCCTTGCTCCGGTTCTTTTCCGGGGAACTGGATGAATACCGGCGCTCTCCCTTCCGGGTACGAGGACACGATGTGTGTCAGCTCAGCCTCAGGAACCGCAAAGCTGACCGTGATGGGATCAAGCTGCGCGATGGTGACCATGGCGGGGCCCGTCGGTTGCACCAGGCTGCCGGGGTGGACATTGATTGCGCCGATACGCCCTGCCATGCTGGCAGTGATGCGGTTGTAGCCGAGCGACACATTGCTGGAGTCAATCGTGGCCTTGTCGGCGCGCGTCGTTCCGCGCAGGGACTCGACTTTGGCGCGAGCGGTATCGACCACCGCCTGCGAGATAAATTTTTTGGCGAACAGTTCCTGGTTTCGCTTCAAGGTCGCCTCGGCATCGGCAAGGTCGGCCTTGTCGCGAGCGAGTTGCGCCTGCGCCTTGTCCACATTGGCGGCATCGCCGCGCGCATCCAGCGTAAACAATAACTGTCCTGCAGCGACATCCTGCCCTTCCTTCACATGGACGGCGCGCACGATATTCTGGACTTGCGGCCGCACCTCGACCGTTTTGATGGCGGTGATATAGCCATTCGCCCTGACCATGACGGCAACCGCCTTCTGTTCGGACAGCACGGTCTTGACCGTTTGTACCGGGTTTCGTTGTTGTTTGGAAGAAGGGGAAAGGATACTGCGGAGCGTGACAATGCCGACGATGATGACCAATAGCGCCATGCCTGCGATCAACAGGTGTTTTTTGCTCAAGCGCACGGGTTTATTCAGCATGTCCATTCAGCCAGCGGTCGCACTCGCATTGCGCCACGCCGTATTTGGGAGTGGTGAATCGGAAAACATGAGGCGAGCCTTGTCTGCGGCACTTGCAGGAATTGGACATGGCTGCTTCGTTCCCGACCTGACCAGATTAACCAAGCCACAATGCGCAGGGGCCCGCCGGTCAGCATTGTACCGCACGGGGAAACAGGGGGCAGCAGTTTTATTTCCCCCAGTGAAATTTGCGCCGACAGGGTCTTCAGTTTTTAGTCTGCGTCGCGCTTTCATCCATCGGGTCGTCGAGGTTGCCGGTTTGCTCGCCGCTGGCGATCATCTGCGATGCCATCGGTTTAAAGACGCCTGCCGTGGTGGGCGCATGCGCGCAATACGGGGCGCTTGTCGAACATCGACTCGTTAAAATTCCGCAATAAAGCGGCTCAATCTGCAGAGTCTGGACAAGGCCTGAAAATACATACTCCCAATAGATAATTTTATCCGGCGCGTCAGCATTGGTTATTCAGTTGATTTGTGTATATACTCCCGCAAAAATGGCATTTTTGAAATGAAAATTGCTTAAATGTTGTGCAAATTAAGTGTTTTGAAGCCCCAAAAATCCCCCAATCCCGCCTGCGCGGCCCACTATTAACGCGGCGCGTTAATAGTGGGCATGGCTTATTTATGCGTCAATCGATGGGCCAAATTGACGGCGCGTGTTTTGTGCGCAATCGCCGATTGTAATGGTGTTTGGGAGGGGCGCATTTACAAGACGGTGAAACGACGGCGTTTCTGGTTTTATTTCCTCGGGGTTCTCAGCCTGATTGGGCGCGCTTTCTCCATGTGGATGATGGGGTGGGTGCGGATTTGCGTGATTAGGGCGTGTTCGCACCAAAGCGCACTCACCCGTTTAGGGTGAACACGCCCCAGGCGGCCGGTGGAAATACCCCCCGTCAGCGCTTTGCGGAGGGCTGCTGCGCTGCCTGCCTGTACGCCGGATTAGAAGCCCAACTCCTGCCAGATTCCATCCACCCTTGCCCTGACTTCGGGCGACATGCTTATCGGCTTGCCCCACTGGCGGTCGGTTTCGCCAGCCCACTTGTTGGTGGCGTCGATCCCCATCTTGCTGCCCAGTCCGCTGATGGGCGAGGCAAAGTCGAGATAATCAATCGGCGTATTCTCGACCAGCATGGTGTCGCGCGCCGGGTCGACGCGGGTGGTGATGGCCCAGATGACTTCTTTCCAGTCACGAAGGTTGACATCCTCGTCAACCACGACGATGAACTTGGTGTACATGAATTGCCGCAAAAAGCTCCAGACGCCAAACATCACGCGCCTGGCGTGGCCGGGGTAGGCCTTTTTTATCTGTACCACGGCCATCCGGTAGCTGCAGCCTTCAGGCGGCAGGTAAAAATCCGTGATCTCGGGGAACTGCTTCTGTAATAGAGGGATGAATACCTCGTTGAGTGCCTCTCCTAATATAGAGGGCTCGTCCGGCGGCTTGCCGGTGTAGGTCGAGTGGTAGATGGGATCGCGCCGCATGGTGATGCGGTCGACGGTGAACACCGGGAAGCTGTCCTGTTCATTGTAATAGCCGGTATGGTCGCCGAACTGCCCCTCCAGCGCGTGCTGATAACCGCTCGGGTGCGAGGTGTCAGGCTGGATGTGGCCTTCGAGCACGATTTCGGCAAAAGCCGGCACGCGCAGTTCGCTCCCCAGAGCTTTGGCGACTTCGGTGCGACTGCCGCGCAACAGGCCGGCGAACTGATACTCCGACAAACTGTCCGGCACAGGCGTGACTGCACCTAATATAGTAGCGGGGTCGGCGCCGAGCGCAACGGCTATCGGGAACGGCTGTCCCTTGTTGGTAAGTGCATGCTCACGGAAATCCTGAGCACCACCGCGATGCGGCAGCCAGCGCATGATGAGCTGGCTACGGCCAAGTACCTGCTGGCGGTAGATGCCAAGATTCTGCCGCGCCTTGTGCGGCCCCTTCGTAATAACCAGCCCCCAGGTTATCAGCGGGGCGGCATCGTCCGGCCAGCAATGCTGTATCGGCAGGCGTGACAGGTCAACATCCTGACCTTCCCATACGATTTCCTGGCAGGACGGGCTGCTCTGCTCCTTTGGTTTCATGTCCCAGGCTGCCTTCATCAGCGCGCCCAGCCCCATCACATCCTTGAAATCCCTGGGAGGCTCCGGCTCCTTGAGCGCGGCGAGCAAGTGACCGACGCGGCGCAGCTCTTCCAGGTTAGTCGCGCCCATGCCGAGCGCGACCCGACGCGTGGTGCCGAACAAATTCGCAAGCACCGGCATCGTATGCCCGGTCGGGTGCTGAAATAACAAGGCAGGGCCGCCAGCGCGCAAGACGCGATCGCAGACCTCGGTGATTTCCAGATAAGGCGAAACCGGCTTTGAAATGAGTTTGAGCTCCCCAAGCTTCTGGATTTGGGTGACGAAGTCCCTTAAATCGCGATATTTCATCTATTTTGTGTTTTGTGAAGGTTCAGGCACTATATGTGCGGATTTTGTATAAGCTGATGATTTTGTTCGGTTAATTCAAATATGAGCAGAATTGTTAATGACTATTAACTATATAAAACAGGTTTAATAGGGTTGACTTGATATAAAACCGCCCATAGAATTCGCCAAAATTAAAAGAACCAGCCTTCGGGCAAAAAGATTGATGGCAGACAGGCAAAAGCGCTGCTGCTTCATTTTCAAGGGGACGGGGCCCCGCATGACATTTTAAGGAGTGTTTTCACGAGGCGTCAGCCTCAAACCCGAAAAGAGTCGTTTGCAGCAGGTAGTGTGCCACAGAGCGCGCCATCTACGGAAAGCAAGCGACAAAGGCGTCAGTCGGCCGCGAGAGGCGGCGCTGATGATGTTGTTATTCACGGCAGATGCATGTCTGCGGACAGACTACAAGAAGCGTTACGCATCCGTGATGAATCAGGAGGTACCATGTTTAATAATTTGATGACGGCAAGAAGAGTTGCCAACATTGATTCGAAATACCGGTGTGACGCATTGAGCGCAACGGCGCCGCGCACAATGCGTGGCGGGGTATGGGTGTTCATGCGCCACGCGTTGATGGTCATGGGCGTGTCGGCAATGTGCACGCTGGGCGTCATGTTTGTAAAGCCGGACATCGCTGACCAGCTACTCGCGTTTTCGCCATTTGCCGACAAGCCAAGTGCCGAACAAAAAGCCGAGCTGGCGCAACTGACAGCGCTGGTGCAGGCGCCGGAAACGCTGGCTGGTGCGCAGGAAGAGGCAGGTGAAGCACCGGCAGACGCCAGGGCGCTTGGCAATGCAAAACAGCAGAAGTATGTCACTGACTGGATTGCCAAACGATATCGCGTTGCGAATGATGCCGCCAACATGCTTGTGTCGGCCGCTTACCTGACGGCACTCGAGACCAAGCTCGACCCCTTGCTCATCCTTTCTGTCATCGCTGTGGAGTCCCGCTTCAATCCTTTTGCCGAAAGCCCGATGGGTGCGCAAGGTTTGATGCAGGTGATGTCAAAGGTGCACAAGGAAAAATTTGACGATCACGGTGGTGTGAAAGCTGCTCTGAATCCGGTTGCAAACATCAAGGTCGGGTCGCAAATCCTGAAAGAATATGTGAAACGAGGCGGTTCGGTCGAGGCAGGTCTGAAAAGCTATGTGGGTGCTGCCCTGCATTCCAACGATGGCGGTTACGGCGCGAAGGTGTTGTCCGAGTACCGCAGGCTGAAAGAAGTGGCGAATGGCAAGAGGGTGCCGGTTTCTGCGACGAAAATCACCACGCGTACTCAGCGTCCGGTAGTCGAAGAGACCGAAACCGGACAATCGGCGACGGCACCGGCAAGGCAAAGTGAAGCTTTGGCGTCAGTTGATGAAGAGAAGGTTGAGAAAAAACTCTGACGCGGAATATTTTGGTTTCTCGACTTAATCGGGGCACGGGTTATTTGCCCGCGCCCCGATTGATTTTTGCGAGATGAAGCGGCGCTGGCCGCGTCGCTTCAGGGCTGCCGATCCGACAGGACTTCTTCATGCCGAATTTTCGCGGCAAGCTTGTCCAGCACACCATTGACAAATTTGTGACCATCAATGCCGCCAAAGGACTTGGCCAGTTCGACAGCCTCGTTGATCACAACACGGTACGGGATATCAGGGTGACTGGCGAGTTCGTGCGCACCGATTAGAAGTATGGCATGCTCGACAGGTGACAAATCTGCGATAGGGCGGTCAAGCATGGATGAAAGCCTCTCCCGCAAAGCTTCTGCATCGGCAATGGTGCCCGTGACCAGTCCAGCAAAGTGCGTGGCATCCGCTTTGTCGAAGCCGTGCGCATTGCGGATGTGATCCGTGATGGCTGAGGCGCTTTCCTTGTTAAGCAGCCACTGATAAACGCCCTGCAAGGCAAATTCTCTCGCTCTGTGTCGCGGCGAGCGATTTTTGCCTGGGTTGGCGTGCGGACTTTTTTCTGCCATGTGTGTTTTCGAATAGTATTGCTGCCCCGGTGCTGCAGAGCGATTTATTCTTCCTCTTCTTCGAGGGCCTGTGCGAGTTCTTCGAGCGCCATCGCCAGATTTGCCATTTCCACCGCAACGCGAGCTGCGTCGGTACCCTTTTCAGCCATGCGCGCCTCAGCCTGCTCGTCTGTGTCGGTGGTAAGCACGCCATTGGCGATCGGTATTCCGTAATCCAGGCCAACCCGTGTAATTCCGGCGCCGGACTCGTTGGAAACCAGTTCGAAGTGATAAGTTTCTCCACGAATTACTGCGCCCAGAGCGATCAGCGCGTCAAATTGCTTGGTTTCTGCCATTTTCATCAGTGCCAGCGGAATTTCCAGCGCACCCGGAACGGTCACCAGCAGGATGTCTTCTGCTTCCACACCGAGGCGCTTGAGTTCTGCCACGCAGGCGGTCAATAATCCGTGGCAAACATCCTCGTTGAAACGGGATTGCACGATGCCGATGCGCTGACCATTTCCTTCCAGGCTCATTTCATATGTTCCGACAGTCATAGTGCACCTCCGCTTGAATTGATAATGAAAATTAATGTGCAGGCTTGTCCATGAAACCGCTTACATCAAGGTCGAAACCGGTCATCGATGGCATCCTTCTGGGATTGGCGAGAAGTTTCATCTTGCGCACGCCAATATCTTTCAGAATTTGTGCCCCGATACCGTAATTGCGCAAGTCCTGGCTGGCGCTGCGGGGCGGTACGGATTGTCGTGGAGAATCAAGCGCTACAAAATTTGTAAAAATGTCATTTGCGGACTCTTCGCAGTTTAGCAGCAAGATAACGCCATTGCCGGCTTTCTTGATTGCCGCCATAGCAGCAGCGACGCTCCATGAATGGGTCGATGCCTGGGTTTCCAGCAGATCAACGATGGACAATGGCTGATGTACACGAACCAGTGCTTCACGATCCGGAGAGAGATCGCCGTGCACTAGTGCCAGGTGTGCGCCGCCGCTGGGCTTGTCGCGGAAGGCGATGGTGCGAAAGCTGCCGTGAGTGGTTTGTGTTTCACGCTCGGCCATGCGCTCGACGATGCTTTCGTTCTGGCTGCGGTAGTGGATCAGGTCAGCGATGGTGCCGATTTTAAGCCCATGACGACGGGCGAAATCAACAAGATCCGGCAGGCGGGCCATTGTTCCGTCGTCTTTCATTATTTCGCATATAACGGAGGCTGGGGTCAGGCCGGCAAGCTCGGCCAAGTCGCAGCCAGCCTCGGTATGGCCTGCCCGCACGAGTACGCCGCCAGGTTTGGCCATAATCGGAAAGACATGGCCAGGTCGCACGATATCGTCAGCTTTCGCATGCTTTGCGACGGCGGCCTGAATGGTGCGCGCGCGGTCGTGGGCGGATATGCCGGTGGTAACGCCTTCTGCCGCTTCGATCGACATGGTGAAGGCAGTGCTGAACTGGCTGCGGTTGTCTCGCGCCATTTGCGTCAACCCAAGCAGGCGGCACCGTTCTTCCGTCAGCGTCAGGCAAACGAGGCCACGAGCATATTTGGCCATGAAATTAATCGCTTCGGGCGTGACAAAGTCAGCGGCCAGAACAAGGTCGCCCTCGTTTTCACGGTCCTCTTCGTCGACCAGAATGACCATGCGGCCTGCGCGCAGTTCTGCGACGATCTCTTTTGTATTGGAAATGGGCATGATGTATTCCTGAACAGAGCTCGTATTCTACCTGCTATTTCGGGCGCCATTCACCGCGACGCAGGTGAATTCGCCCTGCCGGCGATTGGTGCGGCTTCGGTTCGCCGGTTCTGGGTAACGGTCTTGCGCTGGATGGCTGTGAGGCGGGCATCAGGGGATGCAGACAACACAGTTGCGGCCGGCATTTTTGGCCTGATAGAGCGCCAGGTCGGCCTGAGCTACAAATTCTTGCGCAATTGCCTCGGTTGGCTTGCCGCTAATATGAGTCGAGAGCGTCGATACGCCAATGGAAACCGTTGCCTTGCAGGTCTTGCCGGCATTTAGCTGGAAGGTGCGGTTGGCAATGCTTGCACGGATGCGTTCTGCGACATGGCGCGCGCCAGCGGCGTGGGTATCGATCAGCAGAACCACGAACTCTTCACCACCGAAGCGCCCCAACGCATCTGAAAGGCGAAGTTCGGATTTGATGCGCGACGCCACTTCGCGCAGAACTTCGTCACCCTCCTGATGCCCGAGGAAATCGTTAATTTGCTTGAAATAATCAATGTCGATGTACATGCACGACAGCGCATAGCTCTGCCGTTGTGCGCGCTTAATTTCCTCAAGCAGGCGCGTTTCGATATAGCGACGATTATTGACGCCTGTTAGCGGATCGGTTAGGCCGATATGCTTGAGTCTTTCATTGTTTATGGCATTTTCCAGGCAGATGGCAACAATTGACGCTTGCTCTTCAATGAAATCGGTTGCGATATTTCCGCTGAAGCGACTGAAATCCATACTGCCGAAATTCAGATGTCCGTTAAGCCGATTGCCAATGAGCAGGGGCACGATGGCGACGCTGGCAGGCGCAGATGCGTCTTGCGGAAACAGGTTGCCATGCCGTTCGACGGAATACACGCCCAGTTCAGGCTTGAGGGATTCCGTGAATTTGAAGAGGTTCTTGTCCGGCCCCTCTTCAAGCTGGAGGTTGGGAAAGTCGGTGGGTGCGATGTTCAGGTTTGCCATGACGCGCCGCATTTCATGATCCGCATCAAACACGGTCAGTGTCACCATATCCAGCGACGATGAATGCTTGAGCTTATGGAAAATGGTGTCCAGCAACTCGACGAGACCGTTGGCGCCGATGATCGACAGGTTGAGCAAATGATGCCGCTGCATGATTTGCTGGTTACTGTGTGCCTGCTCCAGCAAGTCCTGGAGGTGCGCCCGCAATTGGAGATTCTCCGTGGCAAGCGGATGGTTCGCTGATGCAGGTTCGTCTAACAGCGGTTCCAGGCGTTTGTCCATGGTGGTCGGCGGAGGGTTAGTTGAGAGGGTGCGTTTTGATGATTTGCCCGACGCGCAATGTCGCACCCTCCCCGTGTTGGAGTATGGCGTGCACGCCGAAAGTGACTGCATTGTTCAGCAGTTCGCTCGTGTGATAGGTCTTCAGTATGTCGTTTGGATTTGGCCCTGCGATGCCGGTCGTCTGGTCGATGGCGGGGATAGGGCAGCGCTGACAGGGTCTGACCAGTTGCAATGCCGCATCGCCGACTTGCATGGACTGTGTGCGATCTTCGGCATAAGGCGGAACGCCGGAGATGACAATATTGGGGCGGAAGCGGTTCATCGGCAGCGCTTCCCGGCCTTCGGCGCGCAATCTCTCGTTCAGATCATCGAGTGACGCTTGAGAAAGCACCAGAAATGGAAAAGAGTCGCTAAACAGGTTGGTGGCCTCCGCGCCCTGCGTCCACTTCAGGCTGGCAATCCGTTTTGCCTGTGGGTCAAACCGAACCAGGCGACAGCCGTCCCCGGTGATGGTCGAGAGCCAGTCCGCGACGGCATCACCACAGTCGATAGCCTGAAGATGATCTTTCCAGACGCGGACTTCCATCAATAAGTCGCGGCTATCGGCAGTCCTCCGTTCAAGCGGAATGGCAAGCGGTGGCATGCCAGGCGCGCTCAGAATCATCTTGCTCTTATTGATGCTTGGCGTGATGGTTGCCATTTTTGGATGCGTGCGCTGGGTGATGAACTGCCCACGGGCATCAACCACCATCCATTCCCGGTCATGGATCAAGCCGCTGGCCAATCCTGATTTGGTAATAGTTGCCTTCTGCAGGACAATGCCGCCGCAGGACTTGATGGGGTAGAGCGTGAGTTCAGCCAGCCTAATCATGCGTTAACCCTGAAATTCGTAAAATCTAAACATTGAACAGGAAATTGAGCACATCACCATCATTGACGACATATTCTTTTCCCTCGGCGCGCATTTTGCCCGCTTCCTTCGCACCTTGTTCGCCATTGAATGCGATGAAATCTTCATATGAGATTGTTTGCGCGCGAATGAAACCTCTTTCAAAGTCAGTGTGGATTACACCGGCAGCCCTGGGTGCCGTGTCACCGGTATGGATGGTCCATGCGCGAACTTCCTTGACGCCGGCGGTGAAATAGGTTTGCAGCCCCAGCAATTTGTAGGCTGCGCGAATCAAGCGGTCAAGCCCCGGTTCTTCCATGCCCATGTCAGCGAGAAAAGCCCCTTTGTCCTCGTCGCTCATGTCGGCAATTTCAGATTCGATGGCGGCACAGATTGCGACGAGCGGGGCATTTTGTGATTCGGCATAAGCGGAAAGCTGGTCAAGCAACGGGTTGTTGCTGAAGCCGGTGTCGGAAACATTCGCGACGAACATCGCCGGTTTTGCGGTGATGAGGCATAAAGGTCGAATCAACAGGGCTTCTTCGGTGTCGAGGCCCATTGTGCGAACCGGTTTGCCCGAATCAAGATGCAGCATCATCTTATCCAGAAGCGTGACCAGCTTGGCGGAATCCTTGTCGCCGGAGCGCGCCTTTTTGGCCTCTCGCTGGATGGTTCGCTCAACAGTATTCATGTCGGCCAGCGCCAGTTCGGTCTGGATGACTTCGATGTCGTCGAGCGGGTTGATCTTGCCGGCGACATGGACCACATTGTCGTCTTCAAAGCAGCGCACCACATTTACGATCGCATCGGTTTCGCGGATGTGCGCCAGAAACTGATTGCCCAGCCCCTCGCCTTTCGATGCACCGGCAACCAGTCCGGCAATATCGACGAATTCAACGATGGCAGGCTGAACGCGCACAGGCTTCACGATTACTGACAGCGCCCTCAGGCGGGGGTCGGGTACTTCGACGATGCCGACATTGGGCTCAATGGTACAAAACGGGTAATTCTCGGCCGGTATGCCGGCTTTGGTCAGCGCATTGAAAAGAGTGGACTTGCCGACATTTGGCAGGCCGACGATGCCGCATTTGAGACTCATGTAACACTTTCCTGAAGTATGGGTTCGGTACAACTTTGGCACGATGCCGCAAAGATTGTTCTACCGAACTCAAAAAACCGCTATTCTAACCCTTGGGGTGGCAACAAGATAACGCAATCCATGCTGTTTCCGGATATCTTTTGATGCAGAGCAATACTTTTGGCGGGGCTGCTTTGCGGGGTTTGAAAAATTTTGTTATAGTTCACCCCCGGCGACGGGTTTTGAATCCTCAAGTTGGATTTTTGATGAGTTTTTCACAATAATTCAACAGACAGTTGACGCTTTTTAAAAGTTGGTTCATAATCTCGTTTCTCTGCTGCTGACGAACACAACGCTTTGTTGGCTTATGACATGTTGAGTG
>CAZAWA010000029.1:0-21570 GCA_964488675.1 uncultured Oxalobacter sp. | reverse complement strand
GCCGCGTCTGGCCATGGCTTCCGGCCCCAGCGACTTGAGCAGGGCGAGCGAAAGCAGTTCTTCGTTTACCTCACCGTCCGCCGAGAACAGTTGCTGCACATGCCCCTCGCCGCAGCCAGCCACGCGCAGGCGCGGCGTGAACACCTGACTCATGGTGGAAACCATGCAGCCCGTGGGTGCAATGTTGAGGATGAGGTCGGTGCCGTGGCGCAAGCCTTCGATGACTTCGCCCAAATAGGGCGCGAGTTCGCCGAACGGGCGCAGGGTCGGCAGCACTTCCCGCGCCACCTCCATGTGCGCGGCAGCCGACACCGGAATCGTCAGGCCGGCCGCGCGGTACAGCGGCCTGGCAATCAGGTGACGCAAGACCCAGCGCAACTGGCCGATGCGTTTCAGGCGCTTTCCGGCCTCCCTGGCATCCGCCTGCGGCGCGGTGCGCATTTCCTCGTCAGCCTGCTCCAGCAGATAATCCAGGTAGGCCCACAACGGCGCCACCATCAGCTTGAAGCGGCCAAACCCGAGCATCGACAGCAGTGAAGCATAGATGGGCTCCGCCTGCGCCACACGCATGTACGCCTCGCCAGTCGCGTGGATGGAAAGCGGCCGGCCCTCCGTTTTCAGCGCAGGCCAGCGCGCAGCGAAACGGCGCAGCGGGCCGACAATGTCGCGCCCGTCCAGCCGGTACGCCCAGTACTTGGCGGGGGCGCCAAAAGCCGCGATCATCGCGCGGCCAAATTTTCCGGGGCCGGAAAAGCTTTCCAGCTTGGCATGCAGCTCCTCTTTCAGCGCGGCATGCTCCCGGGTAAAGCGCGCATAGTCTTCCGCATTGCGGCAGGCCAGCGAGCCGGAAAAGCGCAAATCCTGCAGCACGCCATGCAGGATCAGACCCTGATAGCTGCGCATCAGGGCCCATTCCTCGATGCCGATGTTGTAACCCTGGCTTTCTCGGGCTATCAGGAAACGCATCGCGCCTTCACCAGGAAAATCGCATATGCCCCGGCGCATGTCTTTGTGCGCAGTCAGTTTGTGCACCTCGACATATTGCCCCTGTCGGCACGGGCCGCTGCCTGCATTGTCGAAAAACAGCAGACGGCTTTTGCCTGCCACCAGCGGATCGCCCTGTTCCCGACGGCGAAGAAAGTCGGCCTTGGCGCGATCGAGATCGCCATAGACACCGGCCAGTGGCGCGCACACCGCGTCGCCAACGCTGCGCCGGCCGGTCTTGATCAGGCCTTGCAGATCGTGTTCCTCGCCGTAATTGTCGACACAGGAAAACCCCGCACCACGCAGCACGCTGGTCAGCACGCGATTGTCTCCCAGCGTCGGGAAGTAGAGCACATCGCGCTCGCGGTCTATCGCCTCGGCATGCTCCAGATCGTTTAATGCCGCGACATCGAAGGGCGCCTCATCAACCGGCTTGAGCTTGGCATGCAGGCCCAGATTCAACTGGTTCACATAGGTATTGACCCGATTTTCCAGATGCGCCAGCTCCTTGATCACCGCATCGGACTGGATAAGCAAAAACGGGCGCTGCTTCATGATTTCCGCCACCAGCGGCAGCGTCACGCTGTCCGGCCCGCAACAGAAGGTGGAAACCTGCACCACCGGCAGCAATTCCTCCTGGCGTTCGATCTGCTCGAACAGCGCCGCCAGTCGCGGCTGGCGGATGCGCTGGTAAAGGCGCTTCTCGGCCACCGCGTTCAGCATCGTGGTAATGACATGCGGGTTGCGCCAGTAAATGTGGCCGAATCGCTCGTCCAGCTCGATATCCAGCACATAGGAAGGGATGGCCGCCATCGCCTTGTCGCGCAGCAGGCGGCGCACATGACTGTCGTAAATGCCGGGATTGAGCAGATACTCACGCCCCGCCACCAGCGCCACCTTCTGGCCCGCGGCATTGGCTTCCTCGATCAGGTCAGCCGCCAGATCCGCCACCCTGGATCGCAAGTCCAGGTGATCGCCCAGCGCGCCGCGCAAGGCATCCGTCAGGCCGTCGCGCGTGGGCGCAATGTCATAAGCGGCAAATACCGGCACCAATTGACCATGCAGTTGCTTGTAAAGATGCTCTGCCGACAGGCGCGACAGGTCAATGTGGAACAGGTGAATCCGTGCATCCTGATGCACGGATTCCGCCACGCCCTTGGCTACGGCAAAACCGCCCTGATTCAGGGTGCAGGTTCGCCCGACGCTTTTTCCATCCGTGGGCAGGAACTCGATCTGCGGCGCCATGATCATCCCGTGCGGTTGCACGGCGAGACGCAGGAATTGCCCGACCGCGCCCATGTGCGGCGCGCAACTGTCGACATCAAAGTACGGCTGCGCGTCGCTCAAGTCCGTTTCGCGCACATTGTCGACAAACACGGGCAGACCGAGGCGTTCGAACAGCCGCGCCAGAAAGTAGGCCCACTCTGACACGATGAAACCGCGCGGGATGACCAGCCGGCGCGGATCATCGCTGCGCGGATGGTGGCTGTCGATGAAATCCCAGATTTCCTTGTAGGTGTCGCGCGGCGGCACAAATTTTTCCCGAACCCCGCTTTCCTTGCGCGCTGCCGCCTTGGCCAGCAACTCGTTGATGGCGGAACAGCCGCCCAGCGTGAACGAGAAATTCTTGCCGTCGCTGCCCCGACACTTCAGGCTGGTGCGGTTGCAGGCAGCCTCCGGATCGTCGCAGGCCGCACCCTTGCACTGGATGATGCTTTTCTCGAAATTGGCATTGAGAAAGGCGGCAAACGGCATGTCGGCTGCACCGTCAGGTGCCGTGGTCAGCATCGTGCGGATCAGGCCGAGGCAGGCGCGATGGCCGGGGTAGGGCGGCACCAGACAGTACGATGGTTCGCCCAGATAGGATTCCAGCCGGTGCCCGACCGCCAGCGGCAGCGGATCGGACAGCATGGTCTGCCCGTGCAGCAGTACCACCGTGCGCCCCGGCAAATCCACCTGGCTCCACAGCGTGCGCGCCATGTTCTCGACAATCGCCCAGTTGGCGGATGCGAGAATCTCGCCGCGCGGCACGCCCTGCGCCTGCAATTTTTGGGCGTTCTCGATCAGGAAAACGGCGCAGGTGGCGTTGATTTCGAGACCGCGTTCGGCGTTGAACGCCAGCTTGCTCGCTTCGGCCGCGCCACTGATGCCAAACAACGAGGACAGCGTATCCATCAGGCTGCCGGTTCCGGCCGAGCACTTGATGTTCATGGCATTGCTGAACAGTTCCGCTTCGCGCAGCGCCAGCGTGGAAATCTTGGTGTCCTCGCCGCCGATGTCGACCAGAATGCAGAAATCCTCATTCAGACCGGAGATCCCGGCCGCCTTGAGCCGCGCCAGATGCTCGCGCGCCTGATCGATGGAACCACGAGCATGCGCATAGTTCTCCACCAGCACCGCCAGCCGCGAAGAAAGCTGCGGATAGATGCGTGCCAGCGCCTCACGCACCTGATAGCGCGCCGAGCCGGTCACGCCGATCGACCGTACCGCCAGCGTTGTCAGCCCGTGCTCGTGCAGGTCGGCAAATACACGCTTGACCGTCTCGATGGTGTCGCCCGCGTTGCTGTACGCATCCAGAAACACAATTTCGCCTGCATCGTCGGTCATGACCACCTTGGCCATGGTCGATCCGACATCCAGGCCGATGTGGACTGGCCGTCCTGCCAGTTCGGGCGCGGCAGGAACGGAGAATGCCCCCACCGGCTCACGCCGGTAACGCAAATTCGCTTCCTGCGTGGCGAGCATGGCCGGAAATGCCGGATACTCCCCGATTTTCGGTTCTGCCTGCAAGATGGCATCCGGCGGCGTCAGGGCGGCCTCACCGGCCTGATCGACCAGATCGTGCAGCGCGTCGAGCATCAGAGAATTTTCCGGATCGTATTCGACATGTCGCACGCCCAGTTCGCGCAGATGGTCCTCGGCACAGTCACGCACGAACTGCCAGTTAAAGAAACGCCCCACCAGCACCACCGAGGTGAACCCCTCCGGCAGCTTGCTGATTACCTTTTGCAGCTCCGATTTGAAAGTGGTGGCCAGTGCCACCGACAGGGGGATGCCCTGGTTCTTGTCCGAGATGGTGGCGGAAGCGCCAAACACGCCGCAGCGGTCGACGCGGGTTCCCAGCCGCTGGCGCAGCACCCGTCCTGCTTCACCCAGATAGTCTGCCAGCACGACATCCACCTCGTCACGCGTCATGCCCAGTTTTTGCAGCACGCGATCAATGTTGACGCCGGTACCCGCGCCGCAGCGCGGGTTCGTCACCAGCAAGTCATTGTAGAGCCGGCCCTCAGCGTCCACGCCGACCAGCGTGAACCCGGAAGCCGAAATCTCGACCACCGCCAGCGCATCCTCATGCTGGCGCTTCGCACGCGTTTTGGCCGCCATCCAGAGCGCCGTTGCACTTAGAAAAGTGTGCCCGCCGCCCAGCGCCTTTTTCACCAGGGTTGCCAGCTTTCCGGTGATGAAAGCGAAAGCGCCATGGCTGCCAAATCGCTCCCCCAGACGATACTCCGCAATCACCTCGCGCAGGTCACGGTTGCTCGATATGACATGGTTCTCGATTTCGCTGCCATTGCCGTCGCACACGCGCAGGCGCAAGTGCGCCACACCGGCATCGATGTACAGTCTTTCCTTACCCATAATCGCTGCATGGATTTGACTCATCCGCAACCTCTCCAAGCATCCGGCCAAGCGCCAAGTGTCTAACTCACTGCTTTGGTAAAACCGTAACCTCATCCAAACCGCGAGTGTATCTGCGTCCGATTAATTGTCAACCCTGAGCAGCGTGGTATTAACGGACGCTACCCAAGGCAACACTTATCGCTACGAACAAGACTTGCTATACTCACGCAATATCGCCGCTTTTGGCGGCCTGTCTCTCTTTTTTATTGAGGCTTCATGCTAGTCATCTTCAAATCCAAAGCTGCTGGCAGCGTCATCATGTACCAGGAAAATGCCAAGCCCATCCTTGACCTGTTCGGCAAAGAAGTAAGGCAGGGCATCATCACCGCAGCGGAAACCGGTGGCGCCATCGCCAAACTCGAAGAGGAAGTGGCGCGCCGCAGCCTTATCGAAGCGGAAGAAAGGACAGAGCGCGAGGCCAAAGCGCGCCTGGAAGAAGAGCGCAGCTTTGGCAGCCCGCCACCGGCAAGGCCCGAGCCAGTCAGCTTTTCCGCGCGCGCCTTCCCGCTGCTGGACATGCTCAAGCGGGCGAACAAGAAGGACAAGGATATCGTCTGGGGGGTATAAAAGCGCTGAATACATGCCTGTGCGGGCGGCAGTTTATTTTTGTGTGGCAAAAATTACTCTGCCCCCGAATTTTCGATCTCTCTCCGCGAATTTTTACCCCACGACCATCCCCCATTTAGCTACTGGTTTATATCCCACCATGTCCATCCGCCTCATCGTTGGCCTCGGCAACCCCGGCCCCGAATACGAACAGACCCGCCACAATGCCGGATTCTGGCTGGTGGACAATCTTGCCAATTCCCTGCCCGGCTGCCGCCTGCTACGAGAAGCGCGCTTTCAGGCACTGGCGGCCAAAGCCCGCCTCGGCGGTCAGGATGTCTGGCTGCTGCAACCGCAAACCTTCATGAATCTCTCGGGCCGCGCAGTTGGCGCACTGGCGCGCTTCTTCAAAATCACGCCGGAGGAGGTGCTGGTCGTGCACGACGAGCTTGACCTGCCGCCCGGCTCCGCCAAGCTGAAAAAGGGCGGCTCGACCGGCGGGCACAACGGCCTGAAAGATATTGCCTCCGCGCTTGGCACACCGGATTTCTGGCGCCTGCGACTTGGCATCGGCCACCCGCGCGATTTCGGCCTGAAATCGCCGGTGATCGACTTCGTGCTGCACCGCCCGCGATCCGAGGAGCAAAAGCTGATCGATGATGCCATTGCTAACAGCCTGAGCGTCATTCCGCTGCTGTGCGAAGGCAAATTCGATGTGGCAATGAAGGTGCTGCACACGGCGAAGTAACGCCATCCCGGCGTTACAGCATCGGCCAGAAAATAGCTGGAACGGCTGGAAACATCCGCATGTTTTGGAAAACCGGGGTCGGCAGTCAAATTATCGCTTGCGATATTTCGACTCTGACCCCGAATTTTCCGCTGACCCCGGTTTTTCTATATCCTCCACTTTTTCGGGCCCAGCATTTTCTGCTGAGCCATCAAACATGGAATAGGACAAGGAATCGAATGCGTTGGCCTGATGGGTTCTCCTGCCTGATCGCGCTGTTTACGATATTCGTCTGCGCTTCTGCCTCCGCTTTTTCTGACAAGCCTGTTCATCCCCAGAGCAGCGCAACTGACGCACGCAGCAGCAAACGATCCGCGCCTGCCAGGGTAGAAAAGCTGGGAGACGAATTTTTCTTCCACGGAACGGCAAGCAAGATTCGGACTGCCTCGTTCGACTTGCTGCGCAAGCAGGATGACCTCAATACACTCCTTGTCATGCAAGCCGATCATGCCTTCGCGCTGGCAGAAAAAAATGTCGACGACTACCTGGACTGGTATTACAGCCTGTCCGGCGAGTACATGCGCCTCTACAAAATGGTTACTTCCGGACAGCTTGACGCTTATGTCAGAGAAAAGCTGATCGAGTGCCTGCAACAGGGAAAGCCTTTCGACGGTTTCGACCGCTCCCTGCGCGATGCGGCGTCAAAGAATGCCGCCCTGCTCAAGCAACACCAGCTCGCCGTGCAGCGCATTCTCGATCAGAATCAAATCGGTGCGGACACCTCAAAGTTTTTGATCGTCCCCCACGACTCGGCAGAGACACTGTCCAGACCATCGGTGCATTACGATTTTGAGGCGCTGCGCAACAGATTGCTGGTGTCAGGCTCGAAAGGGTCACTGCCCGGTTCGATGACCTCGGCCATCACTGGCAAAGTCATGGAAAAAATGGATCAGAACAGCACCCTGAAGATGGCAGCCAGAACCCTAGCCAAGTTCGTGGCGGCCAAGGCGACCGGGTCGTTGGGCGGCGCCAGTGCGGGAGCGGCGGTGGGCTCTGCCGTTCCGGGAATCGGCACCGCGATTGGCGCCGTGGTTGGCATCGTTGTCGGCGGCGCGGTCATCGACAAAGGCTTGATCACGCTGGACGAAATGATGAATCGCCAGTCATTCAAGAACGAAATCATGACTGCGATAGCAGAGGCCAGAAAAGATCTGGTGGACACCATGAAACCTGAACCCGCCCTGTTCTTCCTGAAAACCCGACCTGGCGCGAGATAGGCCCATCTTTAGCCATAAAAAAACCGCCCGAAGGCGGTTTTTTATTAGTGCGGCTTGCAACTTATTTGGCTTTGGTGGCCAATGCGACTGCCAGCTTCGGATCATCGGTCGCGGTCACGCCTGCCGGCATCGGCACAGCGGCCAGGTGAACTGTCTGACCAGGATTGAGGTTCGACAGATCGACAGTAATGTATTCCGGCATGTCCTTGGGCAGGCAGCGAATACCGACGGTGCTGACTGCGTGGCTGACATTCGAACCGCCCATCTTGCCGGCCGGGGAAATGTCGGCGTTGACAAAGTGCAGCGGCACGCGAATGGCGATCGGCTGATCAGCCACGACGCGCTGAAAATCGATGTGCATGACCAGTTGCTTGAACGCGTGCATCTGGAAGTCGCGCAGCACGACCGGCTCGGAAACGCCGTCGATTTCGAGGTCGAGGATCGACGAGTGGAAGGCTTCGCGGTTGATGGCGTGATACAGCGAATTGTGGTCCAGCTTGATGTTGACTGCGCCCTTGGGGCCGCCATAGACGATGCCCGGGGTGGTGCCGGCAATTCGCAGGCGGCGGCTCGCTCCGGTCCCCTGCTCATTGCGCGAAAATGCGATAACTTTCATGGTGTTGCTCCTGTAATGCAAGTTGCCTTGCGGTTGTGAATCCCCCGCGACCAGGGGCTTCGAAAAAAGCGCAGCCTGATGCTGCGCCCGTAAAACTTATATTTCTTCTTCGGCTTCCGCGAACAGCGACATCACCGAATCGCCGGTGCTGATGCGCTTCATCGTCTCGGCCAGCAGTGGTGCGCAGGTCAGCTCGCGAATCTTGCCGCAGGCGCGCGCCTTGTCGGAAAGCGGAATGGTGTCGGTGACGACCAGTTCGTCCAGTGGCGAATTCGCAATGCGCTCTATCGCCGGTCCGGACAGCACCGGGTGGGTGCAATACGCAATCACCTTCTCGGCGCCATGCTCCTTGAGAACGGCGGCGGCGGTCGTCAGGGTGCCTGCCGTGTCAACCATGTCGTCCATGATCACGCAGTTGCGGCCCCTGACTTCACCAATCACATTCATCACTTCCGACTCGTTTGCCCTCGGGCGGCGCTTGTCGATGATCGCCAGATCGCAGCCCAGCCATTTCGCCAGGGCACGGGCGCGCACCACGCCGCCGACATCGGGAGAAACCACCAGCAAGTTGTCGTAGTTCTTCTTCTGCAGATCGCGCAGCAAAACCGGCGACGCGTAAATGTTGTCAACGGGGATGTCGAAGAAACCCTGAATCTGGTCGGCGTGCACATCCATGATCAGAACGCGTTCGACGCCGACATCTTCCAGCATGTTCGCAACCACGCGGGCGGATATCGCCACGCGAGCGGAACGCGGACGGCGATCCTGACGGGCATAGCCAAAATAGGGAATGACCGCGCTGATGCGGGCTGCCGAGGCGCGCTTCAATGCGTCGACCATCAGCATGATTTCCATCAGGTTGTCATTCGTCGGCGCGCAGGTGGACTGCACCACAAACACATCCTTGCCACGGACATTTTCATTGATTTCGACCGTGACTTCGCCGTCTGAAAACTTGCTGACCTTGGCGCGCCCGAGCGGCAGGCCAAGATTCTGGGCAATTTTTTCGGCCAGTGCCGGATTGGCATTGCCGGTAAAAATCATCATGTCTTTGTCAGCAGTCATGGGTGTCTTCAGAAATTGTTAGCAGCGACGCAGGATTACCAATGTCTTGCTGCCTGTTGGTTCAGCTTCTCGTGAACCCAGAGCAGACGCCAGTGTCAGATGGCAGGGGAAGAAGGATTCGAACCTTCGCATGCTGGAATCAAAATCCAGTGCCTTAACCAACTTGGCGATTCCCCTACTTATTCAATTCGCAAGCAAACCATTCGTCGCCAACAAGGCTTCCATCGGATGGCGCGCCATGGCGCGCGCTTTCCAGGCTTTCCAGCGCTGTGGCACATTCCGCAGAGCAGCATCTGCCGCAACTTCATCGCGAAACGCGCAAAACACACATGCGCCGGAGCCGGTCATCCTCGCTTCACCGTATTGCGCCAGCCATTCCAGAGCTGCGGCAACCGGCGCGAAACGCCTTGCGACTACGGGTTGCAAATCATTCTTCCCAAAGTGGCAAATTTCGGCAACGCCCAGGGAAAAGTCCGTAATTCTGACGGGTTTCGTATTTCTTGTCAAATCCGGGTCGGCAAAAATGACCCCTGTCGGCACCGCCACGCCCGGCTCGATGACAAGGAACCAACTGTCGCCGGTTTCAAGCGGTGACAGCGCCTCACCCACCCCCTCGGCAAATGCATTGCGCCCCAGCAGGAAAAATGGCACATCGGCACCCAGTTGCAAGCCTAGCGCCATCAGTTCAGTGCGCGAGAAGCCGGCCTGCCACAGGTAATTTAGCGCCATCAGCGCCGTGGCCGCGTCGGACGAGCCACCACCCAGCCCGCCTCCCAGCGGGAGCTGCTTGTCGATCTCGATATCCACGCCCGGTAAATCCCTGCCATTGCGTTCCTTTGCCGCCCCTTGCAGCAGGCGCGCCGCCCGAACCGTCAAATCATCGCTCGTCGATATGCCCGCAAGGTCGGTGAGACGGACTATGTCTTGATCATCCCGCAGCCTGAAGTGCAAGCGATCGCAGCGATCAATCAACTGGAACACCGTTTGCAGCAGGTGATAGCCATCCGGCCGACGCCCGAGCACATGCAGGAACAAGTTGAGCTTGGCGGGCGCAGGGCAATCGCGCAGCTCCGTAACAACCTTGCTCATCGGCGCAGTTGCCATTCGTCGATTATCAGACGCAAGGATATTTCGGGCGCAACGCCGTCAAGCTTGCGCTGCAAGTCGATCCGCCTGGGGCGACGCGCATCCCCTTCACCCTCCCATACCAGGTAAGCGATTTGCCAGCCGTCTTGCGTTGTCACGCGGTTTCGTTCCGGCGACGCAACAAAACGATGGCCTCTCTCGTCCCGCGCACAACCTTGCAGCCAGTCACGCAATCCCGAAACCGGCAGCGCCCAGCCTAATGTGGAGGCCGCCAGCGCATCCGCGTCGGGTGCATGTATCGGCTGCTGACCGGCCGGCGTCAGCGTGGCCGAGTCAGGAGCGACCGCCATCGTAGCAAGCGTCTGCCCGACCGGAGAAAGCAATGCGATGCGCGTGTTGCCGTCGCGCTGTTCCCACTGGAAGCTGCCGTGCAGCGACTCATCCTTGTCGTCTTTGCGGTACTGAACCGAAAAACGCCCCGCAAGCGTGACACCGTTGTGACAAACCGGCTGCGCGGGGCGCGCTATCGTCACCCGCTGCTGCGGCGAGAGGTCGGCACAACCGGTCGCCAGGGCCGAAAGCAGCAGCGCAATGAAAAAGAGGACCCGCCGCCGATAATGCGTCAACTCTCCGCAAACACGACTGCACCCGCTTGTCATAAATTTCAAAAATAACGGCATATCAGAGTTTCACGCCGAGGCGCTTGAGCGTGCTCTTCAGCGTGTCGTTCTGCGCATCCTTTTCTGCCGCTTCGCGCCAGAGCCTGA
Source organism: uncultured Oxalobacter sp. (assembly GCA_964488675.1). GTDB lineage: Bacteria > Pseudomonadota > Gammaproteobacteria > Burkholderiales > Burkholderiaceae_D > QZKY01. The sequence goes on along the minus strand of CAZAWA010000029.1, from coordinate 10,821 downwards.
TTGCCTCGTCCTTGCGCCCTGTAACCCAGAGCACCTCGCCCAGATGCACCGCTATTTCGGCTTCGGGCTTTTTTTGATGGGCGCGCCGCAGCCATTCTTCGGCTTCCTTGAGCTTTCCGAGGCGGAACTGCACCCACCCCATGCTGTCCATGATGTAAGCGTCGTCCGGTGCCAGCTGCAGCGCCTTTTCTATCAGCAGGTAAGCCTCTTTCAGCCGCTGGTTGCGGTCGGCAAGCGAATAGCCCAGTGCATTGTATGCCATCGCATTTTTTGGCTCGATCGCAATAAGCTGGCGCAGAGAGGCTTCCATCACTGGCATGCGATCCAGCTTTTCCGCCGCCATCGCATAGTCGTACAGCATATTTGTATTTTTGGGAAACCGTTTCAGCGCCGTCTCAAGAATCGAGAACGCTTCCTGAGCATCGCCTGCATCGCGCATTATCTGCGACTCTGCCAGCACCAGTTGCGCCTGCTCCTCGGCATCGTTTGCCTCGGCAGTCGCCAGCTTCCTGCGCGCCTCGCCCAGATTGCCCCGCTTGGCCGAAATTTGCGCACTCTTGATTTGCGCGCTGATGTAAATTCCGTTCCGGCCTTGCTGCGGCTCTATCTTCGCCAACCAGCCCAAGGCGACATCTGTGTCTCCCCGCTCATCCGCAAGTTGCGCCAGCAGCAGCAAGACCTGCGCCGGATCGCGTTCGCCGCCCTGCTGCTTTTCTATCGCCTCAAGGTACATCGACAGATAACGCTCCGCATTTTTGGCATCCTTGGCTTGCGCCGACAACACCCCGAGCGAATAGAGCGTGGCCGTGTCCAGCGGCTGCAGATTAAGCAATTCCTCGAACTCCTTGCGTGCCTGGTCGTATTTTTTCTCATTGACCAGAATTCGTGCATAGGCCAGTCGCACTTCGCGCGCCGTCGGGTTGGCTTTTATGAAGCGTTCCAGCGTTTGCATGGCCAGTGCGACATTCTCGCTGGCCTGTGCCAGCGTGAGCGCCGCCAGTTCGGATTCCGGCTTCAGCGCCAGCGCCTTTTCTGCCTCGACGGTCGCGCGCGCGCGATCGCCGTTGACAAAGGCGCCCTGTGACAGCGCAACATGCGCATCAGCCGTGCCCTGATAGGGCGCGAGCAATTCTTCCAGCAAGGCAAAGGCAGCAGCCTTGTCCTTGATGCCGGCCAGCATGCGCTGAATCTGGAACATCAGGATGCCGCGCACCTGCGGTGTGGCGTCCTTCAGCCGCTGCTGCAAAATGGGTCTGGCCTCCGCCAGATTGTCGCTGATCAGCACAAAACCCAGATAGTACTTGGTTGCCTCTTCGGAGTCGGGTGCCAGATCGTGCCACAGCCGGACAGCGGCCATCGCCTCGTTCGGCTGCTTCGCGCTGATCGCTATTTCCGCGGCGCGGCGGGCAATCCGCGGGTCGCGCGTCTGCTTGGCAAGCCGTATCGTGATGCCGTAGGCCGTTTTCCACTGCCCACGCTGGTACGCCAGGTCAGCCGCCAACAGGCGGAACAGAATATCCCTGGTCAGCGGCACGCCTGGCAAGGCCTCGGCACCTTTCAACGGCGGCGCTGCCTGCGGCGCGGGTTCTGCGATCGGCTGAACCGGCTGGGGAGTTTGCGCCAGTGCAGTTCCCGCAAGCAGAATCGCCGACAGAGGTACAATCAAGAATGCGCTTTTCAATGGAATTCCCGCCTTGTTGTCGAATGTTTCATTCTACGCTTAACCAGCTCGCCTTGTGAATGCCTGAACTGCCTGAAGTGGAAGTAACCCGCCGCGGGCTTGCACCGCATCTTGAAGGCCACGCCGTAACCGGTGCAGTGCTGCGGCGCAAGGGCCTGCGCTGGCCGTTCCCGCCCAGCCTGCCGGATACTGTGCGCGATCGCCAGATCCGATCGACCGGACGGCGCGGAAAATATCTACTGATTCATTTCGATCACGGCACGCTGCTCGTTCATCTCGGGATGTCGGGCCGCCTGCGCATGCTGCCCGCCTCCACCCCAGCCGGAGTACATGATCATTTCGATCTGCTGGTTGGCCAGCGCGCCATGCGCCTGACGGATCCCCGCCGCTTCGGCGCCGTCCTCTGGCACGCCGCAGAGAATGGGCCGGTTGAAAGCCACCCCCTGCTGGCCACGCTCGGAGCTGAACCCTTTGATTCCGCCTTTGGCGGCGAGCTTTTGTATCAAAAAAGCCGCAAAAAAGTGGCAGATATCAAACAAACACTGCTTTCCGGCAGAATTGTCGTGGGCGTTGGTAATATATACGCTTCCGAATGCCTGTTCCTGGCCGGCATACACCCGAAAACACAGGCAAAGAGGATTGGTCGCACTCGATATGACAGGCTGGCGAACGCCGTCAAGACCGTTTTGGGTTCGGCCATTGATTTTGGCGGAAGCACCTTGCGTGACTTTAGCGGAGCCGACGGGCAGTCCGGATATTTTCAGCTGCACAGCATGGTGTATGACCGCGCCGGTTTGCCTTGCCGCATCTGTGGCACGCCGGTGAGACAAATCAGGCAGGGACAGCGATCGTCGTTTTTCTGCGCCCATTGCCAAAAATAGGGGAGAGCGCTGGTGTAACATGTTCCAGGTGCCGCAACATCCGGCAAGTCTTGTCTGCAATCGGGAAGCCGGCAAATAATCAACGAACTTGAGCAAGTGGGGATAATGTGAGCAATCTGGTCCAGCAATTCAAGGAATACAGCGAGTGGCGCAAGATGCTCGTTACGGCTCTGGAGAAATACCGCAGAGGGCTTGATGATAACGGCTTGTCGGACGCCGCCAGCAACCAGCGGTTTCAGAACATGCTCTCGCGGCTGACGGATGACAAGCTCTCCATCGCTTTTGTTTCTGAATTCTCGCGCGGCAAGTCGGAACTGATCAATGCCATTTTCTTTGCCGAGTATGGCCAGCGCATTGTGCCCTCCTCTGCCGGTCGCACAACCATGTGCCCGACCGAGTTGATGTATGACGAGACGCTTCCGCCTTCGATCCGCCTGCTGCCCATCGAAACCCGCTCTGGCAACGAATCGACCAGCGATTTCCGGACGCAAGGGCATGTCTGGACGGTTTTTCCCCTGAACATCGCCTCGGCCGACGGCATGACAGAAGCATTCAGCCAGGTCAGCATGACCAAGCGCGTACCGATCGAGGAAGCCAAAGCCTATGGCTTGTACAACGAGGACGATCCGGACGCGGCGTTTTCGCTCGATGAAAACAACATGGTTGAAATCTCCATGTGGCGCCATGCCATTGTGAATTTCCCGCATCCGCTTCTGAAGGAGGGCTTGGTTATTCTCGACACGCCGGGCCTGAACGCCATCGGCACCGAGCCGGAACTGACGCTCAACCTGATTCCGAACGCACACGCCGTGCTGTTCATTCTGGCCGCCGACACCGGCGTGACCAAGAGCGACATCGATGTCTGGAAAGATCACATCGGTTCCGGCGCCGGTCGCATGGTGGTGCTCAACAAGATCGACAGCATGTGGGACGAACTGCGCTCCGAGGAAGAAGTCGAGCGGCAGATCAACAGCCAGGTCACGAGCGTGGCGCACATGCTCGGGCTGAAGGAGCGCCAGGTATTTCCGATATCGGCACAAAAGGGGCTGGTCGCGAAAGTCAATCACGACGAAGAACTGCTGACCAAAAGCCGCCTGAAAGCGCTGGAAAGCGCGCTCTCGTCCGAACTGATCCCGGCCAAAAAGGACATCATCAGGATGCAGCTCGCATCCGAGATTTCTGCCCTCATTGATTCCAAACACTCCCTGCTTTCATCCCGTTCACGCGGAGCCGTGGAGCAACTGTTCGAACTGAAAACTCTGCGCGGCAAGAATTCGAATGTCATCCAGCACATGATGAAGCGCCTTGACGCCGAGAAAAAGGATTTTGACGGCAGCCTCATCAAGCTGCAAGGCACGCGCGGGGTATTAGCGCGCCTGTCTGCAGAAGTGTTTACCAGCCTCGGCATGGAAGTTTTGAAGGAAACCATCAGCCAGACGCGTGAAGCGATGAATGGCAGCCGCTTCTCGGGCGGATTGCGCGGAGCCGTCAAGAAATTTTTCGAGCAGACCCGCCACAACATGGAAATTTCCGATCAGAAGATTGCGGAAATCACTGAAATGATGACGGTCATGTACCGCAAGTTCTCAACCGAGCACGGGCTGGCCGTTACGGCACCCATGCCATTTTCCATGGAAAAGTACCGCAGGGAACTGACCATGATCGAAGGTGTCTACCAAAAGCAGTTTGGCACGGCCGCCATGCTGACCACTTCGCGCGTGGTGCTGATGCAAAAGTTCTTCGACTCGATCGCTTCCCGCGTCCGGCACAGCTACCTGCAGTCCAACCGCGATGTCGAGGCCTGGCTGAAAGTCATCATTGCGCCGCTGGAAGCGCAAATCCGGGAGCACAAGGATCAGCTCAAGCATCGCCAGCAGTCGGTTCAGCGTATCCACGGCGCCATCGACAGCCTGGAAGAGAAAATCGATGCGCTCGAGCAGATGAAATCCAGCGTGGAGGAGCAGCGCAAGAGTCTGGCGTCGCTGGAAGACTCGCTCAAGCTGGTCATTTCCGAACAAGATGCCGAGGAGATGGCGGCCTGACCCGACGGCAAATGGACTGTGCCGCCGTTTTGCCGCGGTTTTCTGCTGCCCTGATCCGCTGGCAGCGCCAGCATGGTCGCCATGACCTCCCCTGGCAGGACACACGGGAAGCCTACCGCATCTGGCTCTCCGAAGTCATGCTGCAACAGACGCAGGTCACCACCGTCGCCCCGTATTACCAGCGGTTTCTCGATCGCCTCCCCGACATCCATGCATTGGCCGCCGCCCCCGCCGCCGCCGTGATGGCGCTGTGGAGCGGCCTGGGCTATTACGCCCGTGCGCGCAACCTGCACCGCTGTGCGCAGCAGATCGTCGCAGATCATGGCGGCAATTTTCCTTCCGATCCGGCTGTAATCGCAAGCCTTCCGGGCATCGGCCGCTCAACCGCCGCGGCAATTTCCGTGTTTGCTTTCGGCACGCGCGCCGCGATTCTCGACGGCAATGTCAAGCGCGTGCTGACTCGCGCCTTCGGCGTCGACGGCTATCCCGGCGCAAAAACGGTCGAGCGGCAATTATGGTCGCTGGCCGAAACGCTGCTGCCAAAGCGGAATGTCGAAGCCTACACGCAGGGCCTGATGGATCTGGGTGCGACCGTCTGCACCCGCAGCAAGCCGCTGTGCGTCCAATGCCCCATCGCACAGCAATGCGCCGCACTGGCAGCAGATCGAATAGCCGAGCTGCCGGCGCGCAAGCCAGAATCCCGTGTGCCGGAAAAACGGATCGCGATGCTGGTCGCTGTCGGCCGCAGTCAGGTCTTGCTGGAACAACGCCCCAATTCTGGCGTCTGGGGCGGATTGCTGTCGCTGCCGGAAATCGACTGGCCGGAGACGGCCGATGCTGCTGACTTCGAACGCCTCGCGCTGGCGGCGGCACCGTTCGGTAAAGTCAGCTCGTGCCAGCCGCTTCCTTCGTTCGCGCATGCCTTCACGCACCTCAGGCTGATCGTGCATCCGTTCATCATTACCCTCAAACGGCGCGCCCAAGTCGTCGCGCAAAGCGGCAATGGCTGGCATCGTCTCGAGCAGATTGAGCAGCTCGGCCTGCCCGCACCGGTGCGCAAGCTGCTGGAGAGGCTGAAGGACTAGGGCGCGCTCACCCTAATAACGCGTCGCGTTATTATCTGGGCTCAAACGGCATTCGGAAGCGGCATTTTGATGCGCAACAGCTATTTTGCACAAAAAATAGGCGGAAATGGGCGTGAAAAATGCGAAAAATACGGGAGTATATGCCTGAAAATGCCGAATAGCCAGCATACAAGCGCCGGAGAAAAAATGCCCCCACCGAGTATATGATTTGACGCTGAAAAGAAGCGCCTCTCTTGGTTTGCTATCGCAATAATTGGCCGGAATGTGGAGTCAGTAGTTTGTTACGCGGTGCTTTTCCGCATAAATTACTCTGGCCCCACATTCCAAAGCGCCATGCGTCCGCCCTCAAGGCAGGCCGCGATGGTGTACCAACACGCTCTCCGTGTTCCTGAAATGCTCTGCCAGGCGCTCGGCGATGTACACCGAGCGGTGCTGCCCCCCGGTGCAGCCGATGGCAATCGTCAGGTAACTGCGGTTGTCGTTCTTGAACGATGGCAGCCACTTCAAGACGAAGGCGCGAATGTCGAACAGCATTTCGCGCACCTCCGGCTGCGCTTCCAGAAATTCCGCCACGGCAGCGTCTTTTCCGGTCAGCGGGCGCAGCGCCGGATCATAGTGCGGATTCGGCAGCGAGCGGACATCGAACACCAGCGACGCATCGCGCGGCGCGCCCTGGCGGAAGGAAAAGGATTCGATGGTCAGCGTCAGCGGTGCGCGGCCGGTTTCGACGAATTCCTTGACCCGGTTGCGCAGCTGGTTGGCGCTGGTGCCGGTGGTGTCGATGGTATGGCCCAGCGTTTCAATCGCCGCCAGCAGGTCGCGTTCCGCGTGGATCGCATCGACCAGGGTGCGCGGCTCACCGCTGCCGCCGGGCACGGGGCGGTGCGAGAGCGGATGGTTGCGCCGCGTCTCGGAAAAGCGCGCGACCAGCGCGCCCGTGTCTGCTGTCAGGAACAATACCTTCAGGTCGTGGCCATCCGCGCGAATGGCATCGATCGTGGCGGGCAAATCGGCGAGTGAGGTGGCGCTGCGCGAATCAATGGCGACAGCCAGCCGGTTCCGATCCTCGCTGACAAAGGTCGCGACCAGCTCGCGCAACAGAACCGGCGGCAAGTTGTCAACGCAAAAATAGCCCAGATCCTCCAGCATGTTCAGGGCCACCGATTTGCCGGAGCCGGAAATGCCGGTGATGAGAACGATATTCATGAGAACTCCAGAATGCTCTTCAATTCCCAACTCCTTGCGACCTGATGGCAAGGCGAGGCTAGCGATGTCCGCCTTTTGGATCACTAGTCGTGCGTCATGGCCTTTCGCTGCCGATCCATGAACTCTTCCAGCGTATTGATGCCGCGCAGTTGCAGGATTTCATTGCGCACGGCAGCCTCGACCAGCACCGCAATATTGCGCCCGGCCGCAACCGGAATGACCACCTTGCGAATCGGCAGGCCAAGCACTTCCTCGGTCAGATTCGGCATTTGCAGCCGGTCGCTGTTTTCGTCAAACCCCTGGAACCGCTGCAGGTGCACAATCATCCTCAGGCGCATCCGGCGGCGTATGGCCGCCTCACCGAAAAGCGCCTTGATGTCGAGCAGCCCGAGGCCGCGCACTTCGAGCATGTTTTGCAAAAGCGGCGGGCAACGCCCTTCAATGACGCTGGGCGCGATACGCGAAAACTCGACCGCATCGTCCGCCACCAGGCCATGATTGCGTGAAATCAGCTCCAGGCCCAGTTCGCTCTTGCCCAGCCCGGAATCGCCGGTAACCAGGACGCCCATTCCCAGCACATCCATGAACACGCCATGCATGATGATGCGCTGCGCCAGCTTCTTCGACAGGAAGATGCGCAAATAATCGATAACCTCGGCCGCCGCGAGCGGCGTGGCAAAGACGGGGATGTCGTTATCCTCGCAAATCGACAGCAAATCCTGCGGCACCACCATGCCGCGCGCAATGATGATGGCCGGCGGATTGCCATCGATCAGCTCATGGATTTGGTAAGCGCGGGATTCCGGCGGAAGCCGGTTGTAATAGCCGATTTCCTGCCGTCCGAACACATGAATGCGGCCAGGGTGGATGAGATTGAGATGACCGACCTGATCGGCGGCTGATGCAGCGTTGCCGGATACCAGGCGCTCACCGCCATTGCGCCCCCCCACCCACTCCAGCTTCAGCGCTTCGCCGTTATGATCGAACAGCTGACGAATAGTCAAATTGGTGACAATAGCCATGGTTTCTCGCAGCGGCTTGTTCAGGCGGCCTGACGGCCAGGTTTCCATTCAGCGATTTGCGCGTGGACAGAGTTGGGGTCGGTTTCGGTGGCGAGCATGGCGCGGAAAGCCTCGTTGGAAAACATCTCGGCAATTTCGGAAAGAATTTCCAGGTGCTGCTGGGTGACATTGTCCGGAATCAGCACCACGATCATCAGCTTGACCGGTTGATCGTCCGGGGAGCCAAAGGCAACGGGCTCCTTGAGCCTGACAAAAGCCGCCATGGCCGCCTTCATTCCCTTGATCCGCCCGTGCGGCACGGCAACCCCGCGCCCCAGACCGGTCGAGCCCAGCGCCTCGCGTGCCAGCAAGTTTTCCAGCACGATGGTCTTCGCTATGCTGCAATGACTTTCGAGCAGCATGGCCACCTGTTCAAACAGATGCGTCTTGCTCGATGCATCGACATCAAGCAGGACATTATTGCGCGGCAGAATTTTGGCAAGTTGCGTCATTAACGATGGCGCACCATGCGCCTGAAGCCATATCGTGATGAATTATAAGCCGCTTTTCCCTCAGCGCAAGATTTGAATGGTAACGCAGCCAAATGGCTGACATTTACTGGCGTGCGTTGCGCCGGTTCGACGGCCTGCCGCCTATCGTGAAATTCGTGCGCCACGGGTTGATATCCACGCCGCCGCGCCGTGTAAAGCGGCCGTATACCGCCAGTTTGGTCGGCTTGCACTGTTGCAGAATGTCCATGAAGATGCGCTCGATGCATTGTTCGTGAAAGCCGCTGTGCGTGCGCAGGCTGATCAGGTATTTCAGCAGCCACTCCTGATTGATGGCAAAACCGACATAGTGAATTTGCACGCTGGCCCAATCGGGCTGGCCGGTGACCGGACAGTTCGTGCGCAACAGGTGCGAGACCAGCTTTTCCTCGACGGGTGGATCTTCCGGCTCGATCCTCAGCATGGATGGATTGGGTGTGTATTCGTCCGCGTCGATATCCAGCCGATCGAGCAGCAGTCCCTCAAGCTCCTCAAAAGCCAGCGTCGAAAAAGCATCCTGCGGCGTCAGCGAAACCGACACAAACGCGCCGAATGCGGCGGACAGATCGGCGCGCAGCAATTCGCTCATCGCCTCCGGCCCGCCCACCTTCGTCTGGCTGAAGGAGTTCAGGTACAGCTTGAAGGACTTGGACTCGACAATGTTGGGCGAGTCCGCCGGCACGGTGACCGCCAGAATCGCCAGTTGCGGCTTGCCGCGCATGTTGAGCCAGGATAGCTCGTAGGCATTCCAGATGTCGATGCCGAAAAACGGCAGCGTTTTGCCAATGTCCAGATTTTCACGCATGGTCTGGCGCGCCATCGGGAACAGCAAAGAGGGATCGTAGCCGCCTTCGTAGGAAACGCCTTTGCCGAGGGGGGAATCTTCGGGAGTGTTCGAGGATGTCATGATGGGAAAACTTGCGTTATTTTGATTCTAAAATGTACACGAAGGTTCCGAAAACAAAGTTTTGGCGTAGCTAAAACGAAGTTTCGGCGAAGGCTAACATTGGTGCTGCCAATGTTAAGCGAAGCGGCCGTAGCCAACACCGCGCAACGCAGCCGTCCGACCGCGCAGCAGGTTTGGGAAGCACTGATTTATCCATGTTGCCCTCGTTCGTGTCCAAAATGCTGATGATCGCAAGGCGAGCAACACAACGAGCGCGGCATTTTAGCCGAACACGCAGGGACGCTGCGTTTCCGGGCGATCTGCTGCGTTACGGCGCCTTGCATCTCATCCCGGAAACCCGCGTCGCGGGCATCAGCGATTAAATCCGTGCTTCCTTAGATTTTCCTTAGCCCAAAAACAGTTTATATACCGGATTGTGGGTTTCGTTCCAGTGCCGGTAGCCTAACGATGCGAGAAAATCGCGGAATGCCTTCATCTCTTTTTTCGGCACCTGCAGCCCGACCAGGATGCGCCCGTAATCCGCACCGTGATTGCGGTAATGGAACAGGCTGATGTTCCAGTTCGGCGCCATGCTCTGCAAAAAACGCATCAGCGCGCCGGGGCGCTCCGGAAATTCAAAGCGGTACAGCAACTCGTCGTGCGCCAGCGCGCTCTTGCCGCCGACCATATGCCGGATGTGCAACTGCCCCAGTTCGTCATCGGTCAGATCCAGCGTCCGGAAATGGTGGCGCTCGAAGTGCCTGGCAATTTTCGCCGGCTCTTCGCGGTTCGTCACTTCGATGCCGACAAACACATGCGCCTGCTTTTCCTCGCTGATGCGATAGTTGAACTCGGTCACATTGCGCGCGCCGACCAGTTCGCAGAAGCGGCGGAAACTACCGCGCTCTTCCGGAATCGTCACCGCAAACAGTGCCTCGCGCGCCTCACCGAGCGCCGCCTGCTCGGCAACAAAACGCAGGCGATCGAAATTCATGTTGGCTCCACTGGCAATGGCAACCAGCGTCTGATTTTTTAGCGGCTGCCTCCCTTTTCTCGACCGTTCGACATATTCCTTTGCGCCAGCAATGGCGAGCGCACCGGCCGGTTCGAGGATGCTGCGCGTATCCTGAAACACATCCTTGATCGCCGCGCACACCGCGTCAGTATCGACCAGAATCATGTCATCGACGAATTCGCGCGCCAGACGGAAAGTTTCCTTGCCCACCAGCTTCACCGCCGTACCGTCTGAAAACAGCCCGACATCCGGCAATGTCACGCGGCGCTTCACCTTGAGGCTGCGATCCATCGCGTCAGCATCGACCGTTTCCACGCCAATGATCTTGATCTCCGGCCGCACCTGCTTGACATAGGAAGCAATGCCCGCAATCAACCCGCCGCCGCCGACCGGCACGAAGATGGCGTGAATCGGCTCGGAATGCTGGCGCAGGATCTCCATGCCGATAGTGCCCTGGCCCGCGATCACATCGGGGG
>CAZAWA010000028.1:0-21602 GCA_964488675.1 uncultured Oxalobacter sp. | reverse complement strand
CGCCCAGTTCGGTCGGGCAGACGAAGGTGAAGTCGGCCGGGTAGAAGAACACGACTGACCACTTCCCTTTCAGATCGGCTTCGGAAACCGGGACAAACTGGCCATTGTGGAAAGCTGTGGCCTTGAACGGCTTGATTTCAGTATTGATGAGGGACGACATTTTTTTCTCCTGTTGTTGGTGGTGCGGCAGCTTGGCTCACGCCTTCGTGGGGAACAGCCTTCCGCCGCAAGGGTACTGCCTGGTTGTGCATTTCATGGTGTTTCATATCCGTTTCAGCCCATCTCCGGAGAAACCGCTGCAATGTCTTCTGCCATGTCCGACGATGACTGCTGGCTGATTAAAACACAGTTCAAAAAACCTTGCAGTGCACTTGGATCAAGCATTTGCACATATTTCAGGCAGCAATCAGATGAAAACCATTCTCAACTGGAGGCAAACTATCTTCGACACCAAGCCAGAAATATAGGCATACCCATCCGGGGTATATAATTTATACTCCGTATTGATGTTCAATATTTGATTGTTATTTCACATACCCTACAGAATAGCTCGCTGGCATGTCGACAAGACAAGGCTGCGTCATGCAAATATCCGTAATTAATTTGTGGGATTTTAATCCTTGAAAATAATTACGAAATATTTTCAGGGCAGGCGTTCTGGCTTCAGAACCAGTACCTGGGATAGCGCCGGGCCGGATGGGAAGAGAGGTTGTTGATGATGACGGCCACTGCCAGCATGATCAGAACGCCAACCAGCACCGGCGAAAAGAGGTAGCCAAACCCCAGATCGTGAATGCTGCCGCCGCCAATCACGGCGATCAGCGCAGTCGCTCCACCGGGCGGATGCAGGGTACGCGTAATATGCATGCCGGCTATCGCCGTGGCCACGGCAAGTGCGCCAGCGAGTGCGACATGAGCAGGAAAAAGGAAGTACGACAGTACGCCGGACAGGGCTGATACCAGATGGCCGCCGACCAGATTGCGCGGCTGAGAAAAATCTGCGGCAGGGGCGCCATATATCAGCACAGCGGATGCGCCAAAAGAGCCGATCAGGTACAGGCTGTCGCTTTCGGCAATACCCATAAACCCGTTCAGCCTGTAAGTCGCAAAAATACCCAGAAACCCGCCTACCCAGGACCAGAGTATTTCGCTCAATGGTCTTCGCGGCGGCGGCTTCTGCTCCGGATCACCCAGAAATTTCTGCAGATATTGCCTCATGACGCAATTATCTCCGCTTTTTGCCAAACCACCACGCTGATTATCGCGTCAGCCATTAAATGTTCGCCAGAAAATTCGGGGTCGGAGTCGAAATATCGCCAGCGATGTTCGACTATCGACCACGGTTCACCTAGACTGCCTACCCCGGTGCTCCATAACGCCCGGATGCCGCCAGCCGATGCAACTGTTTTCTGGCCGACTCGATAAGCGGTCGAACTTCAGAACACCAGTTCAACCACCAGATCACTTTTCGCCCGGGTGCTGCATGCAAGCGCATAGCCGGCATCGATCTCCTCTGGCGTCAGCGTTGCCGTGCTTGCCCGCTCGACCTTGCCTTCGACCACTTTGCATTTGCATGAACCGCAAACGCCAGAGCGGCATGCCGCAATGATCGGGATCGCGTGCGGCTCCATGATTTCAAGCAGGGTCTGTCCATCGCGAATTTTTGCTGTCTTGCCAAATTGCGGAGCAAAGAACAGGTATTCACTTCCGTTTTCGGCAGCAGCCTCTGGCGCCTCCGGCTTGAAACTTTCCTTGTGCAATCGCCCGGCCGATAGTCCTCGTGATTGATGCCAGCCTTCAATCATCTCCATGTAAGGCTGGTTGCCGCAAAGGTAGATACGGCGATCGGCAGCATCCTTCGCCAAGGCCTCCAGCCTTTCAGGCGTCAGGAATCCGTCGTGTCGATCCAGCCTTCCGTTGGCGCTGTCAAGAAACAGATCGAGTCGAAAATTCAGATGCCGCTGCGCCATTGAAAGCAGATCTTCGCGAAAGATGATGTCTTGTTCGCTGCGCGCACTGTAGATGAAATGGATGTCCGCCTCTGGCCGACGCTCAAGCGCCCAGCGCGCCATCGACATGACTGGCGTTATGCCACTGCCGGCTGACAACATGAGAAGCTTGTCTGCCGTCGCCTCTGCGGTGAGAAAAAACTCGCCAGCAGGTTCAGTAGATTCGATGCGCCCGCCTGGCTGAAGATAATCCAGCAGAAAATTGGAAACCAGTCCGCCCGGCAAGCGCCTGACCGTCAGCGTCAGGCTATCCATTCGCGCCGGGCTGGACGATATCGAATACGCTCGATAGTGCATTGCGCCGTCGATGTGCACGCCGATGGTAACAAATTGCCCCGGCAAGAATTGAAATATGCCCGGCGCATCGGGCGACAGCACAAACGAGGCGCTGTCGTGCGTCTCTTCAACGCGCTCCAAGCAGTGCAATTCGCCGCCTCGCCAGACGGGGAGTTGCGTAGAATGGCCCGTTGTATTCATGTCTTTGTCTTTTCAGGCCGCCTTGAGGATGTCGCTCAGATCTTGCTCGACCGTCGAAATCAGCTTCAGGCCAAATTGCTGGTTCAGGATGCCAACCAGGTTGGGGGTCAGGAATCCCGGCGCAGCCGGACCGACGCGAATGTCCCTGATGCCCAGCGCCAGCAGGGTCAGCAGAATCACAATGGCCTTTTGCTCGAACCAGGAAAGCACCAGCGACAGCGGCAAGTCATTCACGCCGCACTCAAAAGCGTCAGCAAGCGCAAGCGCCAACTGTATCGCCGAGTAGGCGTCATTGCACTGACCGACATCGAGGAAGCGCGGAATGCCGTTGATGTCGCCAAACGCCAGATCGTTGAACCGGAACTTGCCGCATGCCAGCGTCAGGATGATGCTGTCATCCGGCACCGCTTTCGCGAGGTCAGTGTAATAAGTTCGTTGCGCCTTGTCACCGTCGCAGCCGCCAATCAGGAAGAAATGCTTGATGTTTCCGGCCTTGACCTGATCGATAACCGCCGGCGCTGCCTGCATCAGCGCATTGCGCGCGAATCCGGTTGTCGTGTAATGCGGCGTCTCGTCCTTCGCGAAACCGGGCATTGCCAGCGCCGCGTCAATCGCTGCTGAAAAATCATCGCCTTCGATGTGCACAACGCCCGGCCAGCCGACGATGCTGCGCGTGAAAATACGCGCACCATACTGCCCGACATCCGGGTTGATGATGCAATTCGAAGTCATCACGATGGAACCGGGGAACGAGGCGAATTCTTTCTGCTGGTTTTGCCAGGCTGTGCCGTAATTGCCAACCAGATGCCTGTATTTCTTGAAGGCGGGATAGGCGTGTGCAGGCAGCATTTCGCCGTGCGTATACACATTGATGCCACGACCTTCCGTCTGCTCCAGAATCAGTTTCAGGTCGTGGTAGTCGTGGCCAGACACGAGTATCGCCTTGCCGGCAACCTGACGCAGGTTCACGCGCGTCGGTTCCGGATGACCGAAGCTTTCGGTCTCACCGGTGTCCAGCATTTGCATGATGCGGTAATTCAGCATCCCGATGTCCATCGCGCACTGGAACAACGCACCCATGTCGCTCGGGTCGGTTGCGAGGAATGCCATGAATTCGTGGTATTTGCCGGCGACTTCCACATCTGTCTGGCCCAGTACGCGCGCATGCTCCATGTAAGCTGCGGCACCTTTCAAGCCGTACAGGCACAGCAGACGCAAGCCGATCACATCCTCGCCCACCTCTTTTTTCTGGCGGTTGAGCGCAAATTGCAACGCATCACTCAACATGACCGCCTTTGCGCTCGGCAACTGGTAATCGGCGGCAGCCGGCAGCTTCTCCGGCGTGATGCCCTGCGCCTGACATGCAGCGCCATATTGTTTTTTCAGGCGGTCGCGGAAGGCACCAGCTCGTTCACTAAAAGCGACGATGCGTGCCGGATCAAAATTCACATTGGTCAGGGTTGCAAAAAAGGCCTGCGGCACATATTCGTCAATTTCGGCGTCTACTATTCCAACCTGGCGAGCCGCCTGCGCATAGAGCGACACCGCCTGCAGCAGATGAACCAGCATGTCCTGCAAATCGGACACTTCAGCAGTTTTGCCGCACATGCCTTGAGCAAAGCTGCAGCCGTTTCCTTGGGGGGTACGAATGGTATGTTCACACTGTACGCAAAACATAAGTCTCTCCTGACGGTTAAAATATCACCATACTTAGCCAGAAGCGTGCCAACCTCCAACACATTGAATTCATTGAATAATTTCTCGCCTTTTGAGAAAAGGGTTTTTTACACCATTTCAAATAAAGGTGCAAAGCACCGCATCAATGGCATATTTACCATTCTCAACAGAGACGCGCCGCGTTGCTGGAATGTAACAGTATTAGCTTATTTTCCACTGGCTCTTCTGCGCATTCGGTTGCACATGGCAACATTTGCTGAACATCAACGCCTGCAATAAATAGCGCCCTATAATCCGGTGTCACCCGTGGAGGATATGCCAATGATGGCCTCAAAAACTGTGCAGCAGGAAGTGGATGAACGAACCAACCTGACCGGCACCAACAAATTCGAACTGCTGCTGTTTCGGCTTGGCGGTGACGCTGACGGGGAGCGATCCGAACTGTTCGGAATCAATGTCTTCAAGGTGCGGGAAATTGTTGCGATGCCCACGGTGACGGCCATCGCGGGATCCTTGCCGCACATGATGGGGGTCGTCAACATCCGCGGCCAGATCATCCCCGTAATCGACCTTCCGGCAGTGGTCGGCTGCACGCCAAAATCCGGCCTCAACATCATGCTGGTGACCGAATTCGCACGCACAGCACAGGCGTTCGCCGTCGAAGCCGTAGAGGATATCGTTCGTCTGGACTGGAACCAGGTTTTGCCTGCCGAGGGCGGTGTCGCTAACGGGATGGTAACCAGCATTGCGCGGCTGGAATCGAACATTGACAGCCCGAAGCTGGTCCAGGTTCTTGATGTCGAGGCCATCCTGCGCCAGATGTCGCCGGATTCGGTTGCCGATGTCAATCCGGAAATGGTGGGCGGCAAAGTGACCTTGAAGCCAGGCACCCTGATTCTGGCTGCCGATGACTCACTGGTCGCCCGCACGATGATAGAGCAAGGGCTGGCGGCGATGGGCCTTCCCTTCATCATGACGAAATCCGGCAAGGAAGCCTGGGAAAAACTGCTGCAGATTTCGGCCGAGATGACCGCCGAAGGAAAAACTGCGGCTGACAAAGTTGCCCTGATGCTGACCGACCTTGAAATGCCGGAAATGGACGGCTTCACGCTGACACGGAACATCAAGACCGACAGCCGCTTCTCCAAGATACCCGTGGTGATCCACTCATCACTGACGGGAACCGCAAACGAAGCGCATGTCAAGGGCGTCGGTGCCGATGCCTATGTGGCAAAATTTGCTGCCGATGAACTTGCCATAGCATTGCGCAAAGCCCTCGGCATTCAGCCAGACTAGTCGGCATCACGGTCGTGAGCCTGCGCACACGACTGTGATTTTTGGATGATATGCCTTACATTCGGTAACCTTCAATTAAAATAATCAGGCGTCCAGATGACTGTAACCTCATACGAATCGCGCGAATCGCTTTACGCAGCAGACGCCCCATCAACCGGCGACAGCAGTCGTTCTGAACTGCTGCTATTCCGCCTCGGCGCACACGAAGACACCGACCGATCCGAGCAGTACGGCATCAGCGTATTCAAGGTCAGGGAAATCGCCCCGATGCCGACAGTCACCAAAATTGCGGGCTCGCTGCCCCACATGCTAGGCTTGGTCAACATCAGAGGGCAAATCATTCCCGTAATCGACCTGCCTGCCATCGTGGGCTGCAAGCCGTCGGGCGGCGCAAATGTCATGCTCGTGACAGAATTCGCACGAAGCGTACAGGCGTTCGCCGTGGAGGGCGTGGAAGAAATTGTGCATCTGAACTGGAACCAGATTATGTCGGCAGACGCCGGTGCTGCGAACGGCCTGGTCACCAGCATCGCCCGTCTGGATGCTGATCTGGAGAGCACACGACTGGTGCAGGTGCTGGATGTGGAGGCCATTCTGCGGCAATTCGCGCCCGCAGGCAGTCAGAATATGACCCCTGACAAACTCGGGGAGAAACTTCAACTCAAGCCTGGCAGCGTCATTCTCGCTGCCGACGATTCGGCCATGGCACGAACGATGATAGAGCGGTCGCTGGAGATTATTGGCGCGCCCTGCGTCATGACCAAAAGCGGCAAGGAAGCCTGGGAGCGCTTGCAGCAGTTGGCCGACTCCGCAGAGGAAGAGGGGCTGAGAGTGCAAGACCGGATCGCCATGGTGCTAACCGATCTGGAAATGCCGGAGCTTGACGGCTTTACGCTGACCAAGAACATCAAGAGAGACCCGCGCTTTGCGTCCATTCCCGTGATCGTTTATTCGTCACTCACCGGCATGGCAAACGAAGCGCACGCAAAAAGCGTGGGCGCAGACGCCTATGTGGCAAAGTTCGCTGCTGAAGAACTGGCAGACACTATCAGGCAGGTTGCCAAAAATTAACGGGAATGGGGCTGTTCGCGGGCGCAATCTGCGCCCGCGTCTCTCTTCGATCAGAGACCCAGTCTTTCAGCGACAAAGTCCGCATCCTTGTCGCCTCGTCCGGACAAGTTGACGAGGATGGTCGTTTCTTTCGGCAGTGTCTTGGCAATTTTCATTGCATACGCAACCGCGTGCGCGCTTTCCAGCGCCGGAATGATGCCTTCTACCTGCGAGAGCGTCATGAACGCATCCACGCATTCGTCGTCAGTCACAGCCTCGTACTGTACACGACCGACATCCTTCAGATAGCAATGCTGCGGCCCCACGCCCGGATAGTCGAGTCCGGAGGCAATCGAATGCACCGGCAGCGGCTCGCCGTTGGCATCCTGCAGGGTGTAGCACTTGAATCCGTGTATCGCGCCCTTGGTTCCCAGCGTCATCGTGGCTGCATGGTCGGGTGTATCCAGCCCTTTGCCGGCCGGCTCAACACCGACCAGTTTCACGCCTGCGTCCGGCAGAAATTCCGTGAAGATGCCGATTGCATTGGAGCCACCGCCGACACATGCAGTAACGATGTTCGGCAGACACCCTTCCATTTCAAGAAACTGCGCGCGCGCCTCCTTGCCAACGACACTCTGGAAGTCGCGCACCATCTTGGGAAACGGATGCGGTCCAACCACGGAACCGATCGCATACAGGAAATTGACAGGGTCTTTCATATATTCGTCGAAAGCGCTATCGACCGCATCCTTCAGCGTTTTGGTGCCGCGTGAGACAGGCACGACCTTGCAACCGAGAATCTTCATCTTGGTGACATTCGGATGCTCCTTCTTGATGTCGACTTCGCCCATGTGTATTTCGCACGGAATGCCAACCAGCGCACACGCCGTTGCCAGCGCAACACCATGCTGACCAGCGCCCGTTTCCGCCAGCACTTTAGTCTTGCCCATGAATTTCGCCAGCAGCGCCTGACCCAGGCAGTGGTTGATCTTGTGCGCACCAGTGTGATTCAAATCTTCTCGCTTGAGGAATATTCGCGCCCCGCCCTGTCGTGCTGTCAGCCTTTTGGCGAAATACAGCGGGCTGGGGCGGCCCACATAATGCGTGTACAAATCCTGCAATTCATTCTGGAATGCCGCTGTCTGACGGACGGTTTCATAGGCTTCGCTGATTTGATCCATGATGGCCTTCAGTTCAGGCGGAACGATCTGACCACCATACTCGCCAAAATAGCCATTCTTGTCCGGCATTTCCAAAAACTGTTGTGTCATTACTCTCTCCTAATGCGGCATGCGTGAATTGCAGTAAATATAAGAATGATGCGGCGGCGCAAACACCGCGTTTTAATTTAAAACCCGTATTGTATTGCAGGAAATGTGTCCGGAAATGTCGGCAGCCGCCTCTTGCATGGAAATATCACTTTTCGCGCCAGGGCGCAACCTTTGGCAACAACAGCATGCCCGGCAGAGCGAGAAAAAAGCACAGGTTGAAAAACAGAAACCAACCCGTCTGGTCGACAATGAAGCCAGCCGAGGCATTGACGAAGGTGCGCGGAACGGCCATCAGGCTGGTGAACAAAGCAAACTGGGTTGCGCTGTAGCGCGGGTCGGTTGTCCGCGCGATATAGGCAACGAAAGCGGTCGTTCCAAGTCCAACCCCAAATGCCTCAAAACCTATCACGACGGCCAGCAACAGGGGATCAGCACCGGCCTGCGCCAACCACGAAAATCCCAGTATCGCAACCGCCTGAACGATGCCAAAAATCCACAGGGCGCGGTTAATTCCCAAGCCGATCATCCAGACGCCGCCGACCAGTCCGCCCACAAGGCTGGCCCAGAACCCGGTGGTTTTGGCGATCACGCCAATCTGCGTCATGGTGAAACCGAGGTCCAGATAAAATTTGGTTGCCAGTGCCGTCGCCAGACTGTCGCCCAGCTTGTAAAAGAAAATGAAACCAAGCACCAGCAAGGCACCCTTCCAGCCGTCGCGCGCAAGAAATTCCGTAAACGGCAGCACCACGGCCTCGCGAACATTCGCCGGTGGCTTGCCATAGATTTGCGGCTCCTTGATCAGCAGCGTGCACAGAAACCCCGGCAGCATGAAGCCTGCCGTAATCCAGAATACCGCCTGCCACGACATCATGTCCGCCAGAATCAGCGACAGCGCGCCGGGAACCATTCCCGCCACCTTGTAGGCGTTTACATGAACGGCACTGCCCAGCCCCTGTTCGTTATCCGGCAACAACTCGCGACGATAGGCGTCGATCACAATATCCTGGCTGGCCGAAAGAAAGGCAACCAGCGATGCCATGGAGGCGATCGCAACGAGATGCCGGTGCGGATCCAGCATCCCCATCGCGCCGATCGAAAAAAACAAGGCAACCTGCGTGATCGCCATCCAGCCGCGTCGCCGACCCAGCGAGCCGAAGCTGAAGCGATCCATCAGCGGCGACCACAGAAATTTCCAGGTATACGGAAACATCACCAGCGCGAACAGGCCAAGCGCCTTCACATCCAGACCGAGCTTTGCCAGCCAGGCCTGCAGCAAGGTCAGCAAGATGAAAAGAGGCAATCCCGAGGTGAAGCCGAGAAAAACGCAGATAAGCGTGCGGCGGTTCAATGCACCTTGCCAGCTTAATTTGGTTTCCGTCATCTTGATGGTTGAACGGGCTTACTTTCCGAGCCGGAAAACAGCCAGCGAGCCGCGAAAGTTGGGCAGGAATGTAACTGGCTTGCCCTCATGCAAGGCGACGCATTCGATCACCCGAAGACCGACACGATTGGCCAGATCGGTAAAATCGGTGATGGTCGCGCAACGCACATTCGGCGTGTCGTACCAGTCATGCGGCAACGAGCTTGAGACGGGCATGCGCCCGCACAGCAACGACAGGCGATGCGGCCAGTAGGCAAAATTCGGGAAGGAAACAATGGCCTCGCGACCGACGCGCGCAAAATCCTTGAGCAAACTCTCGACATTTTTCATCATCTGCAATGAAGAAAGGCACAGCACCGTGTCAAACGAATCGTCAGCAAACTGCTCCAATCCCTTTTCCATGTCATGCTGTATGACATTGATGCCGCGTCGCGCGCAGGCGAGAATCTTGTCGTCGGCAATTTCGATGCCGTACCCGGTGCAGGCCTTGACCGATTGCAGGTGATCCAGCATCGTGCCGTCGCCGCAACCCAGATCGAGCACATGCGCATTCTTGCCAACCCACTTGGCGATAAAGGCGAGATCAGCTCGCAAGGAGCGCTGGCTCATGCCTGCCCCCCCTGACCAAGGTCATCCCAGATCCGGTCGTAGTAGGCGCGCAGCAGCCTGTGGTAGCGCTCGTTGTCCAGCAGGAACGCATCGTGGCCATGCGGCGCGTCAATTTCGGCATAGGTCACATCGCGCCGGTTGTCGACCAGCGCCCGCGCCACCACGCGGCTGCATTCGGGAGAAAAGCGCCAGTCGGTGGTGAACGACACCAATAGAAATTTCGCCCTCGTCGCGGCAAGCGCCTTTGTCAGGTCGCCGCCATAGGGCGCCGCCGGGTCGAAATAGTCGAGCGCCTTCGTGATCAGCAAATAGGTGTTGGCGTCGAAATATTCCGAGAATTTTTCACCCTGATAGCGCAAGTACGATTCGATTTCGAAATCGATGCCAAAGTCGTACTGGTATTCGCCGGACATGAGTTCCCGGCCAAATTTTTCGCCCATGACATCGTTCGACAGATAGGTAATGTGGCCGATCATCCGCGCCACCCGCAAGCCTCGCTTGGGAACCACGCCATGCGCGTAGTAATCGCCGCCATGGAAATCCGGGTCGGTCAGTATGGCTTGCCTCGCCACATCGTTGAAAGCAATGTTTTGCGCTGACAGCTTGTCGGTGGACGCAATGACCACGCAGTTTTTCACCTTGTCCGGATACAGGATGCTCCAGGCCAGCGCCTGCATGCCTCCCAGCGACCCCCCCATGACCGCTGCAATTTGCTCAATGCCCAAGGCCTCTATCAGGCGTGCCTGTGCATGCACCCAGTCCTCGACGGTGACCACAGGAAAATCTGCGCCGTATGGCTTGCCAGTTTTTGGATTGATGTGCATTGGGCCGGTCGAGCCGAAGCAGGAACCGAGATTGTTGATGCCAATGACAAAAAATCGACTGGTATCCAGTGTCTTGCCGGGGCCGACCATGTTGTCCCACCATCCCACCTTGCCCGATGGTTCGGCATAGACGCCGGCAACATGATGTGACGCATTCAGTGCGTGGCAAACCAGCACCGCATTCGACTTGTCCGAATTCAGTTCGCCGTAGGTTTCATACATCAGCGTATAGTCGGCAATCGTCGCGCCGCCCTGCAAGGGTAGCGCGTCTGGGAAATGCATGGCCTGGGGAAAAACGATACCTATGGAATCCATGATGGCTCTGTCCGGGGCAGACCCCGGGTGAATCCTGTACTGCAACTGAAAAAGCCCGAATGCGGCAGGCAAATCGGGCTTTTCGTAAAGCTCGCTTTAGCCGCATTTATTCGGGAAACCCCTCGCGCCCGCAAGCTGCAGGTTGCCATGAAGACGGCTCCCTTATTCAAATCGGCGCAGCCAATTGTACAACAAATTAGCTCAGAATTCGGGCTTGCCTCACAACGAACGCAACAACTGCACCTCCTGCTCGATGGCTGCCGGCTCCATCAGGTTGAGCACCCGCCTGGCACGACTCGCCAGCAGGCCCAGGTCACTGTTCAGGATTTCCTGCTTCACCCCCAGAACTTGGGACGGGTGCATGGAAAAATCCCGCAGGCCCATCCCGAGCAGCAACCGGGTCATTCTGGAATCGCCCGCCACTTCGCCGCACATCGACACCGGCGTACCGGTTTTTTCGCCGGCCCTGATCGTCATCGACAGCAATTGCAGTACCGCCGGATGCAGGGGATTGTACAGATGCGCCACCTCATGGTCCCCGCGATCGATTGCAAGCGCGTACTGAATCAGGTCGTTCGTTCCAATCGACAGAAAATCCAGGCGGCTGATGAACAGGGGCAAAGACAGAACAGCCGCCGGAATCTCGATCATGGCGCCGACCTCGATATCAGCATCGAATCTTATGTTCGAGGCCCGCAGTTGCGACTTGGCCTGCTCAATCATGGCCAGCGCCTGATCAATCTCGAACGCGTGCGCAATCATGGGAATCAGCAGCTTGACCTTGCCAAAGGCGGATGCCCGCAATATGGCGCGCAACTGCGTCAGAAAAAGCTTCGGCTCCGCCAGACAATAGCGGATGGCGCGCAGGCCCAGCGCCGGATTGAGCGCCGTTTGTTCGTCCGGGTCGAGTTGCTTGTCCGCGCCGATGTCCAGCGTACGGATGGTGACGGGGCGTCCGCGCATCAGCTGAACGGCTTTTCTGTACGCTTCGAACTGCTCTTCCTCACCGGGCATTTTGCTGGCACCTAAGGGGCGCCCCAGAAACAGGAATTCCGAGCGAAACAAACCTACGCCGCTAACGCCCATGTCCATCGCAGCCACGCAGTCCTCAGGAAATTCGATGTTGGCCATCAGCGAAATCGGCGTGCCGTCCTTGGTCACGGCAGGCGTTTTCTTCAGCTTCCCCAGTTTTTTCCTGGCTTTGAGGAGCGACGCCTGCCGCCCCCGGTAGTAATCCAGCACCAGCGATGAAGGCTCCACAATCACCACGCCGGCGTCGCCGTCAATGATGACCCAGTCGTCCTGCTCGATCAGCTCCGAGGCGTGCGACATGCCGACCACCGCCGGGATATCCAGACTGCGCGCAACGATCGCGGCATGCGAATTCTGCCCGCCCAAATCGGTCAAAAACCCGCTGAAGGTGTTGTCGCGAAATTGCAGCATGTCAGCCGGCGAGATGTCGTGCGCCACCACAACCATCGGCGCCTGATCGGGATCGTCGTCGTACGGCCTGATCAGCGGTTTTGCCGTACCCGTCAACACCTTGAGCACGCGTTCCGCGATCTGCTGGATGTCCGCCTTGCGCTCACGCAGGTACGGCTCCTCGATTGCCTCGAATTGCGTGACCAGATCATCTATCTGCGTGACCAGCGCCCACTCTGCGTTGTAGCGGCGCTTGCGGATGATGTCGAGCGGCGCCTCCGAAATCATCGGATCGGAAAGAATCATGGCGTGCACATCCAGAATAGCGCGCAGCTCGACTGGCGCATCCTTCGGAATATCCGTCCAGATGGTTTCCAGTTCCTTGTGAACGGTAGTGATCGCATTTTCGAGGCGCTGCACCTCGGCTTCTATCTGTTCCTGCGCGATCAGGTAGTGCTGGACATCCAGCGCAGCCGAGGCAATAAGGTGCGCCCGGCCAATTGCAACGCCGCGCGAAACCGGAATGCCGTGAAGGGTGAAGGACGCCATTATGTCTTTGCCAGATTATTACTCGTCTTCACCAAACCGATTGTTGATGAGTGTCGTCAGCGCCTCGATGCACTCGACCTCGTCCTCGCCGCTGGCCTCCAGCGAGACCTTGGCCCCCTTGCCAGCGGCCAGCATCATCACGCCCATGATCGATTTTGCATTGATGCGCTGATGATTGCGCGTCATCCAGACTTCGCATTTGAATTTGGCTGCCATTTGCGTCAGTTTGGCTGAAGCGCGCGCATGCAGGCCCAGCTTGTTGATGATTTCGATTTCAATTTTTGTCATGCTTTTCCAAAATTCGTTTTGCGTTCGACAGGCGTCGGCCATCAGCAGTGTTCAACTTTCACAGCGCCCGTCTTGGCGCCGGATAGCGCTTTCTCAACCACCGTATCCAGATCGTTCTGGCGATAAGTGATCGCTCTCAACAGCATCGGCAGGCTGATGCCGGCAATCACCTCCACCCGCCCTGCAACAGTCAGCAAGTGACAGCAATTCGAAGGCGTGCCTCCCATGACATCGGTCATTACCAGTACGCCCGAACCATCATCCAGCCTTGCTATCGCCTCCATGGCAAGCAGATTGACCTCGAACGGATCCTGATCCGCTGCGACATCAATCGCCTCGACGCGTTCCTGCTTGCCGGAAAACATGTGCGCCGCCGTAGACACAAAGGCCTGTCCCAGCGGGGCGTGCGTAATAAGAAGAATGCCAACCATTTGATGCGACCCAATCATGCCAAATGCCAGAAACCTGGGAAAATCCGCCTGAGAGCGGGCAAATATGCGCGTAAAAGATACGACAATTGGCGCAATATTGCAAAAAAAGCGAAAGCGATGATTCTAGTCGATGCTGATCAAACCTGCTTTTCCAGTGCGTCGATGAACATCCCGGCAACATTAAACCCGGTTTGCTGGGCAATTTCACGAAAACAGGTAGGGCTGGTTACATTGATTTCGGTCAGCCAGTCGCCAATCACATCCAGGCCCACCAGCAACAACCCCCGCCCGGCCAGAATCGGGGCCAGCATTTCGGCTATTTCGCGATCCCGTGCCGACAGGAGCTGCGCGACACCGGTGCCCCCAGCGGCCAGGTTACCGCGCACTTCGCCGGCCTGCGGGATGCGCGCCAGCGCAAATGGCACGACCTTGCCGTCGATCAGCAGGATTCGCTTGTCGCCCAAAGAAATCTCCGGGATGTACCGTTGCGCCATGACGGTTTTTTCGCCGTTGCCGGTGAGTGTTTCAATGATCGCGCCCAGATTCATCCCGTCTTCTTCCACACGGAACACGCCCGCCCCGCCCATGCCATCCAGCGGCTTGAGGATAATGTCGCGATGCGCCGCATGGAATGCGCGCAACCTCGCCTCGTCACTGCAAACCAGCGTTGGCGCAATGAATTGCGGGAATTGCGCAATCGCCAGTTTTTCATTGTGGTTGCGAATCGCCGCCGGCTTGTTAAACACGCGCGCGCCCTGCAACTCTGCCAGCTCCAGCAGATAGGTCGCATACACATATTCCATGTCGAAAGGCGGATCCTTGCGCTTGATGATGGCGTCAAACGCTGTCAGCGGCGTCGCCACCGCCGCGTCCGCCGTGTGCCAGTTGCCGGGATCGCTGTCGTCGGCTGCCAGCGCAATGCGCGCAACATTGGCGACGATCACACCATTGTCCATTGCCATGTCCTTCTGCTCGAAGGCATGAATTTCGTGGCCGCGCTTCGCAGCCTCGATCATCATGGCATAGGTCGAGTCTTTCCAGATCTTGAAGCTGTCAAGCGGATCAGCAAGGAACGCAATTTTCATGGTTAAACTCAAGAAGTCGGTGAGGCAGCTGCTTTTATTCCCTTGTCTGCTGAAATCCGGGGCAGAGTAATTTCGCTTTGCGAAAAAACTGCTGTCCTTGAGTTTCAGTGGATCGGCAGGAATGGCTGCTTTCGCAACGATCAAATATCCGGGTTTGGATCAGTCTTTTCCATCTCCACCGCAGCCGCCAGCAGCGCCAGGCGCGCCACCACCCCGTACATGTAAAAACGGTTGGGCGCAGCCGTTCCGGGGGTTGCCCGCATGTCAGGCAAGGCGTGTTGCTGCGCAAATGCCAGTGGCACGAAATGCGCACCGGGCGCATTCAGGTTTTCGTTGATGTCGCGATCCGCATGCACGCGGTAAAAACCGCCGACCACATAGCGATCCATCATGTAGACCACCGGCTCGGCCACGGCATCGTTAATGCGCTCGAATGAATGGACGCCTTCCTGAATAATCACTTCGCTGACTTCCATCCCGTCTTTCACGACCGACATCTTGTTGCGCTGCTTTCGGTTCAGATCCTTGATTTCGCCCGCCTCCTTGATGGTCATTATTCCCATGCCATAGGTGCCGGCGTCCGCCTTGACCACCACAAACGGCGTTTCGGTGATTTTGTACTCCTTGTATTTCCTTCGGATTTTCGTCAAAACCGAATTGACCCCCGCCTCCAGACACTCCTCACCAGAGCGTTCGGCAAAATTGATTTTTCCGCATTTTGCAAAGAAGGGGTTCAGCATCCACTGATCGACGCCAATCAGGCGCGCAAACCGCCTGGCGACTTCGTCGTAAGCGGCAAAATGATTGCTCTTGCGACGCACCGTCCAGCCGGCATGCAGCGGCGGCAGCAAGGTTTGCTCGTGCAAGTTTTGCAGTATCTCCGGCATGCCCGCACTCAAATCATTGTTCAGCAAAATGGTGCAAGGGTCGAAGTCCTTCAATCCCAGGCGGCGGCCATTGCGCGAACGCACCAGCGGCTCCAGCACCAGCATGCTCCCGTCCGGCAGCGCCACCGGCACGGGCGTCTTGATGTCCGGCGACAATGTGCCCAGCCGCACATTCAACCCGGTCTGGCGAAATATCTTGACCAGCCGCGCGATGTTCTGGAGATAAAAGCTGTTTCGCGTATGACTTTCAGGAATCAGCAGCAGGTTTTTCGCGTCCGGACAATACTTGTCGATGGCGGCCATGGCTGCCTGCACGGCCAGCGGCAGCATTTCGTGCGCCAGATTGTTGAAACCGCCCGGAAACAGATTGGTATCGACCGGTGCCAGCTTGAATCCGGCATTGCGCAGATCGACCGAGCAATAGAACGGCGGCGTGTGATCCTGCCACTCCAGACGGAACCAGCGTTCAATTGCTGGCGTCGCATCGAGTATTTTCTTTTCCAGTTCAAGCAGCGGGCCGTTGAGGGCGGTTACGAGATGGGGGACCATAGAATCCTTCTTTTGTGTTCTTTGACGGGATATCGTGTCGGAATTTTCTAATTTCGTCGATTATCGGGCAAAAATTGCCCTCCGGATAAATATATGGGCTGATTTTTATTTTTATCAAACCCACATCGGCTTTTCCCATAAAAAAAGCGCCTCTTTCGAGGCGCTTTGCAAGTCCCGCTTTCGCGGGCAAGGGATTACGGCATGAAAATCCGTTCTGTTACAGGTGGTAGGCAGATTCGCCGTGAGTGGTGATATCCAGGCCTTCGCGCTCTTCGTCTTCGGTCACACGCAGTCCGATGATGAAGTCAATCAGCTTGTAAGCGATCAGCGAGACGATGGCGGACCAGATGATACAGATGCCAACCGCCTGTGCCTGCACCCATACCTGACCCATTATCGAGTATGGATCCGTGGACATGGCGTTGGTCACATAGTCGAAGATCCCCTGGCCGCCTAGCGCCGGTGATGCAAATACACCGGTAAGCAATGCACCCAGAATCCCGCCGACGCCATGTACGCCAAACACATCCAGCGAGTCGTCCGCACCCAGCAGTCGTTTCAGGCCTGTCACGCCCCAGAGGCAGATCACACCGGCGAGCAAACCAAGAATCAGCGCACCCATCGGGCCGATGAACCCGCAAGCCGGGGTAACGGCAACCAGACCAGCGACTGCGCCGGATGCGCCACCCAGCATGGAGGGCTTGCGCTTGATGATCCACTCACCGAGCGTCCAGGAAACCGTTGCCGCAGCCGTGGCCAGCAGGGTGTTCACGAATGCCAGCGCGGCCGTGTCGTTAGCTTCCAGCGCGGAGCCTGCGTTGAATCCGAACCAGCCTACCCACAGCAGAGATGCGCCAATCATCGTCATCGTCATCGAGTGCGGCGCCATCGAATCCTTGCCCAGGCCGACGCGCTTGCCAACCAGGTAGGCGCCAACCAGGCCAGCAATGGCCGCGTTGATGTGCACCACCGTGCCGCCGGCGAAGTCCAAAGCACCTTTCTGGAAGATATAGCCAGCCTTCGCGGTTTCGCTCGCCAATGTCGCAGCGTCCGTAATCGCGTCCGGCCCGGTCCAGAACCAGACCATGTGCGCCATCGGGATGTAGGAGAAGGGGAACCAGATAACGACGAACAGCATCAGTGCCGAAAACTTGATGCGTTCCGCAAAGGAGCCGATGATCAGGCAGCAGGTAATTGCAGCAAAGGCTCCCTGGAACACGACATACACATACTCGGGGATGACGATGCCCTTGCTGAAGGTGGCAGCCGTCGAGAAGGAAGCCTTGGTCGAATCAAATATTCCCTTGAGGAACGCACGGTCGAAACCGCCAAAGAAGCTGCCCCCTTCGGTGAAGGTCAGCGAGTAGCCATAGATACACCAGAGCACGATAACCAGGGCAAATATCGAGAATGTCTGCATCAGCACGGACACCATGTTCTTCGATCGCACCAGGCCGCCATAAAAGAGCGCGATGCCTGGAATGCTCATCAGAATCACCAGCACGGTGCAGAGCATGACCCATCCCGTGTCCGCCTTGTTGGGTGTGGGCGCTGGTTTGGCTGCCTCGGCCGGTTTGTCTGCAGATGCCGCTGCAGGCGCGGATGCGGAGGCAGACGCGGTTGCGGCCGCCGAGGCCGAAGGCGCGGAAGAAGCGTCTGCTGCCAGAACCGGTAGCGAAAAGCCGATTGCGGCCACGAGCGCAATTGTGGCTGCAATGCTTGCAATAATCTTTTTCATTTGCGTTCTCCTAAAGTGCTTCGGTTCCGGTCTCGCCGGTGCGGATGCGCACGACCTGTTCAAGTTCGCTGACGAATATCTTGCCATCGCCAATCTTGCCGGTTCTTGCCGAAGCAACGATGGCTTCGATGACGCGCTCCACGGTGCTGGCGTCAACGGCGGCTTCGATTTTGGTCTTCGGCAGGAAATCAACCACATATTCGGCGCCGCGGTACAACTCGGTATGGCCTTTCTGGCGGCCAAAACCCTTGACATCGGTAACGGTGATGCCGGTCACACCCACTGCTGACAAGGCTTCGCGCACCTCGTCGAGCTTGAAGGGCTTGATAATGGCGGTAATCATTTTCATGTTGAAGCCTCGTTTAGAAAGTTTTGGTAGCGGTCAGGACCAGTGCCGTCTTGCCCATGAATTTGCCATTGGCAGGTGACGCATAGGCAACCTTGTCCGCGTTGGTGCCAATCACTGCCAGGCCAAAGCCCACGCCGAAGAATTCCTTGGAAACGCCGACCTTGTAGTCGCTGTAGTTGTAGGTGCCGTTATTTTTGACCCACTGATGGCCGCCATGCAGGTTCAGCGTGTAGCCGCTGCCCATCTCGATGTCCGCACCCACATCCAGATAGCCGCTGTTCTTGCTGTCTGCAAATCCGAACAGGTTGGTCAGCGAATGGGAATATTTGACATAGGCCGGGCCGTAGCTCAGCTTGCCGTACAGTTCGAAGGTGTTGGCGCGCGGGCTGAGATTGTTATCCGGATACCAGTAGTACAGGCCACCAATGTCATACGATACGCCTTTTACCAGTTCTCCTTTCTTGCCCGCATAGAGGTCGACTTCGACATTCGCATTGCCACCGCCCGCATCTTTCACCCATTTGATGGATGACAGCCAGGTTCCGGCGTACAGCCCGGTCGGGTTGTGGGTATAGTCCGCACCGCCCGACAATGCAGGCTCAAGACGGGACTGGGAAATGCCGCGATAGCGGTATTCGCTGGCCACGCCCAGATTGAAGCTGACCTCGTGATCCTGCTTTTTCTCTTCCGGCTTTGCTTCAGGCGCCTGGGCAAAGGCGGAAACACAGAGGGTGGCAATTGCCGAGGCAAGTAGCAGTTTTTTCATGACTCTTCCTTCTTCGTTAGTATTCGGTTGGGTGAAATATTGGAACCGCGATGGTTTCACACCTCATTAAGCAGGACTCGTGCCAGCCAGTCCTTTGCCACTAAAAAGATGGCATCAATTATTCTTTGCCATCATGCAAAGGAGGGGGATATCATGGAGGGCGCTATCGGCTCGCCCGGCGAGCATTCTGCCTAAAATATATGCACCAAACTGGGCAACGGTCTTGTTGTGCATCAAAACAGTGCAAATGGAGAACCCATGGATCCCAAACAGTTTTTCGACGATCTGCAAAACAGGATCAACCAGATACTGGAAACCTCGCCCGCCAAGGACATCGAAAAGAATGTTCGCGCCCTGCTGACACAGGGGCTGTCCAAGCTGGACATGGTCACGCGCGAGGAGTTCGATGCCCAGGCGCTGCAGCTCGCACGCATCAGGGAGCGGCTCGAAGCACTGGAAAAGCGGGTGGAAGAGCTGGAAGCCCTGCTCAAGACATCGCAGCGCCCGTCGCCCTTATAGCAAAAGAATGAGTCTCGCGATTCTCAAAAGCCGCGCCCTGGCGGGCATGTCCGCTCCCGAGGTCACGGTCGAGGTGCATCTGGCCAACGGTTTGCCTGGCCTGACCATCGTGGGACTGCCCGAAGCCGAGGTGAAGGAAGCGCGGGATCGCGTGCGCGCTGCTTTGCAGAATTCCCGTTTCGAGATGCCGGCCCGCCGCATCACGGTCAACCTTGCGCCGGCCGACCTGCCCAAGGAGTCCGGCCGCTTCGACTTGCCGATCGCGCTGGGCATCCTCGCCGCATCCGGCCAGATTCCGGGCGATGCCTTCGACCAATATGAGTTTGCCGGTGAACTTTCCCTATCGGGTGAACTGCGCCCGATTCGCGGTGCGCTGGCGATGACCTATGCCATGCACCGTGTCAGCAACAGCGATGGCCAGCAGCGCGCCTTCATCCTGCCGCGCGGCAGTGCCGACGAAGCTGCGCTGGTTGCGGATGCGGCCATTTTGCCTGCCGATTCGCTGCTGCAGGTATGCGCCCACTTCGCCGCAAGCGACCCCAGCGCCCAGCTGGCGCGCCACATCCCGACCGCCACGGCGGCGCAACCGAGCTATCCCGATTTCGCTGAAGTGAAGGGACAACTGCAGGCCAAGCGCGCATTGGAGGTGGCGGCAGCCGGCGGCCACAGCGTGCTGATGGTGGGGCCGCCCGGCACCGGGAAGACCATGCTGGCATCGCGCTTTGCCGGCATCCTGCCGCCGATGACCGACGACGAGGCGCTGGAATCCGCCGCGGTGCAATCGCTGACCGGCGGCTTCAATATCCGCCGCTGGAAAACGCGTCCCTACCGCGCGCCGCATCACACGGCGTCCGGCGTGGCGCTCGTCGGTGGCGGCGGATCGCCGCGGCCGGGCGAGATTTCGCTCGCGCATTGCGGCGTGCTTTTTCTGGACGAGCTGCCGGAATTCGAACGAAAAGTGCTGGAGGTGCTGCGCGAGCCGCTGGAATCTGGTCAGATTACGATCTCGCGCGCGGCCCGCCAGGAAGATTTCCCGGCGCGCTTCCAGCTGGTTGCCGCGATGAATCCCTGTCCGTGCGGGTTCCTCGGTCATCACTCAGGAAAATGCCGCTGCACACCCGATATTGTGGCGCGCTATCAGGATCGGATTTCGGGCCCGCTACTGGATCGCATCGACATGCAGATTCAGGTCGGCTCCCTGACGCAGGACGAACTGATGCTGCAGGCAGACGGCGAACCGTCCGCCACCATCGCTGCGCGCGTGCGCCGCGCTTTCGAAGTGCAGCAGGCGCGCCAGAACAAGGCAAACAACTTGCTGACGACCAAGGAAATCGACCGCCACTGCAAGCCCGACATGGTGGGCGAGCAATTATTGCGCAGCGCGATTTCGCGGCTGAACTGGTCGGCGCGCGCCTACCACCGCGTGCTGAAACTGGCGCGCACCATCGCCGATCTGACGGGCGCAGCGGCAGTCGGACAGGTGCATGTGGCCGAGGCTATCCAGTACCGGCGGGCGCTGCGCGAGCGTTGACATTCGGCGCAACACACTCGTTGCGTCAGTTCGTCGCCGGAATATGCCGCGCCCGTTCGGAAATGCATACTGCAGGGGAGCATTTTTTATCCGGCGCGTCCACGCTGGCGATTAGCCATTTTCACGCATATACTCCAGAAAAATTGTCGTATTCGAGGTATTTTTTGCCTGTTTTTTAAGCAAATTGGGTGTTTTCAGGCCGAAAATGTCGGCCGGGTGCCCACTTCAGGTCAAATAATAACGCGCCGCGTTAATAGTTGCTTTGTCATCGAATTGGGTTCAGCACTTTTGCGGGCTGAGAAAATCGCGGAGGGAAGATTCAAGGCCGGAAAATTCGGCGGAAAACCGGGGTCGGCAGTCAAATATCGCCAGCGATATTTTGACTCTGACCCCGAATTTTCCGACCCCGGTTTTCCTGTTGCGGCTCAGGCTTCAAGCAGCAGGAATGCCGACACCGCAATGCAGAAGGTGGCCAGCTCCATCTTCCCGGAGCGGCGCGGGGCGGCGGTCTCCACTTCGCGCAAGCCGCGTCTGGCCATGGCTTCCGGCCCCAGCGACTTGAGCAGGGCGAGCGAAAGC
>CAZAWA010000027.1:3630-21847 GCA_964488675.1 uncultured Oxalobacter sp. | reverse complement strand
CGTTAGCTCAGTTGGTAGAGCAGCGGACTTTTAATCCGTTGGTCGCAGGTTCGACCCCTGCACGGCCTACCAGAATAAACGCAGTGAAAAAAGGGGTTGCTTGCGCAACCCCTTTTGCTTTTTCTGCCGAAAAGTACAAAATTTCATCGGAGGTGGATTGAATGCTGCGCAAGGCCGTGATCATACTGCCTTAAATTGCGTTCCAGCAAGGGCTGTTCATGGTTCTTGGGCGAAAAATAAATTTCGGTGAGCACGCCGGCTCGGCGCATTTCGCCAATTCCTGAAAATCGGTTTGTCACAATGACTGGTTGCTCGCTCCTCAACCCCGTCGATTTATCAGCCATCCATCTCGCAGTTACTGTGTCGATTATGAGATGATCGTTATAATTACCGGGTTATGAAATTCTAAAACTAGAATCAACGAGGACATACGATGACTTTCAGGTTCAAGAACAACTATTCTTACGAAGGCGAAACCCTGTTTGGCGGCTGCGGCTATGTCAACCGGAATGTCGTCTATTTGCTGAAAAGAACCAAAAACTATATTGTTTACCGCGACAAGTGGGGCAAAGTGCACAGGAAGAAGCGGATGTACCACATCAAGTGCGAGTTTTTCAGCAACAGCTTCGAAAGCTTCTACGCCGACTCTGTGGGGGAGCAAATGTCATTTCAAGTGAATGACTCCATAGGGAAAAAAATGTTGAAGCAAGAGGCTTGAGGAAGCACGGATTAAAGCGGCGTTTCCTTAACAACAATTCAGGAGTGTTTGCATGAAAGGCAGGGGAGAGCATTTAGGACTCAAAATCAACCGGGCGATCACATACATACTGGTAGTGATTTCAATCAGTTTCGCCCTGGCCGCTGCCTATAATTTCATCAAGGCTGCGATGGAGTGAGCGTATTGCGCGCTCAAATTTCCAGATTGTCGATCAGCCGCGTCGTGCCGATTCTGGCTGCAGCCAGCACGACCAGCGGCTCGCTTCTCGCCAAATCGCCGGCCATCGGCGGTTGCAAGTCGGATTGTCGGCGGATCGAAATGTAATCCGGCTGCCAGCCTCGCTGGATCAGCTTTTTCATGGCTTTGGTTTCAAGTTCGTAAGTATCGAGATGACCGATGCTGATCTCGTTTGCCACTTCATTGAGGACGCGGAACAGTGTCGGCGCCTCGGCGCGTTCGCCGGGGGACAGATAGACATTGCGGGATGACAGCGCTAGCCCGTCGTCCGCGCGACGGGTTTCGGCAGCGATGATTTGTGTCGGCAGGGCGAGCTGTCGGCACATGTTGCGAACGATCATCAGCTGCTGGTAATCCTTCTTCCCAAAAACCGCAACGCTTGGCTGCACGCACGAAATCAGCTTGAGCACGACCGTGCACACACCGTTGAAAAACCCGAGCCGGAACTTGCCCTCAAGTGTGCCGCCCAGATCTTCCGGTGGCTGGATGCGGAATTCCTGAGGTTCCGGGTACATGTCCTTCTCGGTTGGCGCAAACAGGACATAGACGCCTTCTTTTTCAAGTTTTTCGACATCGGCCTGGAAGGTGCGCGGGTAGCTGTCGAAGTCTTCGTTCGGACCGAACTGCAGCCGGTTCACGAAAATCGATGTGACAACCGGGTCGCCATGCCTCTTTGCCAGTCGCATCAGCGACAGGTGGCCTTCATGCAGGTTGCCCATCGTGGGCACGAAAGCCGTGCGCAGTTGGCCGGATAGCTGGTTGCGAAGTTCTTTGACGCAGGAGATGATTTTCATGATTTTAGGGGGCGAAATTCAAAGCGAAACGCCCATTGTACAAAGAGTGGCGTGGAATAGGCAAAAAATCGGGGCGCGAAAAGTCAGGAATTATTTATGCCGGTTCAATAATGGGCGCGCTGAATCAGCCCTCGTTGTCGGCGTCGGCGCTCACATCAACGGTTCCGTATGCCAGCCTGACATAGATGGGCGCCAGTGCTTCAGCCTGGGTGATTTCGATCAAGTTGTCCTTCGCGAGTTCCAGCATTGCAATGAAATTGACAATAACGACCGGGACGCCTTGCGCTTGCTCGAACAGGTCGGCAAACTCGACAAAACCGGCAGACCTCAGACGACGCAGGATGCCGGACATGTGCTCGCGAACCGAGAGTGCTTCGCGCGTAATGGTGTGATGAGCGGTCAGTTTGGCGCGCCGGATCACACCCAGCAAAGCAGTTTGCAGGTCGATGACATTCACATCGGGCCAGCGCGGTGCCAGACTTTGCGCCGCCATTACATGCGGCGTGACATAGTCGCGCCCGAGTTGCGGCAGCGCGTCGATTTCCTGCGCGGCCAGTTTGATCTGCTCATATTCCAGCAGGCGGCGCACCAGCTCGGCGCGCGGGTCATTGGCGTCGTCGTTGTGGTTACTTTTGCGCTGCGGCAGCAGCATGCGCGACTTGATTTCAATCAGCATGGCCGCCATCAGCAGGTATTCGGCAGCCAGTTCCAGATTGCGTTCGCGGATCTGGTCGACATACTGCAGGTACTGCGTAGTAACCTGCGCCAGCGGAATGTCGAGGATGTTGAAATTTTGCTTGCGGATCAGGTAAAGCAGCAGATCCAGCGGGCCTTCGAACGCCTCCTTTAATACTTGAAGAAGACCCGGCGGGATATACAGATCGTTTGGCATCTGGAACAGCGGCTCGCCATACAGCTTGGCGAAAGCGATGCCGTCGACCAGATCGGGGGTCGAATCCCGCGCCACTGCCAGCGCGGCAGATTCTGGTTCAGTTTGTGCGTTATCCATCATTCATATGCGTAGGGGCGGCGCTTTACAGCTGACTCGTTGGCGCGTGCGCGCTCTTCCGGATCAGTGGGCATTTTGTCCAGGAGCAGCGCGCGCCCCTCGTCCTGCCTTTGCTGCAGGCCAGGATCGCGTTGTTTCCAGCCCTTCAGGAACTGGGTGAATTCGGATTCGTATTCCGGACGGGCAAACAGGTTCATCTTGTGTCATTTTCTTATCGGTTGAACACGCGGCGCATCATTGTTGGTATCGGCTCATGCTGCATGTCGTGGGGATACTCCAGCTCCGGCGCGACATCGAAGCCGAATGCGGCGTAGAAGTCGACCAGCTTGGGCTGATCGGCGCGCACACCGAGGCGCAGTTCGGCGATGTCGGATGACAGAGCGCGGTGGATCACGGCTTCCAGCAGGTGTTGTGACAGGTTCTTGCTGCGGTAGACCGGTATGACACCCATGCGCCGGACTTCCCACACATTTTGTGCGCCGTCTGTGGGCAGCCAGCGCACCGATCCGGCTGGCGTGTCATTGACTTGCAGGATAAACCCACCGCCGTTTTTCAGATCCCTGATCACGAGATCGGCTGACTCGCGGTGGCCGCTTGAAGTGGGGCTCACCTTGTCTGCCCATGATGCGCGCGTCAGCTCAGCTACGAGGTGCGCGTCATCGAGTTTGGCCTCCCGGACCAGAATGTTTAAATCGTCACCTATGTCATCGCTCATATCTAATCACTGTCAAACATCGTTGAGGCAGCGTGTTGTGGAGAATTCTCATCGTATGCGCATTCCCGGTTCTGCACCCGGCCACGGGTTCAGGATGTAAATGCCGGGTTTGGCCTTCTCGTCTTTGGCGGATCCGGCCAGCACCATGCCTTCGGAAATGCCAAACTTCATCTTGCGCGGCGCGAGATTCGCGACCATCACAGTCAGCTTGCCGATCAGTTCTTCCGGCTTGTACGCGGACTTGATGCCGGCGAATACATTGCGCGTCCTGCCTTCGCCTGCATCCAGCGTCAGACGCAGCAAGCGATCGGAGCCTTCAACCTGTTCGCAGTTTACGATTTTAGCGATGCGCAGGTCGACCTTGGCGAAATCGTCTACGGTAATTTGTGGCGCGATATCCTCGATGGCATCCGCAGTCGTTGCGGTCGGTGTTTCGGCAGTGGCTGGTGCATCAAACAGCGCGTCCAGCATCTTGGGGTCTACGCGCTGCATCAGGTGCAAGTACGGATTGACGATGTGACCGTCAGCAAGCGGCCTGCCGATGTCTTCCCAGATCATCGGTTGCAGGTTAAGCAGGGATTCCACTTGCTTTGCGAGTTCGGGCAATACCGGTTTCAGGAGGATGGTCAGGACGCGGAAGGCTTCGAGCAGGCAACTGCACACTTCGTGCAGGGCCGGCTCGCTGGCCGGATCTTTCGCTAGCACCCAGGGTTTGTGCTGGTCCACATACGCGTTGATGATGTCAGCCTGGTGCATGATCATGCGCAGTGCGCGGCTGAATTCGCGTTCCTCGTAGCACTCCGCTATTTCAACAGCGGCGCTGCGCAGCCCGTCGAGAAAGCCTTCGTTTTCGGGCGCCAGTTTGGCGGTGATCTTGCCGCCGAATTTTTTGGAGATGAAGTTGGCCGAGCGGCTGGCGATATTTACATACTTGCCTATCAGATCCGCATTCACGCGCGCAACGAAATCCTCGGGGTTGAAGTCCACATCCTCGACATGGGCGTTCAGCTTGGCAGCGATGTAGTAGCGCAGCCATTCCGGGTTCATGCCAATATCAAGGTAACGCAAAGGCGAGATGCCGGTGCCGCGCGACTTGGACATTTTTTGACCGGACACGGTGATGAAACCGTGCACGAAAACATTGTCTGGAACGCGCATGCCGGAAAATTTCAGCATCGCCGGCCAGAACAGGGTGTGGAAGTAAGTGATGTCCTTGCCGATGAAGTGGTACTGCTCGGTATTGGGGTCGGCCATGAACGCGTCGTAGTCGCGTCCGGTCTTGCCAAAATAATTTTTCAGCGACGCCAGGTAGCCGACCGGCGCGTCCAGCCAGACATAGAAATATTTTCCCGGCTCGTCCGGGATTTCGATGCCGAAGTAGGGCGCGTCGCGGCTGATGTCCCAGTCGCCCAGCCCCTCACTGTCATCGCCCAGCCACTCGCGCGCCTTGTTCGCGACTTCAGGTTGCAGGCGCGGCACGCCATCGACATCACCCAGCGCCCACTCGCGCAGGAAAGCGACGCACTGCGGGTCGGACAGCCTGAAAAAGAAATGCTCGGACGATTTCATCACTGGCGTGGCGCCGGTCAGCGTTGAGTACGGGTTTTTCAGTTCGGTTGGCGCATACACCGCGCTACACGCTTCGCATGCGTCACCGTACTGCTCCGGGGCGCCGCATTTCGGGCACGCGCCCTTGATGTAGCGATCGGGCAGGAACATGTTCTTGACCGGATCGAAAAATTGCTCGATGGTCTTGGTTGCGATGAATCCGGCCGCTTTCAGGTTGCGGTAAATCTGTTTCGACAGTTCATGGTTTTCCGGCCCGTCGGTTGAATGCCAGTTGTCGAAGGAAATATGAAAGCCGTCCAGATACTGCTGGCGACCGCTTGCGATCTTCGCCACAAACTCCTGCGGCGTCACGCCGGCATTTTCCGCAGCGATCATGATCGGCGCACCATGGGCGTCATCCGCGCAAACGAAATGCACTTCGCGCGGCTTGCCATTGTCCTGCTGCATGCGCTGGAACCGCACCCAGATGTCGGCCTGGATGTATTCCATGATGTGGCCGATGTGGAAGGGGCCGTTGGCGTAAGGCAGGGCGGTGGTGACGAACAGCTTGCGAGTCATGATTGTTGCAATTTTGAAAGAGGGAATTTCCATTTTACCAGCCGGATGGCTTGCGGCGAAATAGGCGCGTGCTGACCGGCCCGTGATTTTGCGCTAGACTCCACGGCTGGCAAAGGAGAAGAATGTATGAGCATTACCGCAGAAACCATCCGGCAGGCACTGGCAAAGGCCATTGATCCCAACACTGGCAAGGATTTCGGGTCTTCAAAATCAATCAAGAACCTCAAGATTGATGGAGGTGGCGTGTCGCTGACGATTGAACTGGGTTATCCGGCAAAAAGCCAGATCGAAAGCATGCGCCAGTCAGTCGCGGATGCGTTGAGGGCGATTCCCGGTGTCGGGGTTATCAATGTAGAGGTGACGACCAGAATCGCTACGCACGGCGTACAGGGTGGCATCAAGCCCAGGAGCAATGTGAAAAACATTATTGCTGTCGCGTCCGGCAAGGGCGGTGTCGGCAAATCAACCACGGCGGCAAACCTTGCGCTGGCGCTGGCGGCCGAAGGGGCGGCGGTTGGCTTGCTGGACGCCGATATCTATGGCCCGTCGCAACCGATGATGATGGGCATCTCTGGCCGGCCGGAAACCAGGGATGGCAAAACCATGGAGCCGATGGAAAATCACGGCATTCAGGTGTCATCGGTCGGTTTTTTGATCAACTCGGACGAGCCCATGGTCTGGCGCGGCCCGATGGTCACGCAAGCCTTGCAGCAACTGATCGACCAGACCAACTGGCGCAACCTTGACTACCTGATCGTCGACATGCCGCCCGGCACCGGCGACATCCAGCTCACGCTGGCGCAGAAAGTGCCGGTAACCGGCGCCGTGATCATCACCACGCCGCAGGACATCGCGCTGCTGGATGCGAAAAGGGGCTTGAAAATGTTCGAGAAGGTAAATATCCCGATTCTCGGCGTGGTGGAAAACATGAGCACCCACATCTGTTCGAACTGCGGCCATGCCGAACACATCTTCGGCGAGGGTGGCGGGGAGCGGATGTGTGCCGAATACGGCGTTGACTTTCTCGGCGCGCTGCCGTTGCTGCTGTCGGTGCGCGAGCATACGGATAGCGGCAAGCCGACCGTGGTGGCCGACCCGGATGGCGCGGTGGCGCAGATCTACAAGGGCATCGCACGCAAGATTGCGGCGCGGGTGGCGCAACGGCCGAAGGACATGTCGGGCAAATTCCCGCCGATAACGGTCGAACTTCGCTGAAAAGACATACTCACCGGGAGCATTTATTATCCGGCTTGTCAGCTCTGGCAATTAGGCAGATATAGGCACATACTCCCTGCTTTTTCGCTTATTTGACGCTCTTTTTTGCCTAAAATTTGTGCAAATTTAGGGTTTTTGTGCTCAAAGTGGCGATGCCTGGCCGTTTCCGGGCAAAATAATAACGCGGCGCGTTATTATAAGATTGCGGAAGTTAAGCGGGGCGGCACGCTGTCTAATGCGCGAACGCCTCGTCGAGGGTCAGGACGCGGCCAGTGTCGCTGGCGTCGTAGCCGACAAGCTGGTTGACCTGCTTTTTGAAGTCGTCACTTTGCAGGATGGTGATGACATCGCTCAGAGGCGGCTTTTGCATCGCTTCGCGTTCGGCGGCGAAGAAATACCGTTCCTGCACCAGCGGGATGAAATCCAGCCCGAAACGGCGGGCGGCGGTTTCCACCCCAAAACCCACATCGGCCATGCCGCTGGCGATATAGGCAGCGATCGCGGCGTGGGTGAATTCTTCGGTATCGAAACCATTGATTGCGTATGGCTGCATGCCAGCTTTTTCCAGCAGCATTTCCAGCAGCATGCGCGTGCCGGAACCGATCTGCCGGTTTACGAAATGCACCTCCGGGCGCGCCAGATCAACCAGCGAAAGAATGTTTTTCGGATTGCCGGGCGCAAGGAACAAACCCTGGTTCAGCATGGCAAGATGAATCAGGCAATGTTGCTCCGGGTCCAGCCAGCGAGTGAAGCGCCTGACCGCATCGGCTTCGAAATCGCCCAGCGGAATATGAAAGCCGGCCAGGTCGCACTCCTGCCTTGCCAGCGCGGCGATGGCGCCGGTGCTGCTCAGGTAGCGGAACTCAACCGGCACCTCGGCCGCGATGATGCGCTTGACCAGTGCCTCGACTGCAAAACCGTGGCGCGCGATCAGGCGCACGGTGTTGTGCGCCCCCAACACACTTTTGCCCAATTCGGTTTCCAGTTCGGAGGAAAGACTCTCCAGCGTCGGCGACAGACGCGCCGCTATGCGCTTGTCCGCCCAAAGCAGAGTGGTGGCAAGATGGGTCAGGCGGGTGCCGCGCCCCCGTTGCTTTTCCAGCAAGGTTCCGCCAAAAATCTCTTCTGCCTCGCGCAAAAGCCCCCAGGCATGGCGATATGACAGGTTTACCGTCTTGGCTGCCTGAAAAATAGCCCCCTGAGATTGTATGGCTGACAACAGTCGGAGCAGCAATGCCGTGTCGATAGCGGCGTTTTTGCCGTAAGAGATGCGCCAGTGGGGTTCAATCGAGACTTTGTACATGGCGCATTGTAGCGCTGAGGCCGGACTTTATGCAAAAAATAGCATATAGCCTATAGGAATATCCAGTGGTAAAATCGCGCTCTGTAAAGCTTGGGGTTCGTGTGCGAATGCCTCATTGGTGCAGTTGTGGGCACATTTTTGGGGTCTTCCTTTTTTTATTCTTGGAGAGTATTTATTATGTTTAAGCGTCTCGGCAAGGAATACACCATTGCGGGCGAAGGCTTCAACCGCTGGATGGTTCCTGCAACCGCCCTTATGATTCACCTGTGCATCGGCATGGGCTACGGCATGTCCGTATTCTGGCTGCCGATGTCCCGCATGCTGGGCCTCGAAAAAGGCCTGGGCAAAGCGATTACCTGCCCGGCGGATGTCGGCTTTCTTGGTCAGCTCTTTACCACCACTTGCGACTGGCAGGTCACGATGGCCAGCACGGTTTTCGCGATCCTGTTCTTCATGCTTGGTGCGACCACGGCGGTTTTGGGCAACTGGCTTGAGCATGTCGGCCCGCGCAAGTGCGCTGTGGTTTCCTGCACCTGCTGGGTCAGCTTCATGCTGATGGCATCGATTGGCAGCTTCACCCACCAGCTCTGGATCATCTGGCTGGGCGCTGTGATTGGCGGTATCGGCCTGGGCCTCGGCTACATCACGCCGGTTTCAACGCTGATTAAATGGTTCCCGGATCGTGTCGGCATGTCGACCGGTTTTGCAATCGGCGGCTTTGGCGGCGGCGCCATGATTGGCGCACCGCTTGCAAACTGGCTGATGAACATGTATTCCACCCCGACCACCACCGGTGTGTGGCAAACCTTCCTGACGCTAGGCATTGTTTACTGTTGTTTCATGCTGACGGGCGCATTCTCCATCCGCGTTTCTCCGCCTGATTTTGTGCCAGCCGGCTATGTGCCCAAGAACACCGGCAATATGGTGGATGATGGCCACGGTGGCCTGATTGCAGCCAGCGCGTTCAATGTCGGCACCAACCAGTCGATGAAGACACTGTCGTTCTGGCTTTGCTGGGCGATGCTGTTCCTGAATGTATCTGCTGGCATCGGCGTGATCGGCATGGCTTCGCCATTGCTGCAGGAGGTGTTTGCCGGTAACCTGATCGGCTTGCCGGGCGTGCCGTATGACTCGTTGACTGCTGCACAACGCGGTCAGGTGGCGACCATCGCTGCCGGTTTTGCCGGTTTGCTGTCACTGTTTAACATTGCCGGCCGTCTCTTCTGGGCATCGCTGTCCGACATCATTGGTCGCAGGATGACTTACCTCATCTTCTTCCTCGGTGGCGCACTTCTGTACGCTTCGCTGCCGACGCTGGCAGCCGGCCTGAATCTG
This sequence comes from uncultured Oxalobacter sp., assembly GCA_964488675.1. Taxonomy (GTDB): domain Bacteria; phylum Pseudomonadota; class Gammaproteobacteria; order Burkholderiales; family Burkholderiaceae_D; genus QZKY01. The sequence continues at coordinate 12,394 of CAZAWA010000027.1, read as the reverse complement.
GTTATGTTCCTGGCCGCAGTTTGCGTCTGTCTGACCTTCTACGGCGGCGGCTTTGCAACGATTCCGGCTTATCTGGCTGACCTGTTTGGCACCCAGTTTGTCGGCGCGATCCACGGTCGCTTGCTGACAGCCTGGTCCTGTGCCGGTCTGGTCAGCCCGCTGATCATCAACCTGATGCGCGACTCCCAGATTAATGCTGGCGTACCCAAGGCACAGGCTTACAGCGTCACGCTGTACATCATGGCCTGTTTCCTGGTTGTTGGCTTCATTTGCACCATGCTGGTTCGTGCGGTACCCACCAAGCACCACATGAGCGAAGCGGAAGTGGCAGCCAATCAGGCGGCGCTGTATGAGAAAGTCGCAGCGGCACAGGCATCCGGAGATGTTCGGGTAAGCAAGCCGACTTCTGCTGGCAAGCTGATTGGCGCCTGGCTCGTTGTTCTGATCCCGATGTCTTACGGCATCTGGCAGACTGCGCTTCAGACAGTCAAGATGTTTTCTTAATATCTCAAGCCAGCTCGCTGGCTCGCAGCAAGGCAAGCCGCCCGCAGGGAAACCTGCGGGCGGTTTTTATTTGTCCATTTGCGGCATAGGGAATCCTTGATCTGAATCCAACGCACTTTTTTGTTTGGCATTACAATTCATCAACGAACCAAATGGCATCGTTGTTTGGAACGGCACTGCCGAAGTGATAAGGCGTGTGTTGATCAGTTATTCGGGGTTTTCGTATATCAGCCGACTATCGCTTGCGAGGTCGGTTTCTTATGGGGTCGACATGAGTCAAAGGATTATTCCGATAGTGGTTGAAGGGGCAAGCAAGCAGCGCAAGCGGGAAGCGCCCAAGGGGCGCAGGGTCGATACCCAGGCGCTGGTTGAGGTGCAGGCGCTGCTGGGCGATGCGTCCCGCCAGCGGGATTTGCTGATCGAGCACCTGCATGTCATCAACGATCACTTCGGGCATCTGCCGGCCCCGCATCTGGCCGCTCTGGCTCAGGAAATGCGCATCCCCCAGGCTGAGGTATATGAAGTGGCGACTTTCTATCACCATTTCGAGGTGGTAAAAGAGGGTGAAGCGCCGCCGCCCGCAATTACGGTGCGCGTATGCGAGAGCCTTTCCTGCGAAATGGCGGGCGCCAAGGATTTGCTCGCCAAGTTGCCGACAATTCTGGGCAAGGAAGTTCGTGTGATCCCCGCGCCGTGTATTGGCCGCTGCGAGGATGCGCCGGCGGTGGTTGTTGGCCAGCGCCCTGTCAAACGCGCGACCATAGCCACGGTCGAGGAGGCGGTTGCGTCCGGCCATTTCACGCACGAGCCGGAGCCCTATATCGATTATATGGAATACCAGTCGAAGGGCGGCTACAAGCTGTTGCAGGATTGTGTCGCCGGCCACCGTGACATCGATTCCGTTTTCAAGATGATGGAACATTCCGACCTGCGTGGCATGGGTGGCGCCGGCTTTCCGGCGGGACGCAAGTGGAACATCGTTCGCAATGAGGAGGGACCGCGCCTGATGGCGGTGAACATTGACGAAGGCGAACCCGGTACCTTCAAGGATCGCTACTATCTGGAGCGCGACCCGCACCGCTTCATGGAGGGCATGTTGATCGCGGCGTGGGCGGTTGGCATCGATGAAATCTACATTTACCTGCGCGACGAATACCATGGCTGTCGTGCGCTGCTGGAGTCCGAACTGGATAAACTGAAAGCCGATCCGCCGATCGCGGAAATGCCGACAATTCATCTGCGGCGCGGTGCGGGGGCATATATCTGCGGCGAAGAATCCGCGATGATCGAGTCGATCGAAGGCAAGCGCGGCATGCCGCGACTGCGACCGCCATATGTGGCGCAAGTTGGATTGTTCGGCCGTCCGACGCTGGAGCACAATTTCGAAACGCTGCACTGGGTGCGCGAAATCCTTGAGCGCGGCACGGCCTGGTTCATTTCGCAGGGGCGGCACGGCAGCAAGGGTTTGCGCTCGTTCTCCGTTTCCGGACGCGTCAGGGATCCAGGCATGAAACTCGCGCCATCCGGCATCACCGTGACGGAACTGATCAACGAATATTGCGGCGGCATGCAGGATGGCCACAAGTTCTATGCCTACCTGCCGGGTGGCGCGTCCGGCGGCATACTGCCCGCGACGATGGGTGACATTCCGCTTGATTTTGGTTTGCTGCAGGCGTACGACTGTTTCATTGGTTCGGCGGCTGTGATCGTGTTGTCCGACAAGGACACGGCGGTCAATGCTGCGCGCAACACGATGAATTTTTTCAAGCATGAATCCTGCGGCCAGTGCACGCCCTGCCGCGAAGGCACCAGCAAATCGCTTGATTTGCTCAATGAAGACAAGTGGGACGTGCGGCTCTTGCAGGATTTGTCTGGCGTGATGCGTGACGCCTCGATTTGCGGTCTGGGTCAGGCTGCGCCGAACAACTTCGATTGCGTAATCAAGTACTTCCCGGATGAATTGAAGTAAGTCTTGCCTTGTCAGACCGTTGAGAGAACAACATGAATGCGATAACCCGAAACGAAATCAAGCAGCAAGATGCCAAGAAAGTCACCTTCCGGTTGAACGGGAAAGCCGTGACTTGCAAGGAAACGGAAACCATCCTGGAGGTTGCACAGCGGGAGGGCGTGGAGATTCCCCGTCTGTGCTATCAGGACTCGCTCGATACGGCGGGCAACTGCCGTTCGTGTGTGGTAGAGATTCGGGGCGAGCGGGTGCTGGCGCCGTCATGCTGCCGCAACCCGCGAGAAGGGATGGAGGTCATCTCCAACAATGCGCGCGCGGTGAAGTCGCAGCGCATGGTGGTGGAACTGCTTAAATCGAACATGCCGGAGGCGCATTACACGCTGAACAACGAGGTCGACAAGTGGGCGACAAAGCTGCAAGTAGGTAAGCCTCGTTTCGGTTCCCGCGAAGCGGTGGCGCACGACTTGTCTCACCCGGCAATTGCGGTGAATCTAGGCGCCTGCATCCAGTGCACTCGCTGCGTGCGGGCGTGCCGCGAGGAGCAGGTTAACGGCGTGATCGGTCTGGCATTCAGCGGCGATCAGGTGAAGATCGTGTTCGACATGGACGATCCGATGGGGGCATCGACCTGCGTTGCCTGCGGTGAATGCGTGCAAGCGTGTCCGACTGGTGCACTGATGCCGGCACGCGAAGTCGCGCTGACCATTCCGGACAAGAAGGTCGATTCGTTGTGCCCGTTCTGCGGCGTGGGCTGCCAGCTTACCTACAATGTCAAGGACAACAAGATTCTGTTCGTCGAAGGTCGCGATGGCCCAGCGAACCACAGGCGCCTGTGCGTGAAGGGACGCTACGGTTTTGACTACGCCCACCATCCACAGCGCCTGACCAAGCCGCTGATTCGCCGCAAGGATGCGCCGCCGAAAAATACCTTGTTCGAGATGGATCCGGATAATGTCATGCAGGTTTTTCGCGAAGCGACCTGGGAAGAGGCGCTGGATTTTGCGGGCGGCAGGCTAAAGGATATTCGCGACACGCACGGCAAGCGTTCGCTCGCAGGTTTTGGTTCCGCCAAGGGCAGCAACGAAGAGGCCTATCTGTTCCAGAAGCTGGTGCGCACCGGCTTCGGCAGCAACAATGTCGACCACTGCACCCGCATGTGCCATGCGTCGTCGGTCTCGGCGCTGCTGGAGGGTATCGGTTCCGGTGCGGTCTCCAACCCGCTGATGGATGTCACCAAAGCGGAAGTCATTTTTCTGATCGGTGCAAATCCGACAGTCAACCATCCGGTTGGCGCGAGCTGGATCAAGAATGCTGTCGACAATGGCTCGAAACTGATCGTTGCCGATCCGCGCATGACCGAGTTGTCGCGCCTGGCGCACCGCTTCCTGCAGTTCAAGCCGGATGCCGATGTGGCGCTGCTGAACGCGATGATGCATGTGATCGTGCATGACGGACTGGTTGACCGCAATTTCATTTCCAACCGCACGATCGGCTACGAGGACTTGGTCAGGAATGTCGATTCCTACAGCCCCGAAGAAATGGCGCCAATTTGCGGCATCGACGCCGAGACCATCCGATATGTCGCGCGACTGTATGCGACATCGCGCGCATCGATGATTCTCTGGGGCATGGGCGTGTCGCAGCATGTGCACGGCACCGACAACGCGCGCTGTCTGATTGCCCTGGCGCTGATGACCGGTCAGATCGGCCGGCCCGGCACGGGCTTGCACCCGTTGCGCGGCCAGAACAATGTGCAGGGTGCGTCCGATGCCGGGCTGATCCCGATGATGTTCCCGGACTACCAGCGCGTGGACAACCTCGCGGCTCGCCACAAGTTCGAAGCCGCCTGGGGCATGACGCTCGACGACAAGCCGGGTCTGACCGTGGTTGAGGTAATGCACGCGATCGATCATGGCGAGATCAGAGGCATGTACATCATGGGCGAAAATCCCGCGATGTCCGATCCGGATGCCAATCATGCGCGCGAATCGATCGCTGCGCTGGATCACCTGGTGGTGCAGGACATTTTCCTGACGGAGACGGCGTACCTTGCCGATGTGATCCTTCCGGCTTCGGCCTTCCCGGAAAAGACTGGCTCGTTCACCAATACCGATCGCCTGTTGCAGCTTGGCCGTCAGGCTATCGATCCGCCGGGCGATGCGCGTCAGGATATCTGGATCATCCAGCAGCTCGCTGCACGACTGGGGCTGGAATGGCATTATGGCGATGTTTCCGATGTGTTCGACGAAATGCGTCGCATCATGCCCAGCATTGGGGGCGTCACCTGGGGCAGGTTGTTAAGCCGCGGCTCCGTCACCTATCCCTGCCCGCACGAAGGCGATCCGGGCGAGCCGGTCATCTTCGTCAAATCCTTCCCGACGCAGACCGGCCGTGCGCGCTTCGTGCCAGCCGATGTGATTCCGGCAAACGAAAGGCCGGACGAGGAATATCCCGTCGTGCTGATTACTGGCCGCCAATTGGAACACTGGCATACCGGCAGCATGACGCGCCGTTCCGGCGTGCTCGACGCGCTGGAACCCGATCCGGTTGCATTGGTGCATCCGCTCGATATGGAAGACTTTGGCGTCAAGCCGGGCGAGCTGATCACGATCGAATCGCGGCGCGGTCAGGTGGCGCTGTATGCACGGGCAGATGAAGGCACGCCACGAGGCGCAGTCTTCGTTCCGTTCTGTTACTACGAAGCAGCGATCAATCGCGTGACCAACGCTGCGCTCGATCCGGTGGCCAAAATTCCGGAGTTCAAGTACTGCGCGGTGCGCGTGTCGCCGGGGGGCGTTGCGCCTCAACAGGTCAGTTTCGGCGGCGGTCAAATACTGGAACGGATGGCGGTCTGATAATCAGATCGACGAGTCCGCGTGCGGACTCGTCGGATAGTCTATGATCACGGCCATGCAAAAACCTCTTGTTTCTCACGCTTCTGCACCCCTGATCGCCGAACTCGAGGTGACCGATGAGCGCGGCCGTGTAAGCCGCACCCATATTCCCGCCGAGCGGCCGTTGACGCTGTACCTGGACAAGCGCGAACTGGTTACGCTGATGACCATGGGCGCCAGTCCGGAGGCGCTCGCCGTTGGCTATCTGCGCAATCAGCGCTTTATCCATTCCATTGAAGATATCGCCGCCGTGCAGGTGGACTGGGAAGTCGAGGCGGTTGCAGTCACCACGCGCAGCGGGGTGGAGAATATCGAAGAACGAACCGCGAAAAAAGTGGTGACCACCGGCTGCGGGCAGGGTACGGTGTTTGGCGGCCTGATGGACGACATTGAATCCATCGCGTTGCCGCAGGATGCGCGGCTTTGCCAAAGCACGATTTACCGCATTGTCGATGCTATCCGCACGCAACAGTCCATCTACAAGCAGGCGGGATCGGTGCATGCCTGCGCGCTGTTTTCATCCGCAGGAGAGTTGCTCTATTTCGTCGAGGATATCGGCCGGCACAACGCGGTCGATGCTATCGCCGGAAAGATGTGGCTTGATGGCTTGCCGGGTGGCGACAAGGTTTTCTTCACCACAGGTCGCCTGACATCGGAAATGGTGATCAAGGGTGCGCAAATGGGAATTCCGTTTTTGATGTCGCGCTCGGGCACCACCCAGATGGGACATGCGGTCGCGAGCCGGGTCGGCATGTCTTTGCTTGGGCGATGCAGCGGGCGACACTTTCTTGTTTTTTCCGGCAAGGAACGGCTGGATTTCGAGCCCGATTTTCAGGCATGACAAAAAAGGCAGTGCCGCTTGCGCGACACTGCCGTCGATACTGCCGCGAAACAATAGTGCTTACTTGTTGGGTGCCGAGATGTCATCCATGAAAACGATGACGACGCGACGGTTCTTCTGATGATCTGCTGCGGTCTTTGCATCTTTCACGACGGGCCGGGTTGCAGCATAGCCCTTCGAACGGACGCGCTCAGCTTTGATGCCGCGCTTGATCAGGGCCGCTTTGACGACATCGGCGCGTTTTTGCGACAGCTTCAGGTTGCCGGCTTCGGTGCCGGTGGAATCGGTGTGACCCTGAACGGTGAACTTGTTGTCGGACTTTTTCAGTTCGGTTGCTATCTTGTCGAGTTCCTTGCCGCTGCCTTTCTTCAGGACGGCAGAACCGCGCGCAAACAGCATGGCCTCATTCAAAGTGGAATGGGTGACGCCGGACTCGGCCGTGTAGCTGACATCGTACGGCGTGACGCAACCGGCCATGATTACGGCAGCAAAAGCGAGGAGGAAAAACTGGATGATGCGTTTCATGCTGAACTCCTTTCAACCTGGATTTGACAGAAATGGAACAACGGTGATTCGCTGGAGAGGGGATGAACCCAAAATAACGATGACGCCTGACAATTGTATTGACATATTTCGTTACAATTCTTGATGGTTGTCAAATCTGACAAGTTTCTTGCCGTTAATGCCCGGATGTGTATGTTTTGCGCACAAATGCCAGCGCCAGCACGGTAAAATAGCCCCCTTGATTTGCTTGGGTACACCTCGACATGACTGTTCGCACCCGTTTCGCTCCCAGCCCGACCGGCTTCCTCCACCTTGGCGGCGCACGCACCGCGCTGTTTTCCTGGGCGTATGCCCGCCATTTTGGCGGTTCATTCATTCTGCGCATCGAGGACACGGATGTGGAACGATCCACGCCGGAAGCGGTGCAGGCGATCATCGACGGCATGCAATGGCTGGGTCTGGCGCACGACGAAGGACCGTTCTACCAGATGCGGCATATGGATCGCTACCGTGAAGTGATCGCCAGGATGCTGGCGGACGGCACGGCTTATTACTGCTACTCGTCGCCGGAAGAAGTCGAGGCGATGCGTGTGCGCCAGCGCGAGGCCGGCGAGAAATGGCGTTATGACGGCACCTGGCGCCCCGAGCCGGGAAAGGTGCTGCCACCGATACCGGACGGTCGTCAGCCGGTGGTGCGCTTCAGGAATCCGCCCGATGGTGGCGTGACCTGGAACGATCTGGTCAAGGGGCCGATCACGATTTCCAACCCGGAACTCGAACATCTGGTGAGCGGCGGCCGGGACGGCCCGCAGAACTACAATTTCTTCGTCGTGGTTGACGCGTGGGACATGAACATCCCTCCGGTGATCCGCGGTGACGACCATGTGAACAATACGCCCCGCCAGATCAATATCCTGCAAGCCTTGGGCGCATCCTTGCCGCAGTATGCGCACCTGCCGATGATTCTCGGCGCTGATGGCGAGAAGCTGTCCAAGCGCCACGGCGCGGTCAGCGTGATGGATTATCCGGAGCAGGGCTATCTGCCGGAGGCGGTGCTGAACTATCTCGCGCGTCTGGGCTGGAGCCACGGCGACGACGAAATTTTTTCGATGGAACAATTTTGTGCCTGGTTCGATCTTGACCATCTGTCCAAGTCGGCCGCCCAGTTCAACATGGAAAAGATGGCGTGGCTGAACAACCACTACATCCGCCACGCCGATGACGCGCGCCTGGCGTCGCTGGCACGCCCGTTCCTTGAACGGGACGGCGCGAACTTTGACAATGCACCGCCGCTGCAGCCGGTGATTGCGCTGTTTAAAGAGCGTGCCAACACGATCGCAGAACTGGCTGATGCCGCCATGCTGTTTTATCGTGAGCCGAATCCGGATGCGGCATTGCTGACGACGCATCTGAACGATGCCTCGCGCGCCGCCCTGGCGGATTATGCGCAGCAATGCCGGACGGTTGACTGGGATCGCGAAGCGCTGTCCGGCATGCTCAAGGGTGTGCTGGCAACGCACAAGATCAAGATGCCGCAACTCGCCATGCCGATGCGTCTCGTGCTGACGGGCCAGTTGCAGACACCGTCGATTGATGCGGTAGTCCATCTGTTCGGGCGCGATACCGTGCTTTCGCGGATCGAAAAACATCTCTGACGGGACAATTTGGCACTGCCGCATTTACAGTGAGAAAAACTTTGCTATAATCTCGTTTCTTTGTCGGGGGTATAGCTCAGCTGGGAGAGCACTTGCATGGCATGCAAGGGGTCAGCGGTTCGATCCCGCTTACCTCCACCAGCAAAACTGCCATACCTTTGGTATCGCATTGGTCGTAACAGTGTCCCCATCGTCTAGAGGCCTAGGACACCACCCTTTCACGGTGGATACAGGGGTTCGAATCCCCTTGGGGATGCCAGGTTTTCACAGCTTGGGCATTCAGGATTCGCCAGCAAGCAAGGCTGTTTCGTCACCTATCGGATGTGACGGAGCCGGACAGATCGCTGTCCCCATCGTCTAGAGGCCTAGGACACCACCCTTTCACGGTGGATACAGGGGT
>CAZAWA010000027.1:0-3530 GCA_964488675.1 uncultured Oxalobacter sp. | reverse complement strand
TCGAATCCCCTTGGGGATGCCAGTTTTTCCGTTGCGTCTGTCACAACGCCAACCATCACTTCGCCAATATTCAATTTCGTGCGCCATGGCCGTGCCGTGAATGCGCCTGCACGGAATCAGCCCAGATCGCCCCGGATGTAGTGTTCGAGTTGTTCGATCATGAACTTCTGGTGCGAGATCACATTTTTCACCAGATCGCCAATCGAAATCAGCCCGATCAATTTTCCCTCATCCACCACAGGCAGGTGGCGCAGGCGGTTTTCCGTCATCAGCGCCATGCATTCTGCGCCGGTTTGATCCGGTCTGACATACAGCACCGGCGCGCTCATGATTTCGCGCACCAGGATTTCTCCGCAGGGGAACGCCGACAAGGCCAGCCGGCGCGCAAAGTCTCTTTCTGTGACGATGCCGACGATTCTTTCATTTTCTGTCACCAGCAGGCCGCCAATGCGCCTTTCCGCCATCATCCTGGCCGCATCCATGACGCTCGCGCCTGGCGCGACACTGTACACGCTGCTGCTATTTTTCTCCTGAAGAATCTGCATCACTGTTGCCATGGCATCCCTCCGTGTTGACTCATGCCGCCAGTGTAACGCGAGGCGGGGATTTTTGTGTGGCCGCGGGATAGTCCCCTCTCCGCCGCAGGGGGAGGCAGGGCGGCGGCGGTTTTGCGAAAGAGGACTACGCGACCAGATCAATCTGCTGCATGCTGCCGACCTGTCCGCTGTCCGACAACCAGATGCCGCTCGCGCGCACTTGCGCCTGCAAGTTGTTCTGGCTGTCCTTGATGTCGAACGGCGAACTGACATTGCCAAGATAGAGCGCCCCGACGGTGCTTTGCTTGAGGCTGGAGAGCACATCCTTGCCTTCGTTGTCCCTGGTCCAGATGGCGAGTTGCCGGTAGACTGCATCCATCTCGTCAATCCAGTCGTTGCCATCCTCATCCAGTGCTTTGAGCTCGGCAAAGCCGTTGCCGCTCACCGGGCCGAAAAGTTCCTTGCCATTGTTGATCTTGCCGTCGCCGTTGCGATCAAGCGCGAGGAAGCCGCTGCCCTGCACGAAGCGGATGTTTTCATTGTCGCCGTCCGCATTCAGATCGAAGGAAAATTTCTGCTCGGAGAGTTGTGCCGCGCTGCCGGAAAAATTGATGATCAGCGGGTCTACCTTCCTTGCATCGCCTGCGCGGATGCTGACATTGGTTTCCTGTGAATAGCTGCGCTGCATCTGCAGTGACAGATTAAAGGAAATTTCCTTGTCGTCGGCGGTGCGGATCACGCCGCTTGCCGCAAACGACATGGATGCCGACTCGGCGTAGGACTCGTGGTAGTCGTATTCAATGCCGTATCCCGCTCTTTCGGCTGGCGGCGCTGCCGACGATGGCGCAGAAGAAGGCGCAGATATTTTGCTGCCTGATTGCGCCACATCCTCCGCACGCACGAAGCGGATTTCCTTGCCGGTCATGAATTCGATCAGAATTCTGATCAACCGCATTCTCGGATCGTTCTCGACGGCTTCGTCGATTTCATTGAGCGCCTGCGTTTCGGCCGATTGCGCGGTCTTGCCCGTTTCGGACAGGCTGACGAGTGCGCTGCTTTCCGGTTGGCTTACACGACCGTTCCCCTCAAAATCGGGGCGGGTGTCGCCGACCCACGCGCGCAGCGATTCGCGCACTTCGCGCCTGCTACTGGCCATGCTGGCTGATGCCAGCACGACATCGGATGATTCGATTTTCATTGCACACTCCGTATTTCCGCTAACGCTTATTCCTGTTTAACGGCAGAAGTGCAATTGTCTTGATTTGGCAGAATGCCATGCAAGGAATCGGTGCAAAATCGGGGTCGGAAATCGAAGTATTGCCAGCAATATTCGACTCTGACCCCAATTTAATGCCTTGTGTTCAGGCAAGGCGCGTTTTCAGGCGCTGCTCCCACGCTTGCATCAGGCTTTGGCTTTCGAGCAGTATTTTGATTGGCGAACCTGCTTGCTTGAGCTCGATGTCAATGTTGAAACGCAGGATGTCCCTCTGTTTCACAACGCCGGGCGCTGCGCCAAGCGGTCTGACATTTTCGACAGCGCGGTAAGTCTTGATTGAGGCGATTTGAGCGAGGAGATAGAACGCGCCAGAGCCATTGCGGTACACGGCGATGCGCTCGTCTCCCGGCTTGAGTGCGATGCCTGTTCCGTGGAAAAATGACCAGTCATCTGGCGAAAATCCCTGCGTGGCCATCCATTCCTTGAATTTTTTCGGCGAATACAGCGCTTCGTTTTTCCGCTTCTGCACACTGCTGTATAGGCGGTAGATGGCGTAGCCGCCAATTGCGATGGCAACAATGACCAGAAGGCTCGCGATCTCGGCGCTCATGAGTGTGCTTTCAGAAGAAATAAAAACAGAATGTATCAAGGCTAGGGAGGCACTGATTTAATCGCAGTTACCCGCGTCCCTGTGGGTTCGGTCAAAATGCCGCTTGCTAACGCGGCTTTTTGCCTTCCTTGATTTGTTCTTTTCGCAATGTCTGCCACTCGCGTTCGCGCGCATCAATGACGGAGTGCTCGTAGAACGACACATCCGGCGCGCGCCGCGCCATGGCAAGCTGTTCCATCGCAGACGACAGGCTGCCCGACAGACCGTAGGCTTCCGCCAGTGTGAGGTGCATCAGTGCCCGCTTGCCCTGTATCGAATAGGCCTTCGCCAGTTGATGATGCAGTTGCGGCTCCTGCCGATAATGCTGAACCTGGTCGCGCAGGTAGCTTGCGGCATCCTCAATCCGTCCGGCGGCGAGCAAGGCATCGCCGTACTGGCGCGCGATGCCGCGCGACAGTGAAAAGGTTTCCCGCGCCCGGCTGGCTTCCTTCACCGCTTCGCCGGCCTGCCCGGCTGCCATCAGGATGTCGATGGAAGTGCTGACAAAAATCGGATTTTTCGATGCCGCCAGAGGATCGCCCGCTTCGCGGCGCGCCTGTTGCAGCAGGGAGCGAGCCTTGGCATGATCGCCGCGCTTCAAAGCCACCAGCGCCAGGCCGTAATGCGCGGACAGGGTTTGCAGCCGGGTTTTGAGCGCAAGCTGCTCGTTGAAGGCGCGCTCGGCTTCGATCAGGCCGTGGGTGGTGCCGTCCTGCAGCACGCGCAGACGCGCCTTGATCAGGTGGTAATCGACGCTGTCGGCGCGCTGACGGTAGCGCAGTTCGCGGATGCGCGCCTGGATGTCGGCGATGCGCTCGGTTGTCATCGGGTGGGTGCGCAGGTAGGACGGCGTCGTATCCGAATAGCCGCGCGATGCGGTCTGCATCCGTCCGAAGAACACCGTCATGCCGGCCGGATCGTAGCCGGATGTTCCGAGGATGCGAAAACCGATGCGATCTGCCTCGCGCTCCACTTCGCGGCTGAAATTGAGCTGGCGCTGCGCGGCAATCCCCATGCCGCTCATCACCAGCGCCTGCGCTGCTTCCGGGCTGCTGCGCGCGGCCAGCGCGGCGGCGGCGACAGCTGCCAGCGGGATGAGCATGTCCTGCTTTTGCGCGCCTATCATGCG